>JACAEO010000267.1 GCA_013388805.1 Chloroflexota bacterium
GCGCGGGCGAGATGCCCGCGCACCCGGGTTTGTCAGCCGTAGTATACAAACCCCCTGTCGCCAGACAGGGGGGAGAGCAGGCGAGCAAAACGAACTGGCCGAGGCGGATCCAGTTCGCAGCCGTGGCTAGTAGCGGCGGACCCCGCCGAAGCCGCCGCGTTCGCCGCTATCGCGGCGTGGGCCGCGGAAGCCGCCCTTGTCTTCGGCCTCGTTGACCCTGATCGGACGGCCAGCAATCGCGAGGCCATCGGTTGCGCGGATCACCGAGGAAACATCGTCGACGTTCATCTCAACAAACCCGAACCCGCGCGACCGACCGGTGTCGCGGTCGTGGATAACGCGGGCGCTCTGAACATCGCCGTGCTGGCTGAAGACTTCCTCCAGCATCTGGTCGTCGACGCTCCAGGCCAGGTTACCGACAAAGAGCTTCACTTGCATTCCGGTCCAACTCCTGCGTGTCAGGCCGCCGCCTAAACACAGCAATGGCAGGGAACCCCTGCGCTCCTCACTCCAGACCACGCCATGTGGTGTGCCGCCCACACCACGCCTCGTCTGGCATGGAGCGGCCGAACAACGTCCCGTGCTGTGCCTCAGGCGTGGAGGTCGTGCGGGCCGGGGAGACCGTCGGGATCCGGGGAAACTCTCGCGGCTACGTGACGCTGCTTGTGGCCCGCAGTGTACCACAGCAACGTACATTTGAGAAGTCCTTTTTTCAGATTAATTGCAAATATTGTGCAAGTGCAGCAACTCGGCGCTGGATTGAAATGTGATTTGGCAGTAATACGCTCGTAAACTATTGCGTGCGCAACGGTATAGGCTTACCGTGGGGGTGGCATAGGATCAGCCTGCGGCAGACTGGTTGCAGTACCGATCGAACCAGGCCAGGGTCCGGCGCATATGGTCGGCGCGATGCTCGGGCTCGCCGCTGCGGGTCAGTTCGTGGCCCTCGCGGGGGTAGCGCACCAGTTCGACCGTCTTTTTCTGGCGGCGCAGGAAGGCGAAGAGTTGCTCAGCCTCGCTCATCGGCACGCGGTAGTCGAGCTCGCTATGCAGCAGCAGGAGTGGTGCATTGATCTTGTGGGCGTGGGCCAGCGGCGAGTGATCCCACAGTTCTTCGGCGAGCTCCCACGGGTAGCCATTGAACTCAATCTCGATCAACTCGTGGGCATCAGAGGTGCTGTGCTGGGAGATCAGATTGTAGACGCCACGGGCCGCCACCCCGCAGGCGAAGCGATCGGTAGTGCCGAGGAGCCAGGCGGTCATATAGCCGCCGTAGGAGCCACCGGTGACCGCGATGCGTTGCGGGTCGATGCGTCCGCCGGCGAGCAGCGCATCGATGCCGGCGAGGATATCGGGGGCGTCGGCCTCACCCCAGCGCCCGCGAATGGCATCGCGCCACTGCTCGCCATAGCCGTCGCTGCCGCGGGGGTTGCAGAAGAAGACGATGTAGCCGGCGGCGGCTGCGACCTGCCACTCGTGCCACATGCTGCGGAAGCCTGGCCCCCACATGGTATGCGGCCCGCCGTGGATGTACACCGCCAGCGGGTAGCGCGGGCCATCGGCGGCGTCGTGCACGAAGCCGGGCGGATAGAGCGCCCAGCCCTGCACCTGCTCGCCATCGGGGGCCTGGTAGGGCATGCTCTCGATCGGAACGACGATCCGCTGGCTGAGCAGGCGCTCGTTGATCTGCGTGAGCCGGCGCTCAGCACCTGCCGCGCTGCGGAAGAACAGATCGCAGGGCCCGTCCGGGGCGCCGGCGATGAAGGCGATCGCGCCGTCGCGGGCCACATCGAACTCGCTGACGATCCGCCGCCCGCCGACGAGCGTCTCGCCGAGCCGGTGGCTGGCTGTGCCGGGGAGCCCGATGCCATAGATGTGGGTATCGCCGTGCCAGCCCGCGGAGAAGAGCACGCCGCTGCTGTCGGGCTGCCAGCGGAAGTGCTCGACGTTGAGATCGGTGTGGGCGGTGAGGTCGGCGATCTCGCCGCCACTGGCAGGGATGATGGCCACGCGCGTGCCCTCAGCGAGGAGCCGGTCCTCACGCAGGCGACAGAAGGCGATCCTGCTGCCGTCGGGCGAGGGCTGTGGGTCGAAGTAGGAGAAGCCGGCGGCGGTGAGGGGCTCGGGCGGGCCGCCAGCGGCAGGCACGCGCAGCACATCGTAGAAGGCGAAGAGTGAGTCGGCCTCGGGGTCGCGGGTGGCAGTGGTGAGCAAAGATGCTCCATCGGGCATCCAGGCGGGTGGGCCGTAGTGCAGGTCGCCGTCGGTGATGCGGCGTGGGCTCGGCAGCGCCTCGACATCGCCTGCGGGCACGTCGATCAGATAGACGTGGCGCCGCCGTTCGTCGAAGAAGCTGGTGCCGCTGCGATAGGGCAGGCGCGTGATGACCCGTGGGTCGGCGCGGCGCTCCTCGTCGTACGCGCGCTGCTCCTGGGCCCGCCGCGCCTCCCAGGCGCTGGCGGGCGGCACTGCTGTCTCGCCCGCGTCCTCGCGCTGTCGCTCCTCCTCGCTGACCGGCGAGAGACAGGCCAGCGTCCGCCCGTCGGGGCTCCAGGCCGGGTCGCTCGCGCCGTTGGGCAGGGCGGTGAGTTGCTGGGCCTCGCCGCCGTCGCGGGCGATCAGGTAGATCTGTCCGCGCCGATCGTCACGCTCAGAGACAAAGGCCAGCCGGTTGCCGTCCGGACTCCAGCGCGGCTGCCGGTCCTGGTGGCTGCCGGCGCTGAAACGTCGCGGCGGGCGCCCATCGCTGGGCGCCAGATAGATGGCCCGGCGATAGCCGTTGGCCTGCCGATCGACCGTGACCTGGACATAGGCAACATCGCGGCCGTCCGGGCTGATGCGCACATCCTCGAGCCAGGCCAGATCGTACAGGTCTTCAACCGTCAACGGGGAGCGAGGGATGGTCATTGGGCGTGGCCCACTTTCAGCTGGGAGGTGATTGGCGACTGCGTCACCTTTGATGCAGCCGGCGCTATTGTACCACAGCTCGCGCTTCGCCGGACAATCTCCCCGTCCACGACACTGTATCACTCACCGGGGCACGGCACCCTCCTGGAATTAGCTCGATCAGCACATCACCATGGTGTTTTGACAGGCATTACATGCAAGCAAACTTGACAAGATAGGTCGCCTGGCGTATACTTCAGACAGTTCGCGCTGCCAGGCCGCGATATTCCGGCATTTTTCACGTGCAGCACATCGCGACATTGGTTGCCACGCACGGTGTTCGACAGACGGTTTGTGGCTCAGAGGAGTATGTCAATGTCTGACAACGGTATGATTCCCGATCGCACACCGCTTTCCGTGTTGCTCTTCCACGCCGCGATGCAGAACGGGCAGTCGATCAGCGATTTCGCCGAGACGGTCCACATTGGCGCGATCTCGCTGCGCCAGTTTATCAACGGCAATTCGCAGCGCCCACGCCAGAAGACGCTGGAGTTGATCGGCAGCGCGCTGCATATGCCGGTGGACGAGGTGCGGGAGCGGATGCAGATCCTGCCTGAGGCTGCGCCGGAATTTGGCGATTGGCTCCGCGCCCAGATGCAGGCGGGCCGCTTCTCGCGCGCCAGGCTCACCCGTGAGACCAAGATCAGCGATGGCGCGCTGCGCAACTACCTCAGTGGTCAGACCCTGCCGGACGCCGACCAGGCCCGGCGCCTGGCTGAGGTGCTTGATGTGCCGTCATACGAGATTGCACGGGTCATTGTCGCCAATACCGTGGTCCAGCACGGGGGCGCCGTCGCGCCGGCTGCACCATCTGCCGAGGAGCACGCCCTGGCCGCAGCACCCCAGGCGCCGCGCGAAGCCGCCGAGGCGTTGCCCACCGGCGTTCCCGTGGTGCAGGGCTTTGCCCCCGTCCCGCCTGCCCCTGCCACTACGGCGCCCACCGCCGATGAGCTCACGCTGCTCGGCCTCTGGCGCCAGCTCCATCCCCAGGCGCGCCGCGCCACCCTGAACTACATCGCGATGCTGCTCGCCGAACGCTAGCTCCCCATCCTCGAACGGTCAGCGTGAGGGTATGCTGCCGGCGTTGCCGCCAGTGTACCCTCACGCGATTTGACAAAAGCGCGCCCCCGGCGTATAATGCGCCACGATGCGCTGCATCCACGTGCCGAAGTGGCGGAACTGGCAGACGCGCTACGTTCAGGGCGTAGTGAGGGTAACCTCGTGTGGGTTCAAATCCCACCTTCGGCACCACAATATCGCATCCGTTGGGGGATAGTTTAAAGGTAGAACGCCTGATTCTGGCTCAGGTAGTTGGGGTTCGAGTCCCTGTCCCCCAGCCAGACTGTTCGCCGCTACGCAGAAGCGTGGCGGCGTTGTTCTTGGCTACTGCGCCGTCTCGAAGGCGCGGATGACCACCCCCAGCAGAAATAGGCAGACGGCTGCGAAGATCAGCGCCTCCCAGCGGCCGCCGCGCCCCCGGTTGTAGGCCAGTGCGCCCGGCAGGCCGAGCAGCGCCACGACGCCGTAGACGATGTGGAGCGCCAGGCCGCCCGCTGCAGCCGGCGCGCGCGCCAGCAGGATAGCGCCCAGCAGACATTGGGCGCCAATCAGTAACTGGGCTACCCAGAGTGCGGCCCGGTAGCCCTGACCAACCTGGCTGCGCCAGGCGCAGACCAGGCCCCACACCAGGAGCAGGACGAGCAGGCCCGCGATCGTGAACTGGAGCCGGGCATGGAGCTGGTCGATACGCTCGATCATGGCAACGGTTTCTCCTGGAGACCATTGTAGCGCAGTCCTCGCCCGCTAGCCGCCGCGACGAGGGTGCAGGGCTCCGTCAACGTCCGGTTGATCGTCCGCGCCCCGGCTCCTGGTGCGAAGGCCAGCTGCGTGGCCGGTCGCGCCCGCGCCGGCGGGCTGTGCAGCGGCGAGCCCGCGGCGTCAGTCGCCGGGCGGACGACGTTGACGTGGCCCTGGACCAGGCCGTGACGTAACCTCAGGATCCGTGGCTCAGGGTATACTGTCTGTTGCAGCTCACTGCGCAGCCAGATATGATCTCCTTCGCCGGGGGCCTGCCCGCACCCGAGCTGTTCCCTGCCGAGGAGCTCTGTGTGGCTGCCGAGCGCGCCATCGCCGATGCGCCGCTGGCCGCGCTCCAGTATGGCCCCACCGAAGGCTATGGGCCGCTGCGCGAGCTGGTCGCCGGCTGGCTCGAACCGCTGGGCCTGCAGCTCCCCGGCGACCAGGTGCTGAGCTGAGCTGGACGCGGCCGGACGGGGGGATGTTTCTCTGGCTGACCCTGCCCGCCATCCTCGATGCCGCCGCACTGCTCGAGCGGGCCGTCGCGCGGGCGTGGCCTTCGTGCCCGGCGCGCCGTTTCATCCGCGGGGCGGTGGGGCCAATACGCTGCGCCTCAACTTCTCGCACAGCGACCCGGACCGCATCAGTGAGGGCGTGCGCCGCCTGGGCGAGGCCATACGTAGTCTGTAGGATCCTCACCATGACTATCGGCTGGATCGAGTGTCTGATCATCCTGGGGCTGGTTGCGCTGGTGGTGGCGCTGGCCTTTCGGGTGGGGTATGATCGCGGGAGCAGGCGCTGATGGGGATCCTCTTCGGGCTCCTGGCGGCCCTTGGCTGGGGCGGTGGCGACTTCGTGTTGAGCCGCATCTCGCGTACCAGCGGGCCGCTGGCTACCATGCTGTATGTGCAGGCGGCCGGCATCGGGGCGATTGGCCTGGTGCTGCTGGTACGCCGCGACCTGCCGCCGCTCGATCCGCAGCTCTGGGCGCTGGCTGTGGCGGTGAACGTGCTGAATGTGGCCGGGACGCTCTTCCTCTACCGGGCGCTGGCCGTCGGCACGGTGATGATCGTCTCGCCAATCGCTGCAAGCTTTGCGGTGGTGACGGCGACGCTGGCCCTGCTGGGCGGCGAGCGCCTGGCGCCCCTGACCCTCGCCGGGGTGGCGCTGGTCATGGCCGGCGTGGTGGTGGTCTCGCGGGCCCCCGGGGCCGCGCCCGTCTCGCTGGCGGGCGTGCCGGAGGCCCTGGGCGCGGCCCTCGCCTACGGGGTCTTCTTCTACCTGCTGCGCCCGGTGACCGAGGGCCTGGGTGTTGCCTGGCCCATCCTCATCGGCCGGGTGATGGCCGGTGGCGTCGCCGTCGTGGCGCTGCTCTGGCGGCGCCAGCGCCCGGCGCCC
This sequence comes from Chloroflexota bacterium, assembly GCA_013388805.1. GTDB lineage: Bacteria > Chloroflexota > Chloroflexia > Chloroflexales > Chloroflexaceae > JACAEO01. Next base: position 6,142 of record JACAEO010000267.1, read on the forward strand.
CTTACGCCCCGGCTCGCCTGGCTGACGGTGCTTGCCACGTCGCTCGATACACTCGGCTTTCTGGCCTACAATACTGGCATCGCCACGGCCTATGTGAGCGTTGTCACGGCCCTGGCCTCGATCTTCAGCGCGGTCACCGTGCTGCTCGCCTGGGTGCTGCTGCGTGAGCGCCTCGCCTCGGTCCAGTGGGCCGGCGTGGCGGCGGTCCTGCTGGGGGTCTTGCTGGTGAGCCTGTAATGAGGGCGTGTGCATTACACGATCGTCGATAGCCCCCTGGGGCGGCTGCTGGTGGCCTCAAGCGCGCGGGGGCTGTGCCTGATCGGCCTCGCTGACGACGATGCCGGCCTTCTGCAGGAGTTGCGCCGCGCCGCCCCGCAGGCGCAGCTCCTGCGCGACGATGGCGGGCTCGCCGCCATCGCCGCGGCGCTGACGGCCTACCTCGCGGGTCGCGGGCCATGCCCCGCGTTGCCGCTCGATCTGCCCGGCACGCCCTTCCAGCGCCGGGTCTGGGAGGCGTTGCGCGCCATCCCCTACGGCGAGACCCGTAGCTACCGGCAGATCGCTGAGGGCCTCGGCCTGGGGCCAGGCGCGGCCCGGGCGGTGGGTGGGGCCTGCGCGGCCAACCCGGTGGCCCTGGTGGTGCCCTGCCACCGCGCCGTGGCCAGCGACGGCCAGCTCCAGGGCTTTCGCTGGGGTCTCGAGCGCAAGCGGGCGCTGCTGGCCCTGGAGCGCCAGCAGCGATGAGCGCGTCGTGGGCCTACGGGGTGCGCATCAATCCGTTGCCAGGGCGGCGGCGGGCGCGCGGCGGATGCTGACGGAGTGGGGTGTGGGGCGGCTGCGCTGCCCCACGAGGTGTTATACCAAATCCAGTTGGCAGTTCCGCATTGTCGTTGCCGTCATCACTCATCGTGACGCCATGTGCGGCAATCTGCAATCCAAAATCTGCAATCGGAAATGGTATTACAACGCGCTGGGCGGGATGATGTACCACAGTACCCGGTTGCCCCAGGCGATCAGGCTCTCCCAGAAGAGCAGTGCGAGCAAGGTCACACTGACGAGGCGTCCACCCCACCCCCGGCGCCAGAGCCAGGCCAGGCCGATCCCGGCCAGCAGGGCGACGACCGGCGCCACGAAGACCATGTGCTTGTTCCAGAGCCCGAACCAGCGCTCGGCCAGCGAGGTGGCGACGAACAGGGCGGCATAGGCCAGGCCCAGATGGGTGACGAAGCGCGTGCGCCAGTTGCTGACCAGGGCCACCAGGGCCGCTCCGGCGAGCAAGACCGGCCAGACCCGGAAGTGGGCGGCCAGGTGCTGGCTGAAGCTGTTGATCGGGGTGCCGAAGAAGGCCTCGGTGTCGCGCCCGACGCTGCCCTCACTGGCGATCAGGCCAAGGTAGCTCGGAATGGTGCGCTGCACCAGGGTGAGGGTGTAGCTGCCGTAGACGAATACCCAGGCGAGCAGCAGCCCGAGGAGCACGCTGAGCAGCACGGGGCGGCTGGCTCGCCGGCCCGCCGCCCCGCCGAGCAGGGCCAGGCTGCTGGCCAGCGTTGCGCCCACGAAGGGCACGAAGGCGACGTGGGTGACATACGCGCCCGTCGCCAGCGCCAGCGCAAGCGTTGCCAGCCCGCTGCGCACCAGCCACTGCCGGCCAGTTCGCCGCTGCCCCTGCGTTGCTGGCGACCCGGGCGCGACCAGTGGCCCACCAGCGGCCCGTGTGGCGCCGGGCGTGAGCCAGGGGGCGACCAGCCACTGCACCCCGACCAGGGCCAGCATCGTCAGCCAGATGCCGATCGTCGTCGGGAAGCTGCCGTCGTGGAAGAAGAGGTAACCAACCGGCAGGGCCGCGTAGACCAGGCCGCCCCAGGCCGCCCCGGCCAGGCGCTGAGGGCCGCCGCGCAGCAGGGTCAGCATGAGCAGCGGCAGCGTTGCCTCCAGCAGGGCCGTCACCATCTTGACTGCGGCGATCAGTTCGCCACGCGCCGGCCAGATCGCGGTGAGCGGGAGCAGCAGGTAGTAGGTTAGCAGACTGTAGGGCACCGGCTCGCGCGTACCCCATTCAAACTGCTGCTCCAGCCGCTCCCGGACCTGCTGCTCCTGGCCGGCGGCGATCATCAGCAACTGGTTGGCGCGCAGCCCCTGGTCGATCACCATGAACTGGGGGTGGAGTGTCCCCGCCAGGCGCAGGGTGAAGATCAGCAACACGGCCAGGCGGAGCATCGTCGGCGCGGCGAGCCCGGTAGGGCGCGGGGCGTTGCGCAGCACCAGGATGCGCAGGGCAAGAGCCAGCAGCAGGCTGAGCGGCAACACCTGGAGCAGCAGCGGCAGGCCCAGAGCAGCCTGCATGCGCAGGCTCAGGGCGCCGCCGGGCCAGCCGGCCAGCAGGCCGCTGAAGAATGCCAGCAGGAACAGCGTAGGCAGCGCGGCGACGCGGCTGGGCAAGCCGATCAGGCGCAGCGCCCAGAGGCTGAGCAGCAGCACCAGGGCCAGTTCGACGGCCGGTTCCAGCGGGGGTAGCGCCCAGACCTTGCCGGCGGGGCGCACCTCGATCCAGGCGAGCGAGACGCCCAGCGCGCGCTCGTCGGGGGGGAGAACGAACGTCTCGGTCGCGATCAGGAGCGTCAGGTCGCCGCTGGCGCGGTCGGCGGCGCCGGCGGGCAGTGCCAGCCGCAACTCCTGCCAGTGGGGGTGCAGTTCGGCCTCGACCAGGGTCCGGCCCGGGATGGCGATGCGCAGACTGCGCCCCGCGCCGGGCTCGGCGCCGCCGAACAGCCGCAGTTGCACGATCTGCGGGCCGGGGCCCACGCCGGGCAGCACAATGCGCGCCTGCCCGGTCGTCCAGCGCTGGAAGCCGTGCGTGGCCGCCTCAGGGCGGTAGACGCCGCCCAGCCGCAACGGGGTGGGGCTGGCCGCAAGTGACTCGCGACCGGCGACGGGCGCCTGGTAGGCCAGCCCGCTGAGCACGAAGGCCAGCACCACCAGAACCGGGGCAAGCCCGCCACACCAGACGAGCTCAAACAGGGCGGCCAGCAGCGGGCGCAGCCAGGGTGCACGCTGCCCCACGGCTGGCAGGTGCCGGCCCCCTGGCCCTGACTTGTTCACGGCATCGCTCACGCTACTGGCGCTCGCCAACTGGGTTGGGGCGACCGCTGCACAGGCACGGTGTCCCGCCCGTTTGACCGGGCACCGCGCCCGGTCATCACCTGGCAAGATCCTGCTGGCAAACGCCGTTTTGCCCACGCCGGATGTGCGGCTGTCCCGCCCGCGTACCCGGGTTTGCCCGCAGGATCCCGGCAATTCCAGCGGCGATTATAGCATGTGCGCCGCCCCGCTCGTCCGCCTAGCCCGGCGCCAGCACGTCGGGTGATGGCCCCAGAATATCGGCCACCACATCCCTGGCCCAGTAACGGACCTGGCCGTTGCGCGACAGGCGCCGAACCCCGTCCAGCTGGCCCCCCAGCGTCACAATGGCAGGTTCTTCGCTGAACTGGCCATCGTGCTCCTTGATCTGGCCCAGGCCAACGCAGGCCAGGAGCCCGTTGCACAGGCAGCGCCGCTCCTCGGTATTGCGCACCAGCCCCCGTTTGCCGAGGTAGCCCTCGACCGGCCCTGCAGCGCAGCGCTGAAACAGCGAGCGAGTGCCCTGGTCATCGGCTGCCGTCACCCCCACCTGCTGGAGCAACCCGATGTCGCAGATGCGCTGGCGCTGCGTGAACACCTCCTGGTCGGCGAGTGTGCCGGCGATCTGCACGACTTTGAACGAGAAGCCGGTGGGTGACACCAGGGTGGTGCGCACCAGGGACGCATCATCGATACCGCTCCGCAGGGCCTCGAAGATCGCCGACCGATACTCGGCGCGCATGCCGGACTCCTCGGCCAGGGCGAAAGCCGAGCCAACCTGGATGCCGGTTGCGCCCATGTCCAGCGCCAGTTGCAGCTGCTCGCGGCTGCCATAGCCGCCAGCCAGCCAGAATGGCAGGCCCACCGCGCGGATCGCCGCAAGGTCGGCGGCATCGCGGGGCCCATAGATCGGCTGGCCGCTTTCGTCGCAGTGCAGCGGCCCGACCGGGTTTGCATTGTGGCCGCCGGCGGTGTGGTTCTCCACAATCAGTCCATCGGGGGGCTCGCTCGCACTTGCCGCAAGGGCCTGGGCCAGTTCGGGCAGGGTGACGATGGCCAGGAAGGCCGGCCGCTTGAGCGGGCGGTGGGCCAGCGCGCCATCACCGACCTGGCGGGGGTCAAAGGCCAGTGCGAATCGCTCGCCGGCGCCCTGGTACAGCACGGCGAGGTCACGCTGCACCGGCTCGTGTTGCGCCAGGCGTGAGCAGAGGGCAGGCAGGCCTTCCGGATTGCCGGCGCCGACCACGACCCCATCCACGCCGGCGAGCATCGCGCCATACATGACAAATGGCAGTGGCAATTCGATCTTGTTCAGAAAGTTCATAAAGATCGCGCCACGATGCCCTTCCTTGGCGAGCCAGACCTCGGCAAAGGCGGTGGCGATCAGCAACTCGATCACCGCCGGGTCCAGCCGCAGGGTCATCGTGCCGTCGATCGTGGCGCTCGCTGGCCCGCCAACCTGACCCCGCACCGCCACCATCGGTGAGCTCTTGAAGCGCGCCGTGGGCGCCTTGCCACCGTCCACGAAATAGCGTTCGCAGATCCGCTGCCCGATGGTGACCCCGAAGGTCCGGTCAAAGGCGGCGAGGGCTCGGCGCGCGTGTCCCCCCGGGTCGCCAAGTTGCAGCAGTCGCACGTAGACCACATCGAGCGCGGTGCCCGAGACGGTACCGGCCGTTGCGCCGCGCTGCTCGCTGGCAACGGCGCGTGCCAATCGCCAGTTGGAGACGTAGACCCCCATGCCGCCCTGGATGAGCTTGACGCGACTCAGATCGTGCATCATTTCAGATCCTGGGCCTGAAGCGCCAGCAGTGCCGCGCTGAGTTGATTACGCACCGCAACAACGGTACGGCCCCGGCACAGGGCAACCTGTGGCTGATCCTCGAGCCGCCCGCAGAACCCGCTGCCTGACTGCCAGATGAATGCCCGGTACTCCACGTCCGCAACCTTCATAGGATAGACACGCCCTTTGCGCACGGTGCGCTTCGTTGAATCAGCCATGGCCCGGTCCTTTCGTTTGCGTGCCATCGGGGCAACGACCAGTCAGCTCTGATGAGTCTGGCTTGCCTCTGAGAAACATGAACATGACAGGTTCAACGCCATCGTGGCGCTCAAGCTGTTGGACAGTATCCGGGGAGGAACAGGAGGAGGAGCAGCAGCGGGTGACGAGCTGTGGGAACAGGCTGGTTCCCATTCCTTACAGCATAGCACGGATCGAACTGCCCCGATAGGAAAGAAAATGGTACCAGATTGCACCTTGCTATCTGTCAGAGACGTGGTATACTCATACAGTACGCCAACATCATCTGCTGTGAGACCCCTCCTCCTCCACTCTCCTGGTCCCACGGTCGCACTTCGTCGCTCGAAGCATGTTGTTGTTGTGGTCGCCGGAGCGAGCGTGCCAGCGAGACTGTCTGGCCACCGGCCGTTCGAGATGTCGATGTGTTGATCGCGGGAGCAGCAGCGCTGTTCTCCGCCAGTACTGCGCAGGAGCGCAGAGGAGTAGTTCCATGCACGTCAAGTTGTTTGTTGGAAATCTGCCCTGGAGCGTCGGTGATGCCGAACTGAGCGATATCTTCGCCAGTCACGGCAATGTTCAGAGCGCGCGCGTGATCAGTGACCGGGACACCGGTCGCTCGCGTGGCTTCGGCTTTGTCGAGATCGAGACGGACGATATCGGCGCGCTTATCCGCGCGACCGACGGCCGGGAGATTGACGGGCGCAATCTGCGCGTCAACGAAGCCGAGGACAAGCCCTCGAATAGCCGTAGCTCGGGAGGCCGGGGCGGCTTCGGTGGTCGGCGCGATCGCTACTAATTGATCGTTGTGGCTGCGGGTCACCGCGCCAGGCCGATGCGGAGGCGAGGGGCAACCCTGCGCCTCCGTGTTGTGTAAGGAGGATCGTCTGTGGCCGACCAGCCGCCGCCCGCCCCCCCTGGCGCCACGTCCTGGACGAGCTGGGCCCAGAGTATCGTCAATGGCGCCGTCGGCGATTACCTGCATGCCCGTCAGAACGGCCTCGGCATCGCCATGGCCTTCTATCACCACGATCGCCCGCTACCTCTGCAGCGCGAGGCGATCCTCCAGGCCCACCCCCACCCCACCACCAGACTCTGCGTCCTGGTCCATGGCCTCGGCTGCAACGAGGACGTCTGGACCTACCCGGACCCGGCGCGACCCGCAGGCGAGACGAGCTATGGCGCGGCGCTCCAGGCCGACCTTGGCTATACGCCGCTGTTCGTGCGCTACAACAGCGGGCTGGCCATCGCCGAGAATGGCCGGCAGCTGGCCACGTTGCTGGCTGACCTGGTCGAGGCCTATCCGTTACCGGTCGACGAGCTCATCCTGATCGGCCATAGCATGGGCGGGCTGGTGATCAGATACGCCTGCCACGATGCCGCGCAACACCAGGCGCCGTGGGTCGGGCACGTTCGCCAGGTGTTCTACCTGGGCAGCCCCCACGACGGCGCGCCCCTGGCGTTGCTCAGCCACATCGCTGCCGAGGTGCTCACTGCCGTACCTAACCCGATCACCAGGCTCATCGGTGACATCTTCAATCTGCGCAGTCAGGGCATCAAGGATCTGCGTGCGGCCCCGCTCGTCGATGCGCACGGCCACCACCCCGCCGAGGAGCCTGTGCCGCAGCAGGTCGTGCCCTGGTTGATGACCGCGCAACACTACCTGGTCGTCGGCACGCTGGGCGACGATCCCCAGCACCTCGCATCGATTCTGCTTGGCGATGGGCTGGTGCTGGTGCCACGGATGCCCACGACCCCGCCCGACGGCACAGGCCCCGATCCCATCCTGCCCGACCAGATTGTCTGTTTCCCGCGGACCGGCCACCTGCGGCTGGCCCGCGACCCGGCGGTGTACCAGCAGATTCGCCGGTGGTGTGCCGGCGCGGAAGGAGTGCTCGATGGAGCCTGAGACGCTGCGGCAGCTCCGGGGCGCGGCCGATCTTACCACCGACGCGGTTGGCGCCACCGTCGGCGCGATCGCCGAAGCGCACCTGGCGATCATGGGCCAGGTCTACGCGCCCCTCGGGCTGCTCGGCCCATTGGCCGCGCCCGCCCGGGGGATCGCGCAGATCCAGACGGCAATCACCAGAGGCGTCTACCAGACCATCCTGGGGGTCAACGCGGTGGTCGCCTGCGCTACCACGGCGCTGCTCGATCGGCGGGACGAAACGCACTAACCGAGGGCAGCCACCGCGCTCTGCGCGCTCTCCGCCGGCTTGACCTTGCGGGCCGCCTCGACAATGCGTCCCTCTTCGTCGATCACAAAGTGCGAGCGCTCGATGCCCATGTACTTCTTGCCATACATGTTCTTCTCGACCCAGACCCCGTACGCCTCGGCTACAGCGTGCTGATCATCAACCAGCAGGGTGAAGGGCAGATTGTGCCTGGTCTTGAACTTCTGGTGTGACTTCACGCCGTCGGGGCTGACGCCGAGCACGACGGCGTTCTTCTCCTCGATCAGCGGGTAGCTATCACGAAACGAACAGGCCTGTGTCGTGCAGCCCGAGGTATCATCCTTCGGATAGAAGTAGAGGATCACCTTCTTGCCGCGGAACTGCGAGAGCCGGACCGGCTCGCCGCTGTCGCTCACTAGCTCGAAGTCGGGTGCCAGATCACCGGCCTTGACCATATCCTCAGCCATGCTGTGCTCCTTGTCGAACGCTGACCACTCCTCTTGATTCTACCTGAATTCTCTGCGCTCGAAGCCGGTTGTTTGCACCGGGCTGAGGCAACCTCCCTGGGGCAAGCGCCAGACAACGCACCGCGTGGGGCGGCGTAGCCGCTGCACACCCCATCCGCCGGAGGCGGACGTTGCACGATCCTGCTGGCAAACCCGGGTGCGCGCTGGCTCGTGGTGCCGGATCTGCCGGCGGACACGACGACGTTGCACGATCCTGCTGGCAAACCCGGGTGCGCGGGCGTCCCGCCCGCACACCCGGCGTGGGAA
>JACAEO010000367.1 GCA_013388805.1 Chloroflexota bacterium
GCGCCAGCGAAGCTGGCGCACCGCAACGCCAACAACATACCCCCCTCTCCCAGGCTGGGAGAGGGGGGGAGGGGGGTGAGGGCAAGCAGCGCATCAGGACGCTATCCGCCAGAAACTCTACCCCTGAAAGGGCGGCTACAGGCGCGCCTTGACGCATCTGGCGCCGATGAGCTACAATCGGGCGCCAGAACGCAGCGAAGGAAGCCGTGATGCCCCATTTTCTGGTGACTGTCGCCCCGCGCACGCCCGCCGCCCGTGGCGAGACCGTCCACACGCTCTATCTGCTCTCCGGTCCGGCCCTCAGCCCCGCTACCGTTGCCCGCCTTGGGGCCGAGTTGTTGCACGACCCGGTGGTGCAACAGGCGACCTGGACGGCGCTGGAGCGCGCTGCCCTGGCCGCCGAGCCGCTGCCCGAGGCGAGCCAGGTGCTCGAGATCGCCTATCGCCCCGGGGTCACCGATAACGAGGGCGAGATGGTGCTGGAGGGCGCCCGCCGCCTGGAGTTGCCCGGCCTCACCCAGGCCCGCGCCCTGCGGCGCTACCTGCTGCCCCCCGGCAGCGACCCGGCGACCCGCGCCGCTGAGCTGGCGATCGACCTGGTGCAGACCAGCTTCAGCTATGCGCCTGGCACGCGCCTCGCAGAGCGCCTGGCCTTCTACCACGGCCTGGTCACGCCCCCCGAGGAGGGACAGCCCCTGGTCGCGCGGGTGCCCCTGCGCGATGCCGATGACGAAGCGCTGCTGCAGATCAGCCAGCAGGGCGTGCTGGCCCTCGACCTGGCCGAGATGCGCGCTATCCGGGACTACTTCGCCGCCCTTGGCCGTGACCCCACCGATGGCGAGCTTGAGACGATCGCCCAGACCTGGAGTGAGCATTGCAGCCACAAGAGCTTTAAGGCGCGCGTACACTACCAGGATCTGGCGCGCGCCACGCAGCGCGGCGCAGGGCCGGACCCTGCGCTCCACCCGGCGTACGCCCTGCTGCAGCGTGACGACACACTCGTGATCGATAGCCTGATCAGAACCTTCCTGATCGCCGCAACGGAGCGCATTGTGCGCCCGGAACCTGCCCGCGAGCATTGTACCCTGCTGGGGTCCGGCTTCAGCCTGCCCGCTGCCAGCTGGGTGCGCTCCGCCTTCGTGGACAATGCCGGGATCATCGCCTTCACCGCGGACTACGAGGTCTCGTTCAAGGTCGAGACCCACAACCACCCCAGCGCGCTGGAGCCATTTGGCGGGGCCAATACCGGCGTCGGTGGGGTGATCCGCGATGTGCTGGGCGTGAGCGCCGAGCCGATCGCCAATACCGATGTGCTCTGCTTCGGCATGCCCGACACCCCGCCGGCGGCGCTGCTGCCCGGCGTGCTGCACCCCACCCGCGTCGCGACCGGCGTCGTGGCCGGGGTACGTGATTATGGCAACAAGCTCGGCATCCCGACCGTCAATGGCGCCGTGCTCTTTGACCCCGGCTACACGGCCAATCCACTGGTCTACTGCGGCACCCTCGGCATCGCGCCCCGCGGCCTGCATCCGCGCAACGTGCAGCCCGGCGACGCGATCGTGCTGCTCGGCGGGCGGACCGGGCGCGACGGCATCCACGGCGCCACGTTCAGCAGCATCGAACTGACCCACCAGACCGCGGTCACCGTGGGCAGCGCCGTGCAGATCGGCGACCCGATCACCGAGAAGAAGCTGCTCGATGTGCTGCTGCAGGCCCGTGACGCACGGCTCTACTCGGCGATCACCGATTGTGGCGCCGGCGGCCTCTCCTCGGCGGTGGGCGAGATGGGCGCCGCGTGCGGCGCCAGCGTGGAGCTCAGCCACGTGCCCCGCAAGTACGCCGGGCTCCAGCCCTGGGAGGTCTGGCTCTCGGAGGCCCAGGAGCGGATGGTGCTCGCCGTGCCGCCTGCGAATGTCGCAGCGCTGCTCGCGCTCTGCGCCGCCGAGGACGTGGCAGCCAGCGTCATCGGCAGCTTCACCGCCGATGGCCAGTTGCGTGTCACCAACCAGGGCGTGACGGTGGTGGAACTGGCGATGGCCTTCCTGCACGATGGGCGCCCCCAGCGCGTGCTCGAGGCGCGATGGGCGCCGCCGGACGCACCGCTGGCGGCTGCGGCGACGCCGATCAGCGCGCCGGCGGACGAGTTGCTGCTCCGGCTGCTCGCCCACCCCAACATCGCCTCCAAGGAGCGCATCGTGCGCACCTACGACCACGAGGTGCGTGGCGCAACGCTGATCAAACCGCTGGTCGGCGCCCGCCTTGATGGCCCGGGCGATGCCGCCGTGCTCCAGCCGCTGCCCCGCGTGCGCGAGGGCCTGGCCCTCGGCTGCGGGATCAACCCGCGCTACGGCCGTCATGATCCCTACTGGATGGCCCTGTCCGCGGTGGACGAGGCGCTGCGCAACGTCGTGGCCGTGGGCGGCGACCCGGAGCGGACCGCTATCCTCGACAACTTCTGCTGGGGCGATCCGCGGCAGCCCGACCGGATGGCCGGCCTGGTGCGCGCCGCCGCCGGCTGCTACGATGCCGCCGTGGCCTTCGGCACCCCCTTCATCTCCGGCAAGGACAGCCTGAACAACGAGTATCGCGAGGCGGACGGCACGCGGGTGGCCATCCCTCCAACGCTGCTCATCTCCGCCCTGGCCCACGTGCCCGATGTGGATCGTTGCGTCACGATGGATTTGAAAACCGCTGGCAATGTTGTCTACCTGATCGGTGAGACACGGGCAGACCTGCTGGGCAGCCACCTGGAGGCGATCACGGGCGCGACCATCGCCGGGGCAACGCTGCCACAGGTTGACCTGGCTGCCGCCCGGCACAGCTTCGCCGCGCTCCACCGGGCGATCAGGGCCGGGCTCGTTCGCGCCTGCCACGACCTGAGCGAGGGGGGCCTGGCGGTTGCCGCCGCCGAGATGGTGATCGCCGGCGACCTGGGGCTGCAGCTTGATCTGGCCGCGGTGACCCCCGGCGGGGACATCATGGCCGCCCTGTTCAGCGAGACGCCAAGCCGCTTCCTCGTCGAGGTGCCACCCGATGCCAGCGCGGCCTTCGAGGCGGCGCTAGCCGGGGTTACGCTCGCCCGCATCGGCACGGTGACCGCCGAGCCCCGCCTGCAGATCCACGCGGCGGGCGCGACGCGCCTCATCCTGGACGGCGCGACCCTGCGTGCGCGCTGGCAGTCTGGCCTGGACGGGATAGGTCTATGAGCGATACGCCGCTGCTCAGCCCCGCGGGCTTCGCCGAAGCGATGGAGGCGCTGCTGCGCGCCCAGGCCGACATCGAGGTCTTCGAGCGCGAGGGGACAACGATGCGCCTGCGGGTGGGCGAGAGCACGATCACGGTGAGCCTGGATAACTTCTACACGGCTTATAGCCAGCAGCCCGCGCAGCTTGCGGCGGTGGGCGAGACGCTGCTCCAGGCACTGCGCAACTACAACAGCGCCCGCACGATCACCAGCTTCGACGAACTGCGCGAGCGGGTCTACCCCATGCTCAAGCCGATCACCCTGCTGGTGCAGGTGCGTGAACGCAAGCTGCCGATGATCGTCTATCGCCCGTTCCTGGCCGACCTGATCATCGCCTATGTGATCGACGAGCCAAGCAGCGTGGCCTACATCAACGAGCACCACCTGGAGCGCTGGCAGATCGGCGAACATGAACTGCATGCCCAGGCGATGGAGAACCTGCGCCGTCGCACCGAGGAGCAGGGCAGCTACACCGTGACCGGCGAAGGCCCACAGCGCCTGATCATCTTCAATACCCGCGACGGCTTCGACGCCACCCGGCTGCTGCTCCCGGCGCTGCTCGATCGCTGGCGGACCGAGTTCCCGGGCCGCATGGTGATCGGCATTCCCAATCGCGACTTCCTGGTGATCTTCTCGGACGAGGACGAAGCGATCTTCACCAGTGTGGCCCACCAGATCCAGCGTGACGCCGCGGAGCGCCCGTACGGCCTGACCGACCAGCTCTTCACCCTGGAGCAGGGCCAGGTCCGCGAGTATGCCTGGGAGTAGCGCATGGAACTCGTGGCAACGCTCCTGCTGATCGGCTGCTACGGGGCCGCGGCCTACCTGGCCTGGGTGGCCGGCACGCCGATCTATCTCGTCGCGCTGGCGGCCGGCCATGTGAGCGCGCTCGCCTCGCCCCTGTGGCGGGTGCTCTACGGCGTGAACTACAACCTCGACCTGGCCACCGTGCAGATCCTGCTTGGCCAGCCGGTGCCGCTTCAGGTTTTGCTTGGCGCCGGCTGGTACTACCCGCTGCCGGCGCTGGTCGTCTACTACCTCTACACAACCCGCTGGTGGTTCCCCAATGCCATCACCGGGGTAGTGACCTACATGGTCTTTCTGCTCTGCTACCTGCTGGTCGAGAGCTTCGGGCTGCGGGCGCAGGTCTGGGCCTACAATGCGAGCCGGCTGCCCCCTGGCTTCACGGCACCGCTGCTGGCCGCAATCATGTCGGCGCTGATCGCCTACGGGCTGCTCTACGTGCTGCTGGCGGTCCAGCGCAGCACCTGGCCGAGCATGCTGCTGGCGATCCTCCCGGCGCCGCTGCTGCTGAGCGTGCTGGTGCACGGGCTGCTTGGCGCGCCGCTCTGGCTGGCGCTGCTGCTCAACGGCCAGCCCTGGGTGGTGCTGGCCGGCCTGGTGAGCACGCTGGTGCTGCTGGCCTGGGCGGTGCAGATCATCACCAGCGGGATCAAGCGCCTCGCGGCATAGCGGCGCTGCCACGGCGGTTCTATGCTCACACCCGAGTTGCTGATTGCGGCCTACAGCCAGGGGATCTTCCCCATGGCCGATGATGACGGCACGATCGGCTGGTACGAGCCGACGGTGCGCGCGATCATTCCGCTGGAGAGCTTCCACGCGCCGCGGCGCCTGCTGCGTACCGTGCGCAGCGGCCGCTTCGAGGTGCGCTACGATAGCGCCTTCGTGGCGGTGATGCGCGCCTGTGCTGAGCCAGGGCGCGGTCGTGAGACAACCTGGATCGGCGAGGAGATGATCCCGGCCTACGTGGCCTTGCATCGCATGGGCTACGCCCATAGTGTGGAGTGCTGGCGCGAGGGGCAACTCGTCGGCGGGCTCTATGGCGTGGCGATCGGCGGGCTCTTCGCCGGCGAGAGCATGTTCCACCGTGAGCGCGACGCCAGCAAGGTCGCCCTGGTGCACCTGGTCGAACGCCTGCGCCACGGCGGCTTCGTGCTGCTCGACTCACAGTACATCGTGGGCGACCACATGCGGCAGTTCGGCACGATCGAGATCTCGCGAGCCGAGTACCAGCGGCGGCTACGAGCCGCGCTGCGCGTGGCGGCCCGTTTTTGAGGAGGGCCGACGCGGTCGCCCCGCAGGGGTGGTCGTTTCCGTGGGGCCCGCAGTGACTGCTTCGGCCCCCATCACCCCGTCGCCTCGCTCAACGCGCGCTGCACCGCGTGGCGGGCCCGGTGGACGCGCATCTTCGCCGCGCTGAGCCCCAGGTCGAGCATATCAGCGATCTCGGCGTAGGAGTAGCCATAGAGCTCGCGGAGCAGCAGGGCTTCGCGGGCGCCCGGCTCCAGGCGCAGCAGTGTCGCGCGCAGGTCGCGCCATTCCTCGGCTCGCACCGCGGCCTCCTCGGCAGAGGCGACCGCGAGCACCCGCGCAGGGAAGGCGGCCTCCGGGTCGTCGGGGGCGGCAAGCGGTACGGTGGCGGGGCGGCGCTGGCGGCGCGCCAGTGCGTCGAGGCAGGCATTGACGGTCAGCCGGCGCAGCCAGGGGCCCAGCGCGGCCGGGTTGACCAGGTCGCCCAGCCGCAGGTAGGCCTTGAGCAGCGCCTCCTGGGCCAGGTCCTCGGCGTCCTGCCAGTTGCCGAGGATGCGGTAGGCAATCGCGAGCAGCTGGCGCTGGTAGCGCTGCACCAGGTCATCGAAGCAGGGGAGCGTCGCGTGCTCGTCGGTCAGCAGGGCAGGCTCGACGGCGACGTTCAGCGCGCCAGGTTGCCCGGCCCCGCTGCCGACCGGCTCGTGCGCGAGGCACTCCTCAGCCACCTCAACGCCGGCGTAGCGGCCCTCAAGCACTGGCGTGAAACATATAGCCGATAGCACAGTCACGGCACATCCTCACCGGTGAGTCATAGCAACGTCGGGATGATCGTGTGCAGCGCCCCTCCAGAACCTTACCCCCTGGCCCGCTCTTTCGTGGGCGGGAACGGCCTGCGCTGTGCCTGCCCCTTCGGGCTGAGCCTCAGGGCGAAGCCTGAGCGTCGCGAAGCGCGTAGCCGAACGGGGGAATTGCGCCAGCGGCGGGGGTAAGGGCAGACGCCTACGATCATGCCTGGCTGTTATACCAGGTGGAATTGGCAATCCCGCATTGTCCCGCTCATCTCCACAGCGCTCCAGCTCCACATAGGGCTTTGTCGAGCTGGAGCGCTGTGGAGGTGTGGAGCTGAGCCAATGCGATGCCAGCAAGCAGAATCGGTATTACACACACGTTCACGCTACAGCATAGCAGGTGCCGGGCGCAGCAGCGCCCATCTGCGGGGCTAAGCCAGTCCTGGCCAAATGGCTAGTGCGATAGGAGATTGCAGATATTCCTGCAGGTGTCGTTCGTATGCCAGCGTCGCTGTGGGGTGTCTTTGCCAGCAGGATCGTTGCAACAGCCCTGCGACGGATGCTGAGCCGTACCCCGCGGAACGTGGTAAGATGGAGCTGTACGTGGCTCGTCCAGGCAGGAAGCGGTCCATGGAGATCTTCAACATCCACATCTTTGAGTTCCTGCTGATCGCCGCGCTGGCCCTGGTGATCTTTGGGCCCGAGCGGCTGCCCGAGGTTGGGCGCTTCATCGGCAAGCAGGTGGCGCGCTTTCTGGCCTGGCAGCAGCAGTCACCCGAGTTGCGGGTGATCAATGACGTGCGCGCTGAGTTCGAGCGGGAGATCGCCAGCCTGCGTGATGAACTGATCCGCACCCGCAACCAGCTCGATCTCTCGCGCGAGGTCGAGGCGGTGCGCCAGGACGTCAGCCCCATGCTCGACCTCAAGCTCAGCGGCGCCGGGCAGAGCCCCACCGGGGCGGACGAGGCCGCGCCGATGGCTGCAGCCAGCAGCGACACGCCGGCAGCAGCGGCCAGCACCCCGCCGTCCGTCAGCGACGCCGCGCCCGCCACGCCGGCAGGCGTTACGAGTGCAGCGGAACTGCCCCCGGCCGGGCCGGTCGCCGAACTGGCCACGCCCGACCTGGCGCCGCTCACCCCCCAGCCCGCAGCGCAGACGGTGCCTGCCGCTGCGCGGCCCACTCGGATCGCCGGTACCGAGCCGACCAGCGTCCTCACCCCTGTGGACGAGCGGGCCCGCGAGCTTGCCGAGCGCCGCGCGCGGCTGCACGATCCGCCCGCCGATGATGAGCCGCCCGTGCTGAACGGTGCCAGCAGCACGGCTGAACCGGCAGCTCCCCCCACACCCCTCGCGGACGCGGAGTACGAGCGCATCCTCAGCCAGATCCAGGCGCTCAGCGCGCAGCTACAGCAGCTCGTGAGCGAACTGCGCGAGCGCGGCGTGCTTGGCGCCGAGTGGAGCCTGGCCCGGCCAGCTGAAGAGGAGACCGTGTCGCGGTGACAGTCCAGGAGATCCGGCCCACCACAGCGAATACCCCCGAGCCCGATGAGGGTCATAGCATGACCCTCATCGAGCACCTGGTCGAGCTCCGCACCCGCCTGGTGCGGGCCGGTATCGGCGTGATCATCGGGCTGGTGATCGGCGTGATCATGGTGCTGCCGGAAGGCCCGGTCCGCCTGGTTGACATCCTGATCGCCACCTTCGCGCCGATCAACGAGCGTTACGCGCCGGTGCAGGCGGTTGGCACCGCAGAGGCCTTCACCAGCTATATGACGGTCGCGCTCAGTGTGGGTGTGATCATCGGCATGCCGGTGATCGTCTACCAGCTGCTGGCCTTCATCGTGCCCGGGCTCACCGACAAAGAGCGGCGCGTGCTGTTCACCGCCCTGCCCTTTGTGATGTGCTTCTTCCTCGCCGGGCTGGCCTTCGGCTGGTTCATTACCGTGCCCACGGCGATCCGCTTCCTGATCGGCTTTTCCTCCTCCGATCTTATCCAGACCCAGCCCTCACTCGCCGATTTCCTCGGCACCGTCACGCTGCTGCTGCTGATCAACGGGGTCGTTTTCGAACTGCCGGTGATCATCTATGTGCTCGCCTTTATGGGCGTCGTCACCACCCAGCAGCTGCGCACATACCGGCGCTTTGCCATCGTTGCCGTGGTGATCATCGCTGCGCTGATCACCCCCACTGGCGACCCGATCAACCTGGCGTTGCTGGCCATCCCCATGTACCTGCTCTACGAACTCGGCGTCATCTTCGCTCGCTTCGTCCCAAAAGCGAAGTGATAGCGGCAGCCTCGGCCCAGGGGGCGGGCCGCCAGACGGCGCGCCTGCGCTCGTTGACGCACGCTGCGGTGGCGCTGGCCTACCTGCTCCTGGCGCTCTGGCTCACCTGGCCCACCGCTGCGCAGCTTACTACCCACTATGTCACCGGCGGCGAGAAGATCTTCTTCTTCCCCGCTACCCCCGACGCACCGCAGAACATCTGGAACTTCTGGTGGGCCGCCCGTGCCGCTTCGACCGGCCAGAGCCCGCTGTTCACTGACGTGCTCTACCATCCCGAGGGGCTGCAACTGGCACTGCAGACGCTGAATCTGCTCGCCGTCCAGCTGGCGCTGCCCGTCACCTTCGCCTTCGGGCCGATTGCCGCCTACAATCTGACCGCAATTGTGGCAGTGGCGCTCACCGGCTATGCCGGCTTCCTGCTGGCACGGGCTTTTGCCCCGGGCCTGGCCGGGCCGCTGCTCGCCGGGGCGCTGCTCACCGCCTCGCCCTTCCATATCGCCAAGCTCGACTCAGGCCAGCTGAACTTTGTGACCATGCAGTGGCTGGTGTTGAGCATGCTGGCCGTGGTTATGCTGAGCCGCTCCGCGCGCTGGTGGTGGCCGCCGCTGACGGCGCTGGCCTTCGCCGCAGTGCTCTTCACCGACTGGTACTGGGCGCTGGTGGCTGCGCTGTTCGGTGCCGGGTGGGCCGGCCTGAGCCTGATCGGCGCGCCGCGCCCGCGCGCGCTGCTGGCGCGCTACGCCGCCGCTGGTGCCCTGAGCGTGCTGCTGGCGCTACCGCTGGCCGCATCGCTCGGTGCCGGGATGGCGAGCGCCTCACGCGCGCCGAACGAGATGTGGGCCGTCTATACGCGGGGCTATTCGGCCGATGCGCTCGGCCTGTTCTTCCCCGCCGCGCGCCACCCGCTCTGGGCCGCGCCCGCCGAGCGCTTCCTGGTCAGCGTCGCGCCGCTCTCGATCACCGAGGGCTCCTACACCGCCGCCGGCTGGACCCTGCTGGCCCTGGCGATCCCCGGCGTAACCTGGTATGGCCGCCAGCACTGGCGGCTGCTGGTGGTGGCCCTGCTGGCCTGGTTGCTGGCCGTCGGCCCCACCCTGCACGTGCTGGGCTTCGACACCGGGCTGCCCATGCCCTACCGGCTGTTCCAGGCGCTGCCGCTGCTCGGCACGGCGCGGCGGCCCAATCTCTTCGGCGTGATCACCATCGTGGTCGCGGCGGTCTTCGCCGCCCTGGCCCTGGTCCGCCTGCGCGAGCGCCTGGCCGTGCCACGCTACGGGCTGCTGCTGGTCGCGGTCGCCGCCCTGGGCCTCTTCGAGCTCTGGCCGGCCCCGCGGGTAGCCAGCGCCCTGCCGCGCCCGGAGGTCTTTGTGCGCATCGCCGCCGCCGAGCCCGGCGTGGTGGTCGACCTGCCGATCGAGAGTGGTACCGACAGCCGCACGCTGATCCACCAGCTCGTCCACGGGCAGCCGATCCTGCGCGGTTACGTGGCCCGCCCGCCGCCCTATGCCACGCTGGCCTACAGCCCGCTGCCCAGCCAGCTCGGCAAGATGCGCGTCTGGCCGGAAGATGATATCATTGCCCTCGGCCCGGAGGCCCTGGCCAGCATGCAGTGCTACTACCGGCTGCGCTACCTGGTGCTGGAGCCCGCTGCGCTGAGCGCCGCGCAGCAGGCGGCGGTGCTCGACGTGGCGGCCCGCCTGAGCGGCGGCGCGCCAGAGCGTTGGTATGCGGATGCGTACTTCCAGGCCTACCGCCTACCGCTCCACGGCGACCGTTGCGCGCCCTTCGTCTTCCTCGGCGCCGGCTGGAACGACCGTGAGGGCGAGGGTCAGACCGTCTGGCGCTGGAGCACGGGCACCAGCGAGCTCTACGTGGTGAACCCCGAACCTGAGCCGCGCACGCTCAGCCTGGAGTTGCTGGCTGAGGGGCGCGTGGCGGGCCAGATGCTTACGATCCAGCGCGCAGGCGAGCCGGTCGCCCGCATGGAGCTGGACCGGGCGCTGCGGCGCTACCGCGTGGCGATCGAGGCGCCGCCAGGCCAGAGCCGCCTGGAGTTGATCACACCGGCCGTGAGGGACCAGGCCAGCAACCGCGAGGTGGGCCTGGCCGTGCGGAACGTAGGGGTGACGCGATGAGCCGACACCCCGATCATACGATTCTGCTTGATGGCAGCGCACGGGCTCAGCTCCACACCTCCACACAGGGCTTTGTAGAGCTGTAGAGGTGTGGAACTGAGCGGGACACTGCGGGATTACCAATGCCACCTGGTAGCCTTCGCCGCAGGCCCGCGACAGGGCCTGACGCCGCCCGGGCTGACAGACCGATACGGGACAGCACGTGACCGAACCAACCCCAACAACCGACCCCGCCACGCTCGAACGGGCGATTGACCCCTGGCTGCAGCACATGGCCTGGCGGCGCGATTTTGCGCGCTGGCGTGAGCGACGCATCAACCAGGAGCAGTACCAGGACGAGCGGCTGGCCATGCTGGCGACTGTGGCCGGGCCGCTGGAGGGGCTGCGTCTGCTCGACCTGGGGGCGGGCATGGGCGGCTTCGCGGTGGCGGCCGCGCTGCGCGGCGCACAGGTACGGGCCTGTGAGTACAACCCGGCCTACTGCCGGATCAGCGAGCTGCGCGCCGCGCGCCACGGCCTGCGCCTGTCCGTCGCCAACGCCGCCGGCGAGGCCCTGCCCTTCCCCGACGCCAGCTTCGATGCGCTGACGGCCTGGGATGTGCTTGAGCACGTGCAGGACCCACGGGCGGTGTTGCGCGAGATCCATCGCGTGCTACGCCCCGGCGGCCACGCGCTGATCACCGCGATCAACCGGCGCGCCTGGGTGGACCCGCACTACCACATCCGGGGCATCAACTGGCTGCCCCGCCCGCTGGCCGAGACGATCATCGCGGTGCGGGGCCGCAGCAAGGCCGGCGCCGCCTTCCGCGATATGCAGCGCCTCAGCGCGATGCACTACTTTCACTATGGCGAACTGGTGCGCCTCTGCGCAGTCCTGGGCTTTACCGTGCGCGATCTGCGCGAGGAGCAGCTGCAGGCGGGGCAGTTCGTCAGCCGCCGGGCCAGCCGGCGGGCCATCCGCGCCGGGCTGCGCGCCGTGGGTCTGGAGGGCCTCGCCTACCGCGCCCAGCGCCGCTGGTATGTGGGCATGTTCGAGCTCGCGCTGACCAGGGTCACACCGTGAGCCGGCCCGGCACGCTGGCGCCGCCCGGTGCGTACTGCTGGAGCCATTGCTCAGCAGCGGGCCTTGCAACACAAGCGTTGCTCCGCCCCGCCACCGCTCCACACCGCCATACAACTGGTCCGTGGAGCAGTGGCGCTGAACGCCAGATTGCCACGACGGAGTAGCCGGCTATGTCGCCAACCGGGGCAAAACAGCCCTCGCTTGCCGCCCAGGTCTCGAAGGCCGTCGTCTGGAATACCGCCTTTGTGCCACTGCGGCTGGTGGCCGAGGTGCTGGCGACCCTGGTCAAGCTTAATTTTCTTTCGCAGGCCGGCTACGGCTTGCTGGCGCTGGTGAGCGGGGCCAACAACGGCCTCGGCACAGTGGTCGACCTGGGTACCGCCCGCGCGCTGCCCAAGTACATCCCCGAGGTGAGCCGGCTCGGCGGCCCACGGGCGGTGCTGCGCCTGCTCACGGCGGTCCTGGCTCTGCAACTGGCCGTGCTGGCCGTGCTTGCCCTCGGGCTGGCGACGCTCTACCGCGAGCCCTACCTCGATGCGCTCCGCCGTCGTGTGCTCGAGGATGCGCAGCTCGGCCCCGCCGATCGGGCCGGGCTGCTCGGGCTGCTCGGCGACTTTGGCTGGCTGGTGATCGGCGCGATCGTGGCCCTGCTCTTGCTGGGCGTGTGCTACGACATGCTCATGGCCTACCTGAACAGCTTTTTCAAGCAGCGGGCCTGGAACAGCATCGCCCTGGCCGCCGGCATGCTGCCGCAGCTGCTCAGTGTGGCCGCCATCCTGGCCCTGGCCGACGGCTGGGACATCCTTGGCGTGCTGGTCGCCTCGGTGGTGGCGCCGGCGATCGCCGTGGGCCTGGCCGGCTGGCAGGTGCTGCGGCTCTGGCTGGAGCAGCGTGCCTGGGAGCCCGAGGCCCGGACGCCTGCGCTGGCGCCAGGCACACCCTGGCTGCCGCCGGGCTTCGTCCCCTACACCGGGGTCTCGTTCCTGATGACCATGACCGACTTTCTGGCCAGCGCCTCGTTTGCGATCTACCTGGCCGGCGGCGTGAGCGACGCGGCGGTACTCACCGCGGGCGCGGCCCTGGCGCGCATGGCGCTGGGCTACCTCTACACGCCAATGGTCGGCGTGCAGGTGCCGTTGTTCACGCGGGTGCGCCAGGGCGAGGGCGGCACACTCAACGGCGCCTACCAGTCGCTGGTGCGGCTGCAACTGCTGCTCTTCGTGCCCGGCGGCGTGGGCCTGATGCTGCTGGCCGAGCCGGCCTTGCTGGTGGTAGGGCCCCAGTACCTGGCCGCCGCCCCGATCGTCTGGGTGCTGGTGCCCTGCCTCTTCCTCGAGTCGCTGCTCACCACCGCCCACAACGCGCTGATCGTCTACGAGCGGCTGCGCATCATCGTCGCCTCACGGCTGATCACCCTGGCGGTGGTGGCGCCGCTGGCCTGGCTGCTGCCGCCGCGCCTCGGCCTGGTTGGCGTCGCCCTGGCCTTTGGCCTCGCGCGGCTGGCCGCCGGGCTCTGGGTGACGGGGAGCGGCGTGCGCCTGCTCGGCCTGCGCTGGCCCTGGCGCTTCACCGCGCGCGTGCTGGGCGCCACGGCTGCCATGGCCCTGCTGCTGCTGGCCGCCCGTGGCCTGCTCCCGCCGCTGCCCGCCGAGGTCACGCTTGGTGTCCGGCTGCGCGAGGCCGCCTGGCTGCTGGGGCTGGCCATGGTCGGCGCTGCGGGCTTCTTCCTCGCCCTGCGCCTGCTCGGTGGCCTCGACGAGCAGGACCGCGCCCAGCTTGCCCGCATGCGCCTGCCGCTCAAACGCTGGTGGCTGAGGGTGCTCTAGCATGCACATCTGCCTCTACAACCTGACCACCACCACCCGCTATGGCGGGGTGGAGAGCTTCGTGTGGGATCTCGGGCGCGAGCTGGCTGCCCGTGGCCGGCGGGTGACGATCATCGGCGGGGTGGGCCCCCGGCGTGAGGCGGCCCCCGGGGTGCGCGTGCTCACCTTCCCCTTCCTCGCGCGGGCGCTCTTCCAGCGCCTGCCGCTGCTGCGCCGCGCCTACGCCGAGGCCAAGCTGCTCGAGCGGCTCAGCCTGGCGATCAGCGCGCTGCCCGAACTGGCCCGCGGGGGCTACGACGTCATCCACATCCAGAAGCCCTACGACCTCGGCCCGGCGCTGCTGGCCCGGCGCCTCGGCGGTGCGCGGGTCATCCTGGGCTGCCACGGCGAGGACTTCTACCGCGGCGACCGGTTGCTCGCCCCACGGGTTGATGCCGCCGTCTCCTGCTCGCGCTTCAACGCCGCCACGGTTGCCCGTCACTATGGCTTCGCTCCCCGCGTGGTCTTCAACGGCATTGACATCGGGCTCTTCCATCCCCGGGGCCGCGACCAGGCCTGGCGCCAGGCGGCCGGCGCCGACGAGGCAACGCCGTTGCTGCTCTTTGTTGGCCGCCTGCAGCCCTGGAAGGGCGTCGAGACGGCCCTGCGCGCCCTGGCGCTGATCCCGGGCGCCCACCTGGCCATCGCTGGCGACGGCGAAGACCGCACGCGCCTGGAGCGCCTCGTCGCCGAGCTCGACCTCGCCGCGCGCGTGCGTTTCCTTGGCGCGGTTGAGCGCCAGGCGTTGCCCTGGCTCTACAGCAGCGCCGACCTGCTCGTGGCCACCAGTCACGCCAGCGAGACCTTCGGCATTGGCCTGGTGGAGGCCCAGGCCTGCGGCCTGCCGGTGGTCGCCACGCGCTTCGGCGGCTTCCCCGAAGTGGTCGATGAGGGCCACACCGGCCTGCTCGTCCCCCCACGCGACCCGGCGGCCCTGGCGGGCGCGGTGAATGCGCTGCTCGCCGACCCGGGCCGGCGCACGGCAATGGCGGCCGCCGGCCCCGCCTGGGCCGCACAGTTCAGCTGGAGCGCAGTAGCGGATCGCATCGAGTCGGTGTACGATGAGGTGGTGTATCGGGGGAGCAGAGGGAATACCGATTCTGCTTGATGGCATCGTATTGGCTCAGCTCCACACCTCCACAGCGCTCCAGCTCCACACAGGGCTTTGTAGAGCTGTAGCCCTGTAGAGCTGAGCGGGACAATGCGGGATTGCCAATTCCACCTGGTATAACAGGGTGAAGCTATGACCACAACAATCCGGTTCCTGCTGATCGTGCTCCTGAGTATCGTGCTGGCCTGCGGCTCCGTTCCGGCGCAGGCCCAGGCGCCGCTCCCGAACTCGCTGGCCGCCGTGGGCGACTCGCTCACGCGGGCCGTGGGCAGCGGGCAGCGCTATTTCGCCGATAACACGGCCAACTCCTGGGCCACCGGCGGCAATCCCGAAATCAACAGCCTGGCCCTGCGCCTCGCCACTCGCAACCCCGCCCTGGGCGGCAATGTCTACAACATCGCCCGCTTCGGGGCGCGGATGAGCGATCTGCGCGCCCAGATCAGCACGGTCAATGCGGTGGGCGCCGAGTACGTGACCGTGCTGGCCGGCGGCAATGATGCCTGCGCGCTCAGCGAGGCCGCGATGACCCCGGTCGAGACCTTTCGCCAGCAGTTCAGCGCGGCCATGGCCCACCTGGCCGAAGGCTCGCCGCAGGCCCGCGTGCTGGTGCTGAGCATCCCTGACCCGATCCAGCTCTGGGCACTCTATCGCGATAACGCCAACGCCGTGGCGATCTGGAACCTCTTCGATGTCTGCCAGGCCGCCCTGGAGCGCCCGCGCTCCGACGCTCCCGAGGATGTGGCGCGGCGCGAACGGGTGCGCCAGCGGGTGATCGACTACAACCGCCAGCTTGCCGAGGTGTGCGCGCAATACCCCCGGTGCCGTTATGACGGTGGGGCGGTGTTCAACAGCACGCTGGACCTGGCCGATATCTCGCCGTTCGACTACTTCCACCTCTCGGCGCGCGGGCAGGCCCGCCTCGCCCAGACCGCCAGGGCCGCC
>JACAEO010000068.1 GCA_013388805.1 Chloroflexota bacterium
CACCGGGATCCGGTGGGGCGCGTCGTGTTGGGTTCTACAATAGGCGCATGCAATCCCCGGAGCGCCAAGGAGCACCCGTGAGTGATCATGCGCGCAAATGGTGGGCCCTCGCAGCCGTTGGCAGCGGGGTGCTGCTCTCGACCATCGACGGTTCGATCGTCAACATCTCCCTCGGAACGCTGGTCGGCGCCTTCAACAGCAACCTCAACGTCGTCGAGTGGGTCGTGCTGGCCTACCTGCTCACCATCACCTGTCTGCTGCTGCTGACGGGCCGGCTGGGCGATATGTTCGGCAAGCGCCGCGTGTACGCCGCTGGCTTCATCATCTTTACCCTTGCCTCCGGGCTGTGCGGGCTGGCGCCGACAGTTGGCGCACTGATCGGCTTTCGGGTGGTGCAGGCCATAGGCGCAGCGATGATCCAGGCGGTCGGCCCGGCCCTGCTGGTGACGGCCTTCCCGCCACAGGAGCGTGGCACGGCGCTCGGTGCCGTCGGCTCGTTCGTGGCCCTGGGCATTCTCATCGGGCCGGCGCTCGGCGGGGTGCTGCTGCGCTACGTGGGCTGGCAGGCGATCTTCTTCGTGAATCTCCCCATAGGTGTCGTCGGGACGTGGCTCACGCTGCGCAGTATCGCCCCCGACCAGCCACGTGCCGGCGGCCAGGTGTTCGACGTGGTGGGCGCCCTGCTGCTGATGATTGCGCTGCTGGGCCTGCTGCTCGCCCTGACCGAGGGGCCGCTCTGGGGCTGGAGCGATCCGCGTATCACCGGCCTGTTGCTGCTGTTTGTGGTCGCAGGAGCCGGTTTCCTGGCCTGGGAGCGCCGCTTCGCCCAGCCGATGGTCAACCTGGCCATGTTCCGCGCGCCGGTCTTCTCGCTGAACCTGCTGGCGGGTTTCATCCTCTTCCTCGGGCTGGCCTTCAATCTGCTGCTCACCCCCCTGTTCCTGCAGTTCGTCTATCGCTTCGACCTGCAGACCACGGGCCTGGTGCTCATGGCGCTGCCGCTGGCCCTTTCGCTCGCCTCGCCGCTCAGCGGGCGGCTCTCCGACCGGATCGGGCCGCGCCTGCTGACCGTGGGTGGCCTGCTGCTGGCCGCGCTCAGCCTGATCGGCCTGAGCTTCAGCATGCCGACCACCCCGCTGCCGCAGTTGATCGCGTTCCTGTTGCTACTCGGGGCGGGGGTGGGCCTGTTCCAGAGCCCGAACAACAGCACCGTGCTGGGCAACGCGCCACGCGAGGCCCTTGGCGTGGCCAGCGGCCTGCTGGCGGTGATGCGCACCCTGGGGCAGACGGCGGGGATCGCGATGGCCGGGGCGATCTGGGCCTCGCGGGTGCTGGCGCTCAACGGCGGCCCGGCCGACCCGATCACCACGGCCACACCCGCGGCGCTGGCCGGCGGCTTCAACCTGGCCATGCGCGTCGCCGCGGGCCTGGTCCTGCTGGCGATCGTGCCCTCACTCGCGGGTGGCAGGGCGCTGGCCCGCCAGGAGTTGCCAGCGCGGGCCGATTAGCCTCCACGCGCTGGCGTCGGCGCTCATCCCTCGCGCATCAGAAACGGCACCGCGGCTAGCACGCGGGTGCGCAACAAGTCTTCGATCAGTTCGGGTAGCGGGCCGGGTGGTTCGTCAGTGGGGAAGGGGCGCGGCAGCAGGTCGCGACGGCCAGTGGGCCGGACCAGCAGCAGCGCAGCGCGCGGGTCGGGCGGCAGCCTGGCCAGTTCGCGGGCACGAGCTACCGCGGCGGGCAGGCCCCCCAGGTCGTCGACCAGGCCCAGCAGTTCGGCCTCGCGCCCCGTCCAGACACGCCCCCCGGCGATCGGCTCAAGCTGGTGTTCATCGAGCCCGCGTCCCTCACGGACGCGCTGCTTGAAGATCGTGTAGCTCTCCGCAACGATCCGGGTCAGCACAGCGCGCTCATCGTCTGCGAGCGGATGCAGGGGCGAGAAGAGGCCGCTGTGGGCGCCCCGCCCGACCACCGCCACGCCGACGCTGGCCCGCTGGAGGAAGGCAGCCCCGTTGGGGCGCACGGCATAGACGCCGATGCTGCCGGTGAGCGTCGCCGGGCGCGCGACGATCGCCCGCGCCGGTGCGGCGATGTAGTAGCCGCCCGAGGCGGCCACGTTGCCCATGCTCACCACCAGCGGTTTGCGCCGGCTCAGCCGCAGCGCCTCGCGCCAGATCAGGTCGGAGGCAAAGGAGTCGCCACCCGGGGAGTCAATATGCATCACCACCGCGGCGATGCGGCGGTCGCGCTCGGCGCGGCGCAGGGCCTGGGCGATGCTATCGCTGCCGGCCAGGCTGCCGCCGAGGATGGGCAGCGGCAGCGGTGAGCGGCGGCTGGGCCCCTGCGCGATCGCGCCAGCGACCTGGACAACGCCCACGTAGTGCCGCTCGCGGCGCAGTGGCGCGAGGGCAATCCGCCGGTCGGCCTGGTGCCAGTCGAGGATGGTGAGCCCCTCCTCAGGCTGCGAGCCGGGGGCGTCTGCTGCCGGTGGCGTGGCGCCGGCAGGCTGGGCCGTGTCCAGCTGTTGCAGGTAGGCCTCAAGCTCGTCCTCGTAGCACGCAGCGTCGAGCAGGCCGACCGCGCAGGCGTCAGGCGCGCGCAGCGGGGCCTGGTCGATCAGGTCGCGCACCCGCTCCGCCGTCAGGCCGCGGGCGGCGCTCACCGTCTCGACCAGCATGGTGAAGCGGTCGTCCATGATGCGCTCGAGTTGCTCGCGGGCCTCGGGCGAGATCGCGCCGCGGGCGAGCTGGTCGCCGCCGCTCTTGTAGGGCGAAACGGCGACGACTTCGGCCTCGAAGCCGGCGAGGCGCAGCGCGTCGCCAAGAAAGGTCGCCTCGACGCGCAGACCGATCAGGTTCAGGTCAGCGCTGGGCGGCATGAGGACCAGGTCAGCGCCACAGGCGGCGAAGTAGGCCCGCGTATCGGCGGCGGGCAGGTAGGCAACTACCCGCTTGCCGGCCTGGCGGTAGCTGTGCAGCGCGTCGTGCAGGCCCTGGATGGCGGCCCAGCCGGCCGAGAGGTCGCGAATGACCACGATCAGGCCGCGGATCTGGCCATCATCGGCCAGGCGCTCGAGGCGGCGCCGCAGCGCGAGCAGGCTGAGCGGCGTGGCGGCATTGGCAAAGCGCCGCTGCCACCACACGGGCTGATCGGCAAGCTCGGGCAGGCTGCCGCTCAGCTCCATGCGCACCCAGTCGATGCGGCGCCGGCGCAGGCGGCGCCAGAGATTGACGCCGCCCCGCCAGAGGGCGGCGATCAGGAAGACGAGGCTTGGCATAGGCGCATTATACGTCGTTCGCGACCAGCGAGGTGCGTGTCAGGCTGTTGTGATGCACAGCGCGATCGATCCTGTGGTAGCATGGCCGCGCCATGAACAGAATCGCTCGTACCGCCGCCCGGACTATCAGGCGCGGCGCCCTGCTGCTATCCGGGCTGATCACCGCCGCCCTGCTACTGATCGGCTGCGCCCGCGGGCCGCTCCTCGGCGAGGTGGCGATCAGCGCCACGACGTACGACCCGGCCGAACAGGCGGCGCCGCTGACCATCAGCTACACTGTCGGCCGCCCCGCCACGGTTGACATCTATGTGCTCGACGCTGGCGGCGCCCGCTACGACCTGCGCCGCGCCCAGCCACGCCCGGCGAGCGCGACCGCCTATGTGCTGCGCTTTGACGCCACTGTGCCCACCGATGACCCGCTGCTGGTGCGCCGCCTGCTGCCGCCCGGGGCTTACACCGTGGTCGTGGCGGCGCAGGGCGCCGACGGCCAGCGCGACGAACGGCGCCTGCCGCTGACGATCAGCGGCGACCAGGTCGCCATGCCCGACATCGAGAACCTCGTCGTTGCGCCAGGCACCATCTCACCCAACGCCGACGCGATCGACGATATTGCCGAGTTTACCTACCGGCTGCCGGTGAGTGCCACGGTCGACATCGATGTGACCGCCCCGAGTGGCGAGGTGATCCCGGTGGTGACCCGCGAGGAGCTCGGGCCGTATGAGCAGCACCATGTCTGGAATGGCAAGCGCCCCAACGGCGCGCTGCTGCCGGCGGGCGTCTATACCTATACGGTGCGCGCCGAGGACCGCTTCGGCAACCTGGTGCAGCGCCAGGGACCGATCGCGCTCGAGAACGTTGGCCAGCCCGAAGCTCGGATCGTCTCGGCCTACATCGCGCCGCAGCGCGTGATGCTCGGTGAGGTGCTCACCGTGACGGTGCGGATCCGCAATACGGGCACGGTGCCGATCCGCACCTATGGCCCGCCCAGCGGCTTCGCGTATACCACCGACGAGGTGTACTCCTCCGTCGCAGGCGGCCGCTACGCCGCGCAGGCCGGCGGCTTCTGGCGCGTCGGCATGGACTGGGATGCCAACAGCGGCGGTGGCGCCAGGCGCTACCCCTTCCGCTGGGCCCTGTCCGAGCGCCCCCCCGAGGCGTGGACCGTGCCCGGGGAAGAGGATTTCTTCATGCCGGGTGAGGAGATCACCGTCGTGGGGCGCGTGCGGGTGCTCCAGCGCGAGACGAAGATGGGCTTCTACGTTGGCCTGATCCAGGACGGCGTTGGCTTCTTCCAGGACCGCACCGGGCGCACCATCGTTGAGGTAGGCTTTTGAGCGCCTGACCGGGCGCATACCTGCGAGGCCGCCCCGCCGCCCCACGGCCGCCCCACACGCCCCTGGGGGTCGGCGGCCCGCCCTGCCCGGCAGCGGCCGTATCGCTGGCCCGGCCCGCCTCCGAC
>JACAEO010000247.1 GCA_013388805.1 Chloroflexota bacterium
CCGGGCCCCCGCGCGGGCGGCGCCCCGGGGCGCCGCTGGCCCTGTAGCCGTGATCGAGCAGGTCGTCGCGCTGATTGGCCGCGCCCGGGCCGCGCTGCCCGCGGAGGGCAGGCTGCTCGGCGTGGGTATCGGCGCGCCCGGGCCCCTCGACCCGGCCACCGGTATGGTCTACTCGCCGCCGAATATGCCGGGCTGGCACTCGGTGCCGCTGCGGGCCATGGTCGCCGAGGCTAGCGGTCTGCCGGTCGAACTGGGCAATGACGCTAACGCGGCGGCGCTTGGCGAGTGGCACTTTGGCGGCGGGCGCGGCTGTCGCGATCTGGTCTATGTCACGGTCAGTACCGGCATCGGCGGCGGCGTGATCAGCGATGGCCGCCTGCTGCTCGGGCGTATGGGCGCCGGGGCTGAGCTGGGCTTTATGATCCTCGACCACGAGCAGGGTACGGTCTGGGAGGATCTGGCCTCCGGGACGGCCCTGGCCCGCGCCGCGGCGGCGGCCATGCCCGGCCATCCCACCAGCCAGTTGCACCAGCTTGCCACGCCCGCAACGGTGAGCGGGGCCGATGTGGCGGCCGCCGCCGCCGCTGGCGATGCGCTGGCCCGGATGTTGCTGGAGCGTGAGGCCCGTCTGCTCGGCCTGGGCTTCGCCTCGATCCTGCACGTGTTCAGCCCCGAAATGCTGGTCGTTGGCGGAGGGGTTGTGCTTAATAATCCCGATCTGCTTGTGCAAGCTCGTGCGATTGCTTATGCTCATGTGAAAGTAGATCTGTATCGTGCGGTGCCGATCGTGCCGACGACCCTGGGCGAGGCCGCGGGCATCCTCGGCGCGGCGGCCCTGCTCCTGACCCGGACGGGGCAGTAGAACCAGGTTCAGCATTTATGCACCAGGTCGAACCATCGCCGCTGCCCCGGGCCGCTGCGCAGCGACGGACGCTGCGCCTGGCCTGGCTGACGCTGCTTTTCTTCTTTGCACTCTTTGCCGGGCTGGTGACCTGGGCCGCCCTGACGGTGCGCCAGGTCTATCGCACGGCCACCGTGCCGCGCGAGGCTACCCTGGTGGTCCGCGGTCCGGCCGAGTCGATCGCCTGGCGACCAGGCAATCGTACCGTCTACCAGGGCGCCAGCGATGGACAGGCCCTCGCGGAAGGCGACTCGGTGCGCGTCGCGTCCTCCGCTGGCTATGGGCAGCTGTCCAGTATTCGCCTCTTCGACGAGAGCCAGCTCGACCTGTGGGCGGGGACCGATGTCGCGCTCGAGACGCTGCGCACCAGTCGCTGGCACAGCGGTACGCTCGACGTGGCGATCCGCCAGCGAAGCGGCTATGTGCGCTATGATATCAAGCCCGACGCGGGATACACCCGGGCGCGCTACTGGGTGCGCCTCGGCGATGCGTCGGTTGCGCTCGCGCCCGGCGGGAGCTATAGCGTCGAGTTGCTGGCCCCGGAACGGGCCGTGCTGCGCCCCGATGGCGGCAATGCGCTGGCTGCCGATGTGGCGGTGCGCAGCGGCTCGGCTATCGTCTATGGCGCCAGTGGCGTCACGGTTGAGTTGCGTTCGCGCGAGCGGGTCGTGATCGATCCGGCCGGGCTGCCTGGCCTGGCGGTGCCCGCCCGCTGGGAACTGGTGCGCGATGGGGGGTTCAGCCAGTTCAGCGAGGAGGAGTACAACAATACGACCCGCGCTGACGATCCGACCCTGCCCCGCGCGACGACCTGGCGCGTCTATTCGGGGCCGGATCTGCCCGAGGAGCAGCGCGGCTACTTCCGGCTCTCGCCAACCTGCCGCCCGCAGGTGGCCGAGGGGAGTTGCAGTGCCGACGAGCGGCGGATCGCAGCCTGGTTCTACCGTCCGGGTAATCAGACCAGCGGCTTTACCACTGGTATCAAGCAGGAGTTCGGTCCCAACGGTGAAGGGGTCGATATCTCGGAGTATCGCTCGTTGCAGTTTTCGCTCTGGGCACGCATCCTCTACCAGTCGCTCAACGATGTCGGCGACCGTGGAACGGAGTGCCCGGTGATGATCCGCCTGGTGGCCAAGCGTACCAGCCCCGCCGACCCCGAGGAGGAGCGGGTGGTGTGCGTCTACAGCGATAGCGATGACCAGCCGCCGGTGGTGACCCAGCCCGGGGTGACCTATATCCGCGTGGAGCGGGCCAACTGGGCGCAGATTAGCTTCGACCTGCGTGATGAGCCGTGGTTGCCCGACTTCCGGCTGCTGCGCAGCATCGAAATCTATGCCAACGGCCACGATTACGACTCGCGCGTCGCTGAGGTATCGCTGGTGGGGGAACAGTGAGAGGAAGGGGCTGAGCGCGTATGCGAACGATCTGTGTCGTCGGCACCGGCTATGTGGGCCTGACCACCGCTGTCTGTTTTGCCGACCTGGGCAACCGGGTGACTGGTGTGGAGATCGATCTGCAGAAGCTCGATCTGCTGCGCAGTGGCAGGTCGACGATCTACGAGCCGGGCCTGCAGGAGTTGCTCGAGCGCAATATGCGCGCCGGGCGCCTGACCTTCACCGATGACTATGCGATGGCGCTGGCTGACGCCGAGCTGATCTTCATCACCGTCGGCACGCCGATGGGGCACGATGGCGCCGCTGACCTGAGCCAGGTCGAGGCGGCGGCGGCGGGCATCGGCCAGCATCTGGCCCGCGATGCGATCATCATCGACAAGAGCACCGTGCCGGTGGGCACCGGTGATATGGTCCACGAGATTGTCAGCGCCTACACCCGCCCGGGCGCGCGCTTCGCCGTGGTCTCCAACCCGGAGTTCCTGCGCGAGGGTAGCGCGATCAGCGATTTCTTCAAGCCCGACCGCATCGTGCTCGGCTCGACCGACCGGGCCGCGGCCGCGGAGGTGGCCGAGCTGCACGCGCCGCTCGGCGCGCCGGTGATCATCACCGA
>JACAEO010000131.1 GCA_013388805.1 Chloroflexota bacterium
GCTGGAGCTGGTTGTCACCCCGAGCGTAGCGAGGGGTCTTCCAGCCACGAGGAGGGAAGATTCCTCGCTGCGCTCGGAATGACAAGGGCTCTGGCATACGAACTACAACTGTAGGAATAGGCGTCGGCGGCGCTGAGCGGGGCGGCGAGCTTGCGCGTCACCGTCACAAAGAACTCGGCGAGGATCTGCGTCGTCAGGGCGCCGATGTCTTCCTGGACCAGCTGATCCAGGACGGCGATCGCCTGCTGTTGTTTCTGCGGCGCTGCCCGGTCATAGGCGTAGACGAGCACGTTCGTGTCAACGAGCACCCTGGCGCTCATGAAGCTCCTCGCGTCGCCAGGAGCGCCCCCCCGGGACGGCGCCTGAGGCAACAAGCTGCGCGAGATACGCTCGCTCGGCTGCCCAGGCCCGCCGATCACGGCGTGGGAGCTGAGGGCGCTGCAGATAGCGGTCGATTGCCTGGCGGATGAGCTCGGCCTCAGGTACGCCGATGGCCCCGGCAATCTGCTTCAGCTGCATTTCCTGCGCCGGCTCCAGATAGATTTGCTTGCGGACCTTGACGGGCATAGCGTGCCTCCTCCGATATACATCATAGTATACATCAACTGTCGATCGCCCTCGCGCTACACCCTGCGCAGCGCAACCTCGGCGACCAGGCCGGTGGCGCGATCGCGCGAGCGCCAGGGCGTATAATACCACGTGGCATTGGCAATCCCGCATGGTCCCGCTCATCTCCACAGCGCTACAGCTCGACAAAGCCCTGTGTGGAGCTGTAGCGCTGTGGAGGTGTGGAGCTGAGCCAATGCAATGCCATGCAGCAGAGTCGGTAGAATGACGTGAGCAGACACCATACCCGTATGCGCTTGAACGCCAGCAAGACGGCGCTGCTGACCGGCAGGTCAATGGAGGGCGACGATGCCAATCTCGACGACCGACCAGGGCTGGGTGCTGGAGACGCGAACCGCGGCCTATGCCCTGGGACTCAACCGCGCCGGGCTGCTGACCAACCGCTACTGGGGCGTGCGTCTGCCCACGCTGGACGACTACCCCGCTGCGCCCAACCCGGGCATCTGGGGCTCCTTCAATAATCCGTCCCAGCTCACGCCCGAGGAGTACCCTGGCTACGAGGATATGAAGTTCGTTGAGCCATGCCTGAAGCTGAGCTTTGCCGATGGCGTGCGCAATGTGGTGCTGCGCTTCAGCTCGGCAGACGTGCATCAGGCGCCGGCTCCCGAGCTGCGTATCGATCTGCGCGACACGGCCTATCCACTCCGGCTCAGCCTGCACTACCGGGTCCACGCCGAGCACGACCTGATCGAGCGCTGGGTGACTGCCGTCAATGAGGGTGAGGCCCCGATCACGATCGAGCGGATCTGGTCCGCCCAGTGGCATCTGCCGCCCGACGGGCGCTACCGGCTCACCCACCTGGTGGGCCGGCACATGGACGAGGCACAGCTCCGCCGCGAGCCGCTGGTCGAGGGTGTCAAGGTGCTGGAGAGCCGGCGCCTGTCCAGCAGCCACCACCACAGCCCGTGGTTTGCGATCGACCGGGCGCCCGAGGCGGGCGAGGGGCCGCCCGCTGGCGAGCACTGGGGCGAGGTCTGGTTTGGGGCGCTGGCCTGGAGCGGCAACTGGAAGCTGGCCGCCGAGGTGACGGACTTCGGCTCGACCCGGGTGAGCCTCGGGCTGAACGACTGGGATTTCGCCTGGCGGCTGCAGCCCGGCGCGGCCTTCAGCACTCCCAGCAGCTACGCCGGTTACTCGGCCGAGGGTTTCGGCGGCGCCGCGCGACGGCTCCACGGCTTCATCCGCGCGGTCGTGCTGGAGGACGGGGCGACGCCGCGCAAGGTCTTCTACAACTCCTGGGAGGCGACCCTGTTCGACGTCGACGTGGGGTCGCAGATCGCGCTCGCCGAGGTCGCCGCCGGGCTGGGGGTCGAGCTGTTTGTGCTCGATGACGGCTGGTTCCACGGCCGGGTGGACGACCGCGCCGGGCTCGGCGACTGGTGGCCAGACGAGCGCAAGTTTCCCCAGGGGCTGACACCGCTGATCGAGCGAGTGAACGCCCTGGGCATGGACTTCGGGCTGTGGATCGAGCCCGAGATGGTGAGCCCCGACAGCGAGTTGTACCGCGCACACCCCGACTGGGTGATCCACTTCCCGACCCGGGCGCGCACCGAGGGCCGCAACCAGCTTATCCTCAACCTCGGCCGCCCCGAGGTGCAGGACTACCTGATCGACACTTTCGACCGGTTGCTCGCCACACACCGGATCAGCTTCGTCAAGTGGGACATGAACCGCAATGTGAGCGAGCCCGGCTGGCCCGACGCCCCGGGCGACCCGCGTGAGCTCTGGGTGCGCTACGTGCAGGGTCTCTACCGGGTCTGGGGGACGCTGCGCGCGTGCCATCCGCACGTGCACTGGCAGAGTTGTTCAGGCGGCGGCGGGCGGGCCGATCTGGGCATCCTGCAACTGGCGAGCCAGATCCAGGTGAGCGACAACACCGACCCGACCATGTTCCTGGCGATCCTGGAGGGCTTCACCCAGATCTTCCCGCCGAACACGCTGCACGCCTGGG
Organism: Chloroflexota bacterium; assembly: GCA_013388805.1. Lineage (GTDB taxonomy): Bacteria > Chloroflexota > Chloroflexia > Chloroflexales > Chloroflexaceae > JACAEO01. The sequence goes on from JACAEO010000131.1 coordinate 2,579, forward strand.
TCGCCGATGTTCCGGAAGCGCACCTGTCACTCGCCTTCCGCTTCCACGTGGGCATGTGCGGCATCCTCGGGCTTGGCGGCCACCTGCTGCGCTGGACGCCCGCCGAGCGGGCCGAGGCGGCGCACTGGATCGCCCGCTACAAGGAACTGCGCCACCTGATCCAGGGCGGCGAGCTCTACTGGCTGCGCAAGCCGCAGGCTCACCCCTGCGCGGCGCTGATCTTCGTGGCCCCGGACCGCTCGGAGGCGGTGCTCTTCGCCTTTCGCACCCACCTGCCGCCGCGCTACCCGTTGCCGGCGCTGCGCCTGCACGGCCTGGATCCCGAGGCACGCTACGAGGTTGAAGGCGTGGCCGGGGCACGCTCGGGCCGGGCCTGGATGCAGCTCGGGCTGGTGCTTGCCCTGGGGGACTTTGAGAGCACCGTGCGGCACATCCGGCGGGTCTAATACCATTTTGGCTTGCCGATTTTGGATTGTGGATTGCCGCGCATGGCGTTCCAATGCGCTCTGACGGTAACACCTATGCGGGTTGCTCAATTCCAATTGGTATAATACCGATTCCGCTTGATGGCATCGCATTGGCTCAACGCCACACCTCCACAGCTCTACAAAGCCCTGTGTGGAGCTGTCGAGCTGTGGAGATGTGGAGCAACGGTCAAACTGGCATGGCCGCTTCTGGACCATGCCTTACCCCCCATCCCTGGTAGCCGTCGCCTCAGCCACCCGCTCGTCAAAGACCCCCGTGTCGCGGATGAAGTCGAGGATCAGCTGTTCGACGACCTCAGGATTGTTCACCACAATGATGTGGTTCGCTCCCGGAACGGTAATCAGCCGCGAGCCGGGCACATGGCGCTGGATGGCCTTTGAGTCCTCAACGGTGAAGACGGTATCCTCCTGACCGACGATCACCCACACGGGCTGGGTCATTGAGCGCAGGGAGGCCACGCCGTCGTACTGGGCGATGCCGCGGTAGACCATGAGCCAGGCTCGCAGCGTGGTGTGCGAGGCGTCGGCCATCAGCCGGTTGAGCTGGATGTCGCCGGTGCCCTTGAAGGCGTCCATATTGTTGGGCAGCAGGGCACGCCGATCGGCGGGAAGCAGTTCGAGCAGCCGGCCGAGCAGGCCGATCGCCCAGGGCGCGCGGGTTGCCACCCAGCCTGGTGCGGCGGGGGCGCGGGCGGCCGTGTCGAGCAGCAGGTAGCCCCGGCTGAGCTGTGGATGGGCCTGGTGAAACATGGTCGTGACCATGCCGCCGAAGCAGTGGCCGACCATGATGAAATCGCGGATCTGCAGCACCTCCAGCACGTCGGACACGTCTTCGGCAAAGCGCTCGAGACGATAGTCGTCGGCGCCTCGTGGACGATCCGAGTAGCCGTGGCCGCGCAGATCGAGGGCCAGCGTGGAGAAGCCCGCGCCGTGGAGCGCCGGGTACTGGGCGCGCCAGGCGTCGTGGTCGCCGCCAGCGCCGTGGAGCAGCACGATCGTGTGCGGGCCGCGGCGATGCCAGTCCACAAAGATGCGCACGCCGGAGCGGGTGGTGATGATGTGCCGGGTGTCGTGCGCCGCAAGGTCGTCGGCGCTCACCACCGCGCTCCGCTGCTCATCGAGGACGGCAGCGGCCACCTGGTCAGCCGGCAGGGGCATGTGGCGGATGGTCGCGCCCGCTGCGCGCAGCGCCTGCACGGCTGCCGGCCCGGCGTGGTGGTAGAGCGAGGCGATCAGCAGCGCCTTGCCCGGCAGCACCGTCTCAGCGATCTGGCGCAAGTCGGCGTCCCGATAGGCCAGATTGACGACCTGGGCGACGCCGGCGCCGAGGAGCGCGCCCAGCAGGCCGACGATGAGCGCCCCGATGGCGCCGAACACCAGCGTCATCGCAATGATGAAGCCGCCTGCGTCGGCCTGGGCCACAGCGACCCCCTGGTCGAGCGTGATGGCCAGCGCAGCCAGCAGCAGACCGAAGAAGCCGCCGATCAGCAGGCCGGCCCCGGCGCCGACCAGCCCGCCAAAGAGAGCGCCGCGTCCGGCGGTCACATTCTCGGCCTGCCGGATGCGCGCGCGCCCCTGCTTGTCCCGGGTGACGACGGCGTAGTTGCCGGCGGCGAGCCCGCCGAGGCTGCGGCGGAGCCGGTGCAGGTGGCGGGCCGCCCGGCGCGCGTGGGCGACGTCGGCGCACTCGGCCACCACCAGATCGCGCTGGCGCGGGTCGACCGGGGGCGCCTCCGGCGTGATGGGCGTGAAGGCGCCCACATGCTCCACACCGGCGCCGTAGGCATACGCCGCGAAGCTGGCAGCCGTCGGATCATCGGCGGAGGGCGCGCCAGGCTGCTCGGCCTCGCGCCAGCGTACCAGCGTCCCGCCGCTCAGCGCCAGCCGGTCGGCGAGCGGCGGTCGTTGCGCCGTACGCACACGGGTGACCAGCGCCGCCTGACCAACTGCCAGGTTCTCACCGAGCGCGTAGAGCTTGCGACTCCTGATGCCGAAGTTGATCAGCGCAGCGGCCAGCCCGCCTAGCAGCGCGCCGCCGAGCGCGGAGAGCAGCGCCGTCAGCCCACTCGCAAAGGCCACCGCCAGGGCCAGAGCCATCACCCAGTTGTCTACGCTCGGCGCCGTGGCGAGGCCCTCGCGGGCGCCGCCGGCCACCAGGATACCGACGAACGGCGCCAGCAGCACAGCGCCCAGCAGCGCGCCGACGACCAGGCCAAAGCGCATGCCGTCGCCGGCCCCCAGGTTGCCGTCCTGCTCGAACTGGATGCTATCGAGCGCCGGCCGGGTAACGACCGCGATCGACGAGATCCGTCCGAGGCGCAACTCCTTCTGAAGCGCGCGCAGCTCGCGCCGCGCATCATAGGCCGCGCCGGGCCGGTCGAAGAGACAGATAAGCTCGTCGTGCATGGAGACTCCTAACGTGAAAATGGGGTAACCAGGTTCCCCCACACCCCCGCCCGCAGGAGGGTTTGGGAGGGCGCAGCCCTTGCGCAGGGGTATCGGGTAACCAGGTTCCCCCACACCCCCGCCCGCAGGAGGGTTTGGGAGGGCTACGCCCTCAAGCGGGGGTA
>JACAEO010000346.1 GCA_013388805.1 Chloroflexota bacterium
CGCCCCGGCGCCGCCACGCGCCGCCCCGGCGCCGCCACGCGCCCCGGCGCCCGCCGCACCGATAGCGCACGTCGTCTATAATGAGGCAAGGCTAGCCGGTCATTGCTGCGAGCCAATGATGAAGCCAGCAGTCACTGTGCACGATATACGCCCCCAACTCAGCTACGTGCCCGGCCTCGATGGGCTGCGCGCGCTGGCGGTGGGCGCCGTGCTGCTCTATCACCACCACCCGGCCCTGCTCCCGGGCGGTTTTCTCGGGGTTGAGCTGTTCTTCGTGCTCAGCGGCTACCTGATCACGGCGCTGCTGCGGATGGAGTGGCGCACCACCGGCTCGATGAATCTGGGCGCCTTCTGGCTGCGTCGCGCCCGCCGCCTGCTGCCCGCGGTGCTAGTGCTGGTCGTGGCCAGCCTGGCGCTCGGCGCCCTGTTCCTGCCAGACCAGTTGGCCCAGCTGCGGGGCGATGCGCTGGCCGCGCTGGGCTATGTGACGAACTGGCGCCTGGTGCTCGATGCCCGGCCTTACTTCGCGGCGTTCGAGCGCCCCTCGCTCTTGCTCCACCTCTGGTCGCTCGCGATCGAGGAACAGTTCTACTTGCTCTGGCCGATCGTGCTGGCCTTCGGCCTGCCGCGCCTGGGCACGCGCCGGATGCTCGTCGCGACCCTCGCCGGCGCCACGGCGGCGACCTTGCTCATGGCGCTGCTCCACGCCCCGGAGCGCGATGTCTCACGGGTCTACTATGGCACCGATACGCGGGCGGCCGCCCTCCTGGTCGGCGCGGCACTTGCCCTGGCCTGGCCACCTCGCCAGCTGCGCGCGATCACCTGGTACCGCGCCGCGCCCTGGCGCGATCTGCTCGGCCTGCTCGCGCTGGCTGCCCTGGCCATGCTCTTCACGATCGCCCACGAGTTTCAGCCCTGGCTCTATCGCGGCGGCTTTCTGCTGGTTGATCTGGCAGCGGCAGCGGCGATCCTGGCTGTGGCCCGGCCCGGCGCCCGGTGCTGCCGCGCGGTGCTTGGCAGCGCCCCCCTGCGCTGGCTCGGCCAGCGTTCCTACAGCATCTACCTGTGGCACTGGCCCGTCTTCGTGCTCACCCGTCCCGGGCTCGATGTGCCGCTCAGCGGGCTGCCGCTCCTTGGTCTGCGGCTGGCGCTTACCCTGACCCTGGCCGAGCTTTCGTACCGGCTGGTCGAAACACCCGTGCGGCGCGGGGCCCTCGAGCGCGCCCTGGCCGAACTGCGCATCGCCCGCGGGCCGCGGCGCACCGGGCTGGCACTGCGCTGGCTGAGCGCGACCGGCGCGACCCTGGTGCTGATCGCCTGGCTCGGGGTGGCGACCGCCAGTGCGCCAGCGCCAGCACCCCCCGACTACCTGGCCGCCCTGGTCGCCACCGTCCCACCAGCGCCCACAACGAGCGGGCCCCGCGCGCTTGTGCTGCCGACGATCGCGCCGCTGCCCCCTACGCCCGCCCCACCACCACTGCCAGTCACGCCCATCAGCGAGCGGCCGCTGCCCCTGGCGCTGCGTGTGCCCACGCGCGAGCCGATCGCGCCAGCGCTGCGCGCCCCCGTGGCCAACCACGCCAATGGTCTGCCTGAGCCAACGCCAACCGCGCCGCCGCCTTCACCCGTTGGCCCTCGCAGCATTCTGGCCGTGGGCGACTCGATCATGCTCGGCGCCGCTGCGGCGCTGGACGAAGCGCTGCCCGGCGTGGAGATCGACGCTGCGGTGAGCCGCCAGATCGGCGCGACGGTCGACCTGCTGCGCGCCCGCCGCGCCAGCGGCAGCCTCGGCGACGTGGTGATCGTCCACCTCGGCAACAATGGCTACGCCGCTCCCGAGCGGGTCGCCGAGCTGCTCGATATCCTTGCGGGCGTTCCGCGGGTGATCCTGGTAAACACCGCGGTGCCCCGCCCCTGGGCCGGCCCCAACAATGCTACGCTCAGCACAACCGCGCCACGCTACCCGAATGTCGTCCTGGTCGACTGGCAGGCGGCCAGTGCCGGCAACTACGGGCTCTTCTGGGACGACGGCGTTCACCTGCAGCCTGCAGGTGCGCACTACTTTGCGTCGTTGATCGCTGCTGCGGCCCAGTAATACCATTTTAGATTGTGGATTTTGGATTGCAGATTACCGCAATGGCGTTGCAATGAGCTCTGGCTGGATTACGTATGTGGCTTGTTCAATTCCAGAAGGTATTGGTACGAGCCGCAGCGCCCGCGCGGCATCTACAGGGGTTCCTGCGCGGCCGGCGGATCGCGGTCAGCGTGGCGCGCCAGGCTCAGCGCGGCGTCCAGTGTGAGCTCGCCGTGGGTTGCGAAGCGCACGACGAGTAGCTCGCGCCCATCCTCGATCCGGCTGGCCAGCACCTCGCCTCGCCCGTAGGGCACACAGACGATCAGATCGCCCGGGGCGAAGCGGGGCTCACCCGGCTCGTCGGGCGGCGGCTGGCGCGGAGCTGCCGCCTGAGCAGCGGCCTGGCGCTGCGCGCGCAGGCGGCGCAGCCGTTCAACGATCGCGTCGGCGTCGGCCCGCTGCTCCGGCTCCGGTGGGGGAGATGGCACCTCACGCGGGCGGGGCGGCTGCGCCGGCTTGCGCCCCCGACCGGGCTCACGCGGCCCCTGGCGGCGTGCCGGTGCGGGCGGTGCCTCCTGCTCTGCGCGCAGCGGAGGTTCAGCGCGTGGCGGCAGAGCGGCCGGGAGCGACGCTGGCACTTCCTGCCGTGGGAGCGGGGCCGGGATGGGTTGCTCCCGCCGGGGTGGCTCCTGCTCGACCCGTTCTGCCGCGCGCTCGCTGGTCATCGCCGGCCCACCGCCGAGCAGCGCCAGCAGCCAGTCCCGGTCGGCGTGGGCCAGCGGCTCCAGCAGCGTATCACCGCGGCAGGCGAGGGCGACATCGTAGGCCACGGGGAGCAGGTGCTCCAGGCTGCTGAAGAGCCAGGCGGCCAGGCCATTGCCCCCTGGCTGGGCGTCCACAAAGTAGATCCGCCCCGCCTGGGCATCGTAGGCGGGCACCAGATCGCTCACGGCACAGAGGGTCAGCAGTGGCAGAGCGATAACCAGCGACCAGCCGACAAGCGGCCCCTCCGCCTTAACGCTCGCTGGCAGCTCGACCCAGAGAGCCGGCGCGCTCCAGCTGGCCGTGAGCGGCGGGCTGAGCACCGCCTCCAGCGCTGCGGCGCCTGGCGCTGCCTCACGGTAGCCATACACCTCCTCATCCACTACGACCCGCCCCCAGCCAAGCTCGCGGCCACGCAGGGCGCGGCGCTCGATGCAGTCGCGCACCTGCACGCTGCAGCGCCGCAATGGGAAGGTGCGCCGCGGCTCGGGGTTGCCGTGCACGCGCAGCGTGAGCGCGCTGTCGTCACGGGCAACGACCCGGTAGCCACCACGGATCGGTGGCAGCGCTGCCCCGGGATGGCCCCAGCGGTCGAACACCGTCAGGCTCAGTGCGCCGAGCTCTGCATCCTGGTCGTCCACAACCCGCACGGGTGCGGTCGCAGCCGAGTCCAGCTCAAAGCCCGGGTAGGGATCATTGCCGGCCGCGCCGGCCTGCCAGGCGGGCAACTCCTCGGGCAAACGCACCAGCAGCCCATTACGCTCCAGCCGCGCGACGATCGCCTCCATCTGCCACAATTCAACCTCAGCCGTGCTGACCGGGCGCTCCGCGGCTGCACAGACCAGGTGCTGGGCCTCGACATAGGCGTTGGCCGGCGCAACCACCCAGCGCGGTGGTGCGCGGTCAAACAGCGGGATCGGCTCGCGCGCCGGCTCGGCCGCCCGGAGCAGCTGGCGCTCGCCGGCGCGCGCCGCTGGCGCCTGGTCGTGCTGGGAACGCCGCTCGACCAGCTGAGCCAGCGCGCGCTCGGCCGGGTCGTCGCCGAGCAGCAGCACGCAGAGCGAGCCGGCATCGAGGGCCTGGTGGAGATCGGCGGCGGCGCCACCCACGCCAATCAGCAACTGGGCCTGGGCAGGGCGCGGGTGCGGCCCGACGCTCACCGTATCCACGTCGCGCCCGACGAGCGCCCGCAGCAGCGCTGCCTCGAAGGGCGCGCAACTGATGTGCACCCGTGCGCCGGCCCGGGTCAGGCCGAGGGCCAGGGCCGCCGCCTCGCGCACCCGCTCGCCCGGCAGGCGCCAGAGCGCCATGGCGGTGGCCACCGCGGGGCCATCGTCGGCAACGATCAGGCGCCAGGCTTCGCCGCTGAGTGTTGCAAGGGCCGCCTCGGCCCCCACAACGGGCGCGGTCGTCGCCGCCAGTTGCGGTGTCACCCGGCCGGCCAGGCGCCGGGCTCGCAGCAGCAGCCCGGCGATATGGATCGCAGCCAGGCCAGCGTAGTGATGGGCATCGGCGAGCACAATCATCTGCAGCCGCGCCCAGAAGCCGGCCCAGGCCCGATCGTGATAGCGCAGCAGCCGCTCATGGAGCACCGCGGGCGTGGCCACCACCACGTGGGCGTTCATGGCCGCCCGTGCGCCAGGCCCGAAGGCCGCCGCAACCCGCAGCGGCTCGCCCAGCGCCCGGCAGAGCGCCTCGATCTCGGCGACCTGCTGCTCCGCAGCAGCCGCATCGGGCACGAGCAGCAACACGGTGGCCGGCGCCTGCTCGCGCAGCAGGTCGACGGCGAGCAGTTGTAGGGTGCGCCGGGCTACCGCACCACCGACCAGCGCCACGGGCTCACCGCGACGCAGCGCCGAGAGCGCCAGCGACTGGTGTGGGCGAAACGGCTCGCCCGTGACCGCCACCCAGGCCTGGGCAAGTTGTGGGCTGATCCCGAGATGGCTGATGCGCGTCCCCTCGCGCTGCGGGAAGTGGCGGATGCCAAGCAGCGGGCTGCCGTTGCGGCCCCGCTGGCGGGCGAGGGTGTGGAGAACTTCGATCAGATCGCTCATGGCTCAGGCCCGGGAGACGACACTGCGCATGCTATAGCGATTATTGTAGCACAGTGGTGACGTCGTATCCCTGGTCCTGCCGCGGCATCCAGCACCAGCAGCGTGACACTAGTGCGATTGCAGATTGCAGATTTGCGATGGTAGATTGGGTGCGGCGCAGCTGGACACGGTCGAGGTCGCGCTGATGCCCGAACAGGTCGCCTGGAACTGCACTAGCCCGTCCCGCGCTGGAGCAGGGCGGCGAGCCGCACGCCGTCGAGGGCGTGCTCCACGGTGTCAGCCAGCCGCTCATAGGCATCGATGGCCAGCAGTTCGCCCGGGGCCTGCCAGCCGAGGGTGCGCAGCCAGGCGCGGCGGAAGCCGGTGTTGGCGAAGAGCCCGTGGAGGTAGCAGCCCCAGGTTCGCTCATCGGCGGCGATGTAGCCATCGGGCTCAGCGACCGGCGTCGCTTCGCCGCGCACGATGGCGGCCACGGGGCGTGGCGCGCCCAGCGGCTGGGTGCGGCCCATGTGGATCTCGTAGCCGGCGATGGGCAGCCCCTGCGCCCAGGTGGTGAGCGCCGTCGCGCTGACCTGCAGCGTGCGTTTCTCGTCGCTGAACACGGTCTCGACCGGCAGCAGCCCCAGGCCTGGCTCGTCGCCGCCAGCGCCCTCGATCCCCAGCGGGTCGCTGATGCGCGCGCCGAGTAGCTGGTAGCCGCCGCAGATGCCAACCACGGCCCCGGGGAAGCGCTGCAGGGCGGCATCGAAGCCCCGCTGGCGCAGCCAGCGCCGCGCGGCCAGGGTGTGCTTGGTGCCGGGCAGGATCAGCGCCGCCGCGCCGGCGAGTTGCTCCGGTCGATCCACAAAGCGCAGGCTAACACCCGGCTCACGAGCCAGCGGATCGGTGTCGTCGAAGTTGGCGATCGCCGGGAGGCGCAGCACGGCAATCACCAGATCTGCCTCGGGCGCTCCCCGGCCACGCTCCAGCGCCACTGCGTCCTCCTCGGCCAGGCCCAGGTCGTCGATCCAGGGCACAACGCCGAGCACCGGCACGCCAGCGCGCTGCTCGAGCAGCGTCACCCCCCCGGCAAAGAGCGCCGGGTCGCCACGGAAGCGGTTGACAACCAGCCCCTGCACGAGCGCCCGCTCCGCAGGCTCCAGCAGCATCAGCGTGCCGAGCAGTTGGGCGAAGATGCCGCCGGTGTCGATGTCACCCACCAGCAGCGTGCGGGCCTGCGCATAGGTCGCCACCCGGGCGTTGACGATGTCGCGCGGTTTGAGGTTCAGCTCCACCGGGCTGCCGGCGCCCTCGGCGATCACCAGGTCGTACTGCGCCCGCAGGGCATCGAGGTTGCGCGTCACCACCGCCCAGAGCCCATCTTTGCGCTGCCAGTAGTCCAGGGCGTCCATGGTGTGCCAGGGCCGGCCCTCGACGATGATCTGGCTACGGCGCTGGCCCTCGGGCTTGATCAGGATCGGGTTCATCTGTACGGTCGGCGCAATGCCTGCCGCGGCGGCCTGCACCGCCGTGCTGCGCGCGATCTCGCCGCCATCGGCCGTTACAGCGGCGTTGTTGCTCATGTTCTGAGCCTTGAACGGCGCCACGCGCAGCCCGCGACGGGCGGCGATACGGCAGAGCGCCGCCACCAGGGTGCTCTTGCCCACCGATGAGGCCGTGCCGAGGACCATGATCACAGGCGCTGGCATACTGGCTCCTTCCTGGTTGACCGGGTGACGCTCCTGCTTGTCCCGCTCATCTCCACAGCTCGACAGCTCCACACAGGGCTTTGTAGAGCTGTGGAGGTGTGGAGCTGAGCCAATGCGATGCCATCAAGCAGAATCGGTATCACCCTCTCACCGGGTCACGATCCCACCCCATGCGTCCACCAACCGCCCATTCTCCGCGGGGCGCCGTGGCGCTAGCCGCACCCAGGCCGGCAGGCCGAACGAGGCGCAGTCGCGCACCACGCAGCCCCGCCGCAACAGCGCCGCGCGTGTGGCCACACCGTCGCCGGTGCGCACGAGCATGAAGGGCAGTGCCGCGCGCCAGACGCTGAGCCCAAGCTCGCTGAGCGCGGCGTGCAGGGCATCGCTCGCCGCCCAGAGCTGCGGCACGGTGGTTGGCAAAAAGGCCGTATCGGCCAGGGCCGCCAGGCCCGCCGCCTGGGCGGCACTGCTGACGCTCCAGGCCGGCTGGTAGGCGGCGACCCGCTCCACCAGCGCTGGCGCGGCCAGCAGGTAGCCCAGGCGGAGTCCGGCCAGCGCGTGGCTCTTGGTCAACGAATGGAGCCAGATCACGCCCGCGGGGTCTGGCGCTGGATGCTCGGTGTGAGCCGGCCGGCGCAGCTCGAGGTATGAGCGGTCGACGACCAGCAGCCCGCCGTGGGCCGCGCAGCCCGCCGCCAGTTCGGCGATGAACGGTGGTGAGGCATCCACGCCGGTCGGATTGTTCGGCGCGCAGAGCCAGGTAAGCCGGGGCCGCGCGCTGGTGAGGGCAACGTGCAGCAACTCGGCGTCGAGCTCGAAGCGGGCGCTCTCGTGGGCGCATACCTCCAGCAGTTGGGCGCCCGCCAGCCGGCTGGCATGGGCATACTCGCCGTAGCTCGGCCCGATGATGAGTGTCACGTCGCCCGGCTGCAGCAGGGCGCGGGCGAGCAGGTGGATCAGCTCGTTGGCGCCGTTGCCCGGCAGGATCGCCGCCGGCGCGCAGCGATGACGCGCAGCGAGGGCCAGGCGCAGGGCGCGACAACTCCGGTCGGGGTAGGGCGCAGGGTCGAGCGCGGCGAGCGCCGCGCGCACGCCCTCCGGTGGGCCGAAGGGGTTGAGGTTGCTGCTGAAGTCCAGCAGCTGCGTCGCATCCAGCCCCAGGGCGGCCAGCTCGGCGTGATCGAGGGCGCCATGCGCTACCCGCCCGGTCGGCTCCATGCTGCCTCCAGCGTTTTCAGCTCCACGGCCAGGCCACAGACCACCAGGTAGACTGCATCGGCCGCGGCGGCGACCTGCTGGTTCGCGCGCCCGAGCAGGTCGCGGTAGACCCGACCGAGCGGATGCTCGGGCACGATGCCCATACCGACCTCGTTGCTGACGATGATCAGGCGCAACTCACGGCTGCGCGCCGCTGCCACGATCGCGCCGATCTCCTGCTCGACCACTGGCTCGGGCTCCCGTTCGTTGGCCAGCAGCAGATTGCTGACCAGCAGCGCGAGGCAGTCGAGCAGCACCGTCGTGCCCGGCGCGAGGCCGGCGAGCAGCGCCGCGACGGCCAGTGGC
>JACAEO010000227.1 GCA_013388805.1 Chloroflexota bacterium
GCCATATTCTGGCCCCCCTCCCCAGGCAGGGGAGGGGGTAGGGGGGTGGGGTATGCGGGGCCTGGGGGCGCAACTCCCAAAAACCCTACCCCTGAGAGCAGAGGGCCCCGGGCAGACCACGGATCGGCCATGCCCGGGTTGACGTGGAGGAGCGGGCAGTGCGATAATGCTCACCCGCGTGCGTACTACGAACGTACGCAGCACAGTCTGGCGCCGTGGCCAGCGTGTGCCCTTGCACCCAACCCACCCGGACGCGCGCTCCGGGGCGATGAGGAGGAGCCATGGAGGACCATACGCTTGCGAGCCTCGCCGAGCTACAGATCCGCCTGCAGACGCTCAAGCTGCTGCCACGCACGGGCTGGCTGCAGCGAGGACTGGGCGACGTCGAGAGTGTTGCCGAACACAGCTTCGGCGTGGCGGCCCTGGCGCTGATCGTTGGTGACCAGCACCCACAGCTCGACCGCGAGCGACTGCTGGCCATGGCGCTGCTCCACGATATGGCCGAGGCCCTGATCGGCGACCTGCCGGCCTCGGCGCGGCGGCTCTTCGGGGTACAGGCGAAGCAGGAGGCGGAGCGCAAGGCGCTGCTGGAGTTGCTCGACGGCCTGCCCCAGGCCGAGCGCTATCTGGCCCTCTGGGAGGAGTACAGCCGGGGTGCCACCCCCGAGGCGCGGCTGGTCAAGGCCCTGGACCGCCTGGAGATGCTCGGCCAGGCCCTGGTCTACGAGCGGGCGGGCGCGCGCAGCCTGGATGAGTTCTGGGAGGAGCGCAACGGCTGGTTCGACGAGTTTCCGCTGGTGGGCGCCCTGGCCGATCGACTGTACGCCGAGCACGATCGGCGCGCCCGGTAGGGCCGCAGCGCTGGCGTCGCCAAGGCCTCATACCAGGTGGCATTGGCAATCCCGCATTGTTCCGCACAGGGCTTTGGAGAGCTGTCGAGCTGTGGAGGTGTGGAGTTGAGCCAATGCGCTGCCATCAAGCAGAATCGGTATCAGCCCTCCTGGCACGTGGGGCAGAAGAAGGTACTGCGCTGGGCCACGACGATCCGCTCGATCGGCGTGCCACAGCGCTGGCAGGGCTGGCCAGCGCGGTCATAGGCCAGGAAGTGCTCCTGGTTCTGGCCGCGCAGGCCATAGCCGTTGCGATAGTTGCGCAGCGAGCTGCCCTCGTGCATGATCGCGCTGGTCAGCACCTCACGAATGGCGGCATGCAGGGCCACGATTCCGGCCTCATCGAGCGCGGCGGCTGGCAGCAGGGGGTGAATACGCGCCAGCCAGAGGGCCTCGCTGGCATAGATATTGCCTATCCCGGCGATCCTGCGCTGGTCGAGCAGCAGCGACTTGATCGGCGTACGCCGCCCAGCCAGGATGCCGGCCAGGGTGGCCGCGGTAAACCCGACATCCAGCGGCTCGGGGCCGTGGGCGGCGTCCAGGGCGGCAAGATCGCTGGCATCGAGCAGCCGTACCCGGCCAAACTTGCGCTCATCATCGAAGAACAGCCGCCGCCCATCATCGAGCCGCAGCACCAGGTGCACATGGGAGCGGGCCGCATCGGTGGGGCCGTGCACCTCCAGGCGCCCCGACATCCGCAGGTGGACCGCGAGACTCCAGCCGTCATCAAGCTCGATCAGCACCCATTTGGCACGCCGGCGGGTCGCGAGGATGCACCGACCAGCGATCAGGTGCGCAAAGCGCGGCAGGGGCAGGGTGCCCAGCATCCGCTCCCAGTCTAGCCGCTCGATACCCACGATCGTTCGCCCCACGATCTGGGGCGCGAGGGAGCGGGCAACGATCTCAACTTCCGGTAACTCGGGCATAGGCAGGAAAAGGGCCAGCCACAACCTTGCAGGGCCCGCGCCGGCTACTCGCGCCACTCAGCCGCGCCATCGGCCCAGTGCTCCTGCTTCCAGATCGGCGCGATCTCCTTGATGCGGTCCATCACATAGGCCGCAGCCTGGAATGCCTCCTGGCGGTGTGGCGCAGCCACCACCACCAGGACGGCCGTCTCGCCGATCGCGAGCGTGCCGACCCGATGATGGACGGCGATCCGCCCGATCGGCCAGCGCTCAGCGGCCTCCGCGGCGATCTGTTCGAGGACCGGGACGGCCATCTCGGCATAGGCCTCGTAGCTGAGCGAGGCCGTGGGTCTGCCCGCAACGTGGTTGCGCGCGACGCCAGTGAAGGTCACCACGGCGCCATCGGTCGGGGCTTGCGCGTAGGCGACCAGCGGCGCCGGATCCAGCGGCTGGTGGGTAATCAGAAAGGGTTGAAACTCTGGCATAGCTGACTCAAAGCACAGCTGCCCCGCCACTGACCGGTGGGATGAAGGCGACCTCATCGCCGTCGTGGAGCACCGTAGTCGGGTCGGCAAACTGCTGATTGACAGCGAAGAGCAAGCGCCCGGTATAGCGGGCAAGCGCCGGGTGCTCGACCACCAGGTGCGCCCAGACCTCGCCAAGCGTGGCGCCCGCTGGCTGGGCCAGCGTGAGCTCCGGGCGACCGACGATATCGCGGTGGGCCGCGAACAGGCGGATCTGGATGGTGATCATCGCTGGGAGGTGGGACGGCCAGCCACGGTACCTGGCCTGCCTGCCGGGCTAGCCGCCAACATTCTGGGGCTGATCGACACCAGCGCTGTGGCGACGTGCCTCGCGCTCCATCCACCACCAGCGCAGGCGGCGATGCTGCTTCGAGACCTGCTGTGCGGAGCGCTGCGCCAGGCGCCCGAGTGGGCCGACTGCCGGCGTGGTCAGCGCGGCCCAACGGGCGAGAAACAGCTTGATGTGCACCCGGCTCCAGCGTATCACCCGGTTACGGGGACCCACCAGGGCCAGGCCGATCAGCAGAAAGATCAGCCCGTTCACGATCGGCATCGGCATACCGATCAGGCCGATGACAATGAAGAACCAGCCAAGCACTGGCTTCAGGAACACCCAGCTCGCAATCGCAACGGCGCGCAGCGCCGAGAGGATTATCATCAAGCCCATCGCTGATCCCGATCAGTCTGTTACACTGACAGACAGTACGATGGCCTCCGGCAGGGGAGACCATGAGGAGTATAGCATACTTTGTGAACGCCGGTAGGGGAAAGGCTCCCGTCCAGCGGATGACACCTTGACAGAGTACCGTGACCGGACGTAGACTCGCGCCTATGCACGAACTGCTGATCGCGACCCGCAACCCGGGCAAGCTGCGCGAGTTCGCGGCGATCTTCGCGGGCCTGGGGCTCAGGCTGCGCACGCTCGACGAGCTCGGCATCAGCGACGAGATCGAGGAGAGCGGGGCAAGCTTCGCAGCGAACGCCATCCTCAAGGCTGAGGGCTACATGGCCCTGAGCGGCATACCCACTCTGGCCGACGACAGCGGCCTGGAGGTAGCGGCGCTGAACGGTGCGCCGGGCGTCCACTCGGCGCGCTATGGGGGTGTGCAGGGCGAGGCTCAGCTGCGCTACCTGCTCGAGCAACTGAAAGACGTGCCCTGGCATGCGCGGCTGGCCCGCTTTGTCTGCGTGATCGCGCTGGCCCGCCCGGGCCATGCGACTGAACTGGCTGAGGGCACGTTGCCCGGGGTGATCGAGTTCGCGCCGCGCGGCACGGGCGGCTTCGGCTACGATCCACTCTTCTACCTGCTCGATGAGAATATGACGCTGGCCGAACTGCCGGCCGAGCGCAAGAACCAGATCAGCCACCGCGCCGCTGCCGCCCGGGCCGCCCGGGCGATCCTGGAGCGCTGGATGGCGGAGGGCTGAGCCAGTGTCAGCAGCGAGCCTCACGATCACCGCGCTGGCCTCGGGGAGCAGTGGCAACGCCTTGCTGGCGCGCTATGGCGCCGCGGCGCTGCTGATTGACTGCGGGCTCGCCCTGCGCACGCTCGAGGGGCTGTTGCGCTACCAGGGCCTGGCGGCTGCGCAGCTCCGCGCTGTGCTGCTGACCCACGAGCACGGCGACCATGCGCTCAGCGCGGCAGCCCTCGCCCGCCGCCACGGCATCCCTGTGGTTTGCAACGCCAGGACCCGGCAGGCGCTGGGCGCCGAACTGGAGGGCGTGGTGGTCGAGGAGTTGCCGGTGGGCCAGCGCGCAGCGCTCGGCCCGTTCGAGCTCCAGAGCTTTCCCGTGGCCCACGATGCCGCCGAGCCGGTGGGCCTGCGCCTCAGCGCAGGCGGCGCCAGCGTGGCGGTCGCGGTCGACCTGGGGAGCTGGAGCGAGGCTACGGTGGCGGCCTTGCGGGGCGCCGACCTGCTGGTGGTCGAGGCCAATCACGACCGGGAGTTGCTGCGCGCCTCACCCTATCCCCGGGCGCTCCAGCAGCGCATCTGTGGTGCGCTTGGCCACCTCGACAATGTGCAGTGTGGCGAACTGCTGGCCCGCGTCTGCACGGGCGCAGCCTGTGATGTGTGGCTGGCCCATCTTTCGGCGCAGACCAACTCGCCACAGCTGGCCAGGACGGGCGTGCGGCGGGTGCTGGACATGGCCGGCGTAGCGGGGGTACGGATCGGGGTCCTGCCGCGCCAGGCCGCCCGGGGGCCGGCGGGGGCGCCCACCTGGCGCGCTGAGGAGCGTTTGCTGGTGCAGCAGCAGTTGTTCGAGCTGTGAGGAGTGATTATGGCGATCAAACCGATGGAATTCATCTGGTTCAATGGGCAGCTGGTCCCGTGGGATGCGGCACGTATTCATGTGCTGGCCCACGTGGTGCACTACGGGTCGAGCTTTTTCGAAGGCATCCGCTGTTACGAGACGCCGCGCGGCCCGGCGGTCTTCCGGCTGACGCCGCATATGCGCCGCCTGATCGAGTCGGCGCGGATCTACCGCACCGAGCTGCCCTACACGCTTGATCAGCTCGTCGCTGCGGTGAAGGAGACGGTGCGGGCCAATCGCCTGCGCGCTGGCTACATCAGGCCGGTGGTCTATCGGGGCTATGGCGAGATCGGGGTGAACCCGCTGAACAACCCGGTGGAGGTGGCGATCGCCACGATCGAGTGGGGCAAGTACCTTGGCGCCGAGGCGATGGAGCAGGGCGTCGATGTCTGCGTCGCCTCGTGGCACCGCTTTGCGCCGAATACGCTGCCGGCGCTCGCCAAGGCAGGCGGCAACTACCTCAACTCGCAGCTGATCAAGATGGAGGCCATAGCCAACGGCTACGCCGAGGGCATCGCGCTGGACCATCAGGGGCAGGTGAGCGAGGGCAGCGGCGAGAACCTCTTCCTGGTGCGCGATGGGGTGGTGTACACGCCACCAGTGAGCGCGTCCATCCTCAGCGGTATCACCCGCGACACGGTGATCACCCTGCTGGGTGAACTGGGCGTCGAGGTGCGCCAGCAGGCCATCCCGCGCGAGTTGCTCTACATCGCCGATGAGCTGTTCTTCACCGGCACCGCCGCCGAAGTGACGCCGATCCGTTCGGTTGACCGGCTGACCGTGGGCCAGGGGCGCCGCGGCCCGGTGACCACCGCGGTGCAGACGGCCTTCTTCAGCCTGGTCGAGGGCGAGCGTGAGGATCGCTACGGGTGGCTCGAGTACGTCGCTGGGTAGCAATTGATTGCGCCAGGCCTGGCGATGGGCTATAATGACCGGAGCGATGTGCTCGCAGTTGCTGATGCCCATTAGAGATGCGCAGATGCAGGAGTGCCGCAGGCGGCTGGCAAAAACGCGAGGCCAGCGTCCTCAATAGGACCCTGGCCTCTTGTCGTGCAGCAGCAGGTCAGTCTAGCGGGTCTTGACCATGGTGCGCATACACTGGGTACAGATCCGAATCTGAACGGGCTTGCCATCGGTAGCAATGACGGTCGTCTTCTGCAAGTTTGGCCGCCACATGCGCTTGGTGTGGCGCTTTGAGAAGCTGACATTGCTGCCGAATGACGGCCCTTTGCCACACAGCTCACACTTAGCCATAGCTCATCAACTCCAATCGTAGCAGCAGCGAAGCTCTGTATCTCCGCGAGAATATACCACAGCGCGGGGCCTTTGGCAAACCAGCAGGCGTGATGATGGCGAAGATCAAAGTCGTAACCGATGGTTCCGCAGACATCCCGGCAGAGCTCGCGCAGGAGCTGGACATCGAAGTCGTCCCGCTGCTCGTCCATGTCAACGAGAAGCTCTACCGCATCGGGGTCGACATCAGCGACGATCTGCTCTACGAGCTGGTGAGCGGCGGCCCGCACCGGCTGAAGGTAGCAGCGCCCACCGCGACACAGTTCGAGCAGGTCTACCGGCACCTGATCAGTGACGTCGACTATATCTTCTCCATCCACCTGGGCGCGCGGCTGGGCAATGTCCACGCCAATGCCGCCCTGGCGCGCAGCCGGCTGCCAGCCAGCACGACGCGCCTCGAACTGGTCGACAGCAAGTCGGCTTCGCTGGGCACGGGTTCGGTGGTGATCGCGGCGGCCCAGGCGGCGCGCGCCGGGGCCTCGCCCGACGAGGTGAGCCGGCTGATCCACGCGACGATCCGCCACACCCACGTGGTCTTCTTCGTGGATACCATGGAGTACCTGGAGCACAGCGGGCGGCTGACCATCGCCAGTTCGGTGCTGGGCTCGATGCAGCGGATCAAGCCGCTGATGATCCTCGATGAGGGCGAGATCGTGCCCTACGAGCGCACCCGCACCCGGGCCAAGGCGATCGAGGGGCTGTTTACCTTCGTCGAGGATTTTCCCCGCGTCCAGGAGGTGACGGTGCTCTACGTCTCTACGCCCGAGGATGTGGAGAAGCTGCTCGAGAAGATCGACCCGATCTTTCCCCGCGAGCGGGTGCGGCACGCCCGTTTTGGCCCGGCGGTGGCTGCCCACCTCGGCCCCGGCGCAATGGGTGTGGTGGTCTTTGAGGGCTTCGAAGAGGCGTAGGCGGCGCAGTGTGATGGACGCTATGCGTGATCGCGAGCATATCATCCTGCTTGGCAAGACGCTGGCGACCGAGTTGCGCCGTGGCTGCGACGACGGCGCGACGGCGGAGGGCCTGGAGCAGTTCCTGGCAGGCTGGCGCGCAGCGGCCAATGGCGATCTCGCCGAGCCGGCAGTGCAAGCGGCCCTCACCCTGCTGGCTGGCTATGGCGCACAGTCGACCGGCGAACGGCGCGCCCGGGTGACACAGGCGGTTGAGGAGCTGCGCGCCCTGTTTCGCCGGCCAGCCACGGGCCCGGCAACGCCCGCGACGCGGCCGCAGGGAGGCGCCCGGCGGCCCGACAGCCAGCCCGTGGCCCAGGCGGCCAGCCCGCCGGCGCCGCGCACGCTCACGCTGGCCGACCCGGTGGAGAGCCTGCCCGGGATCAGCCGGCGCGACGCCAACGCTTTCAAGCGCCTCGGGCTGCGCACCGTCGAGGATATCCTCTATCACGTTCCCCACCGCTACGACGACTACAGCGCGCGGAAGCGCATCGCTGAACTGAGTGTCGGCGCCAGCGAGACGATCATTGGCGAGGTGAGCGACGTGCGCCTGGTAGGCGGCGGGGGGCGCGGCCGGGTTGAAGTGCTGGTCAGCGACGACACGGGCGCGATTAAGGCGGTCTTCTTCAACCAGCCCTGGCTGGCAAAGCAGCTGATGGTCGGGCGCATGATCGTGCTGAGCGGCAAGGTCAGCACCTTCAACGGGCTGCGCCAGTTCACCAGCCCGAAGTGGGAACCGTATGTGCCCGATGGGGATACCCTCCACACCGCGCGGCTGGTGCCGGTCCACCCGCTCACACGGGGCCTGATCGACCGCAATGCACGCCGGCTGATCAAGCAGGTGGTCGACAGCGTCACGCCCACGGTGGTGGACCATCTGCCCGAGGCGGTACGCGAGCGGGCCGGGCTCATGCCGCTGGGCACCGCCCTGGCCCAGATCCACTATCCCGACGACCAGGCGCAGCTGGCCCGGGCCCGTATGCGCCTCGGCTTCGACGAGTTTCTCTTCATCCAGCTCGGCGTGGTGCAGCGCAAGCGGCTCTGGCAGGGCGAACTGGGCTATGCCATGCAGCTGCGCCCCGAGCTGCACACGGAGCTGCAGGCGGCGCTGCCCTTCAGCCTGACCGGGGCACAGCAGCGCGCTCTGGACGAGATCTTCGCCGACATGACGCGCCCGGTGCCCATGGCCCGGCTGCTGCAGGGCGATGTGGGCTCGGGCAAGACGGTGGTGGCCGCCGCTGCGCTGGTGCAGGCGATCGGCAACGGCTTCCAGGGGGCGATGATGGCGCCGACCGAGATCCTGGCCGAACAGCACTACAAGGGCCTCAAGCGGCTGCTTGGCCAGGTGCGGGTGCCGCGCGAGGCGCAACGGGCCACCGCGGGCGAGCACTGGCAGGATCGCCTCGACGCCGATGCCGCTGCGCGCCTGGCCGAGATCAAGGCGCTGCTCGGCATGAGCGATGCCGACGATATGGGCGGCCAGGGCATCCGCGTGGCGCTGCTCACCGGCAGCCTGGGAGCGAAGGCCCGGCGCCGCGTGCTTGAGGGCATCGCCAGGGGCGAGATCGACCTGGTGGTCGGTACCCACGCCCTGATCACCGACAACGTGCGCTTCAACGCGCTAGGCCTGGTGGTGGTCGATGAACAGCACCGCTTCGGCGTCGAGCAACGCCAGCGCCTGCGCGACAAGGGCTTCAACCCGCACCTGCTGGTGATGACCGCCACGCCCATCCCGCGGACGCTGACCCTGACGATCTATGGCGACCTGGACACCTCGGTGCTCGACGAGTTGCCGCCCGGACGGCAGGCCATCCGCACCAGGTGGATCAAGAAGCACGAGCGCGAGAAGGCCTACCGCCACATACGCCGCGAGATCGAGCGGGGGCGCCAGGCCTTCGTGATCTGCCCGCTGGTCGAAGAGAGTGAGCATGTAGATTTGCCCTCAGCAGAGGAGATGTATGCGCAGCTGCAGGGCGAGGTCTTCCCCGATCTGCGGGTGGCGCTGCTGCACGGGCGCATGCTGCCGCGGGAGAAGGACGAGGTGATGCTGGCCTTCCGGGCGCGCGAGTTCGACATCCTCGTCTCCACGGCGGTGATCGAGGTGGGGATCGATATCCCCAACGCCTCGACGATCGTCATCGACGGGGCCGAGCGCTTTGGCCTGGCCCAGTTGCACCAGTTCCGCGGCCGGGTGGGGCGCGGCGAGCACCAGAGCTACTGCATCCTGATCTCCGACAAGCACGACAATGAGGTCACCCGGCAGCGGCTGGAGGCCATGGAGCAGACCACCGACGGCTTCAAGCTGGCCGAGATCGACCTGCAGCTGCGCGGGCCCGGCGAGTTCTTTGGCACGCGCCAGAGCGGCACGCCCGACCTCAAGGTGGCCCGGCTGGCCGATACACGGCTGCTGCACGCCGCGCGGGTGGAGGCCGAGCACATCCTGGCTGCTGATCCCCAGCTGGCGCACCCTGAGCATGCCCTGCTGCGCAAGAAGGTGGAGCGCTTCTGGGCCGAGACGGCCAGGGTGGGGTAATACGCTGTATGGCTGATGCACCAGGGCGGCTGCTGGCGACGCCGCTGGCGCGGGCGATAGCGCGGGCGCACGGCCTTGAGCTGGCCACGGTGGCCGGCAGCGGGCCGGGCGGGCGGGTGATGGCGGCCGATGCGCGGGCGTTGATCGCCGGGCCGAAGGCCGGCCCGCCAGTGGTGAGGCCCGCAATGGCGCGCAGCACCACCATGCCGGTGGCGACGGCGACGGTCGAGTGTGATGTCGGGGCGGCCCTGGGGCAGATCGCGGCCCTGAGGCCAGACATGGCGCGGCTGGGGCTGCCACTCAGCCTTGGCGCGTATGTGGCAGCGATGGCAGTGGCGCTCCTGCCCGCACATCCGCTGCTCAATGCTCGCTGGACGACGGAGGCGATCGTCCTGCGCCGGCGCCTGCACCTGGCCATGGCTGAGTGGGGGCCGGACGGGCTGCGCTGGGCTATGGTGCGCGACGCGGGCGACCTGACGCTGCGCGGGCTGGCGCGGGCCCTGGCACGGGCCAGCCTGGAGCTGGACGAGGCCACCTTCAGTGTGATCAGTCTGGCGGGCGGCTTGAGCTGGTGGAGCGCGCCGCCTCCCCGGCCCGCGACGGCGGCCGCGCTGGCGGTGGGCGCCCCGCGGCCGCAGGCCGTCGTCGGGGCGACGGGCATTGCGGTGCGGCCGCTGGCCACCCTGACCGTGAGCTACGATGCGCGGGTGCTTGATCATCATGCGGTCGCAGCTTATCTCTGCGAGCTGCGGGTGCGGCTGGAAGCGGGGCCGCGCTGAGCCGGCGGATGGTATAATCTCAGCAACGTACCGTGATGGCGCAGGGGGGCATTCACCGCGACCCCGGCCTGCAACTGCTGATGAAGACGCTCTGGCTCGGCTACGACGGCCTCGACCTGCCGTTCGACGAGATCGCGGCGGTGCTGTACTACCGCTCCGCGCTCGATGGGCGGATAACCCGGGCCTATGGAAGCGTGCCACGGGGGGTGCAGGCAGTTGTGGTGACGGTGACGGGCGTCTATCTGCCGGCGCGGCTGCCGGCCGAACTGCTGCGCCTCCGCTGGGCCAGCTGGCGCCGGGGACACGAGTAGGCCCGGCAGCGCGCGGGCGCCTGGCCTCGCACGGCCTGGCCGGTGCGCAACTGGAGACTGGTACGAGCTTGAGCAGACCATGGTGAGCTTCGAGATCATCGCGAGCGCGATCACAACCGCGCCGCCCGAGCGTATCTTCGCCGTACTCGACGACTTCCGCGGCTGGCCGGGGTGGATGCCTTCGTTCGAGCGCATCCGGGTTGAGCTGCCACACGAGGGTCCGCCGGGGCCTGGCTATCGCTTCCGCCTGCGGGCGGCGATCGTGCACGCCGACATGGAAGTGGTGGACTTCACCCCCCTCTCACGGGCGACGGCGTTTCGCATCAGCTTTCCACCGCTCACGGGCGTGAACCGCTGCCGGGTGGTGCCGCTCGACGATGGACGCTTCCGCATCGAGCGGGTCGACTCGCTGGATCTGCCGGGGATCGTCGCCAGCCTGATCAGCAACCGCCAGCGCGAGAACTTCGTGGTGCTCGCCGGCGAGTTTCTCACGGCGCTCAAACGCCAGGTAGAGACGGAAGGGGACGGAACGCAGCGATGAGTGACGAGCGCGAGCACGTGCTGCGCCGGCTGGTCGCGGGCGTGGAGCAGGCCGGTATGCGTACCCCGGTCAGCCTCTTCCTCGAGATGCTCAGCCCGATCGACGTGGTGAGCAGCCAGCTGGTGCGCTTCAGCCTGCCCTTTGTCAGCGGCACCCGCGCCGAGCATGTTGCCCTTGCGCTTGGCGAGCCGGAGGGCTGGCGTGCGTTGCGGCGCCTGCTCAACGAATCATCCATCGGTTGACAAAGCCTATCGGCTGCGGTACACTCGTTGCGAGGAATCGCGCCAATTCTGTAAAGAGTTGTGCTGGCGCGGCCAGCCGGAGCCCGCGCATGCTGTTCTCCCCCGACCCGATCACCATTCTGACCCTGCTCGTCATCCTTGTGGTGGTGGCCCTGATCTGGTTGCATCACGCGCGCGCCCTGCGCGGCGAGGTGAGGCCGCAGCGCCCGCTGCCTGCCTTCGAGACGCTGCGCAGCGCGCTGGGCCGCGGCGCTGAGACCGGTCAGGCCGTGCATCTCTCGCCAGGGGCAAGCACGCTGGGCGCCGCAGATGGCAGCCGTGCCACCTCGACGGAGCTGGTTGCCGGTCTGCTGCTGGCTGAGCAGGCCGCCAATGAGGCGGCGCTCAGGGGGGCGCCGATCCTGGTGAGTTCGGGCGATATCGTCGCCCACCTCGCGCTGCGTGGCGCTGTCCGGCAGGCTTACCAGCAGGCCGGGCAGGCCGAAGACTACGACCCGGCGGGGGTGCAACTGCTCGCGCACCACGATGAACTGGCCTATGCCAGCGGGGTCAGTACGCTGTATGGGCGCCAGCCGCTCGAGGCCAGCGCCATGATCGGCGGTTTCGGCCAGGAATTTCTGCTGGTCGGCGAAGATGGCGCCCAGCGCAACCTCGCACAGGTGGCCGGCACCACGAGCAGCGCTGGCCTGCCATTGATGATCCTGACCACCCCGGCGACGGTGATCGGCGAGGAGATCTATGCCGCCGAAGCCTACCTGGCACCACCCGGCCCGGCCCAGGCACGCCTGCTGACCCAGGATGTGCTGCGCACGGCTGTGATCGTGCTGCTGGTCGTTGGTTTTCTGTATACGCTCATCCAGCCCTCGCTCGGCCTGCCGCCGCTCCCGGGCCTGTGACCACTTGCCGACCGCACAGGCGCCACACCGAGACGCTATGTCGCTGTTACGCGATGCAAAACGCCTGATCGCCGTCCTGATCGCCGGAGTCGCCGGACTGATCGTCCTGCTTGACTTTGCGGGCGCGGGTGGCGCATTTGCCATCTTTGCCGCGATCCTGGTCGAGTGGGCCGCAGTGATTACCGCGGTGGGGCTGCTGTTCGGGGTGCTAAGCGTCGCCGCAACGCATGTGCAGCGTATCGGAGCGCGCAGCGCCGACTGGCGCTACAGCCTGCTGTTGATCCTCGGCATGCTGGTCATGATCGTCGCCGGCATGTTCTTCCCGCTGCCTGGCCGCGCTGGTATCGTGCTCCCCGCTAGCCTGGCCGAGGTGCCGATCCGCACCGTCTTTCGTACGCTCTACGAGCCGATCGCCAGTAGCCTGCTGGCCCTGCTTGCGTTCTTCAGCCTGAGCGCCGCGCTGCGCGCCCTGGGTCGCGGCAGCGCCGAGGCGGCGGTGATCGTCGTGGTCGCGATGCTCGTGCTGGTGGCGCAACTCCCACCGGTGACTGCGCTCCCCGCTGTGGGCGCCACCCTCCAGTGGCTCAATGACTATGTGGCGCTGGCCGGGGCGCGTGGCTTGCTGATCGGCGCTGCAATCGGCGCGTTCGTTGCCGGGCTGCGCGTGCTGCTCGGCTTTGACACACCCTACCTCGATCGCTGACATGGAACATCTCCCCCCCTGGCTCCGGAACCTGCCGCTCCCTGCCCGGCCCCCCGGTCGCGAACCACCGCCGGCCGGCGACGCCGCTGAAGCCGACATCCCGGAGTGGCTGCGCGAGCTGCGGAGCGACGTTGCTGACCAGCCCGCCGCTCCCGATAGCGCGGTCCCCGAGTGGCTGCGTCCGAGCGATACACCCGCGGAGCCGCCCACCGCTCGCGAGGCACCGACCGGCGCGACGGCGTGGCTCAGCAGCCTCGGCGCCGGCCAACCTCCCGCCGGGCCGCCGGCCCCTGCAGAGCCGCCGGCTGCCCCGCCAGCCCCCGGCGCGGAACAGGGCGATGAGACGACCACCACGTCCCGGGTCAAGCTGCCAGAAGGCGCCACCGACTGGCTGCGTTCGATTGGCCACGACCCTGACGCGCTCTCTGAACCTATCTCGGGGCCGCTCTCAGAAGCGCTCGATGAGGAAGGTGGCGTCCCCGAGTGGCTGCGCGATCTGACGGCCGACGAGGTCGCTGCCGGACTGGCGGCTGACAGCGCTGCTCCACCTGAGCCTGCCGAGCCCTTCGCCGAAGCGGAGAGTCCGGACTGGCTCCGCGATATCATCGCTGCGGACGCTGAGCTCCAGGCCAGGCGCCCGGAGCCGGCTGCCGCCCCCGAGCCTGACAACGTCGATGTGCCGGCCTGGCTACGCGAGGCGGCAGAGCCGCCCGCCGCGGGCGCAGCGGCTGAAGAGGTGCCGGCCTGGCTACGCGAGGCGGCAGAGCCGCCGGCGGAAGTGCCACCGCTTGCGACAGAGCCGGCCGAGGCGGCAGCGCCGGCCGGTGGCGAAGAGATGCCGGGGTGGCTGCAGGAGGCCTTCGCTGAGCGCGAGGTGCTGCCAGATGAGCCGCGCGTGCCGGCGGGCGATGTGCCACCATGGCTGATTGAGCATCCACCGCCCCCGGTGCCACCGGCGCCCTCCAGTGATCTGCCGCCCTGGCTGAGCGCCGAAGCGCCGGAGGCGTCCGGCACGCCCCCTGCGGCTGGCGGCGAACCTGGCCTGCCCTCCTGGCTACAGGGGCTCCCCGAGGAGCCACTGGCAGCCGTGCCCCCCCCGGTCGAGCAGCAAGCGCCACCACCGGCCCGTCGCCCCGCGGCTGATGAGGGTGATAGCTCCGGCTTTCTCAAGGGCGCCGAACTGCCGAGCTGGCTCCGTGTGCCTGAGCCAGAGGTGCCTGAAGCCACGGTCGAGGGTGAACAACTGGACTGGCTGCGGCGCCTTGGCGGTTCCGAGGCGGAAGAGCGCGAACTGGCTGCGCCAGTGGCCGCGGTGGCGCTGCGGCAGCGCGCCGGGGTAAGCCGCACGCCCGAGCAACTCGAAGCGGTGCGGCTGCTGCAACAGCTCGCCGAGGCGCCCTACCCGGCGCCAGCCGCGCCGTCTGTGCCCACCCGGCGTACCCGGCTCGAGCGGATCGGTCTCGACCGCATCCTCTATGGGCTGCTGGCCCTGGCGCTGCTGATCGCTCTGCTTGTGCCACAGCTCACGGCGCCCTTCCAGGGGCCGGCGCCGTCCGCGGCGGGCGCCACAGAGCTCGGTGCCCTGCTCGATAGCCTCGGACCCGAGGACGTGGTGCTGGTGGCCTACGAGTGGGCCGCCCAGCGGAGCAGCGAGCTACGACCACTCGAAGCGGCTGTCACCCGGCGCCTGATCGCCAACCAGACCAAGCTGATCCTGGTGAGCACTGACCTGCAAGGTACGCTGCTCTCCTTTGACTTGATCGAGCCGCTCCGCGCCGCCGGTTACAACAACGAGAACGGTGTGCCCTTTGGCGGCCGTGACTATGTATTGCTCGGCTATCGCCCTGGTGGTGAACTGGCCCTGCGCCGTATCGCCCAGGACTTGCGTGGCGAGCTGACCTCGGACTTCGATGGCCAGGACGCCAGCCAGGGACTGGTGGCCAACAATCCGGACGGAACGCCGCGGATCAGCGGCATCCAGGATCTCAAGCTGATCCTGGTGCTGGCTGACCAGCCGCAGGACGTCCAGGTCTGGATGGAACAGGTCCATCGCCAGGTGCGCGACCAGGTGCCGATCGCGTTCCTCCTGCCCCAGGAGGCACAACCGCTCGCCCAGCCCTACCTGCGGCTGCCGAATGTCTATGCCCTTGCCGGCCAGCGGGGGGCGCTGGCGTTGCTGGCCAGCGACGTGACCGCCGACCAGGCGACGCTGGCCCGCTCCACCGGGCAACTCGGCTTCGCGGTGATCGTCTTTGTGGCGCTGCTACTGATTGGCGCCATCGTATCGCTCCTGACCCGAGGCAGCGGCGCCGGGGGAGGCGAGGCATGAGCATCGAGGCGCTCACCAACCTGATCAGCGGCCTGATCGCCGTGGGGCTGACGCTGCTCGTGTTCAGCCGCTTGCTGGGCGATAACCCCGCCTTCCGCGCCGTGCAGTACCTCTTCGTCGGCGCCTCGCTGGGCTACGCCTTCGTGGTCGTCTACCACCAGGTGTTGCGACCAGGCGCGGTTACGCTGATCAGCAGCGGCAGCAATCCGACCCTGTTCGGGCTGCGGCTCATCCCGTGGTTGCTCGGCCTGCTGTTGTTGACACGGCTGACGCGGCGCCAGGCGGTCTCCTGGCTGGCGAACATCCCGCTGGCCTTGCTCTTTGGTGTAGGCATGGCCCTGGCAGCCGGCGGCGCGCTGGCGGGCACGATCGTGCCGCAGCTGCTCGACACGGCGCGGCCCCCCGGCGCGGACCCGCTGCAGGCGCTGGGCGCCGCGATGCTGGTGATCGGTGTGGTGCTCACCCTCGGGTCATTCTACTTCACGGCGCCGCGCGGGGGCGCGGGGGGCCGCCTGCTGGTGCTCTCGGCTCGCGCGGGCCGCTGGCTGCTGATGGTGGCCTTTGGCTTCTTCCTCGCGGGCGTACTCCTGACCTACCTGACGGCGCTCAATGCGCGGCTCGAGTTCATCGTCAACTGGCTGCGGGCGCCCTTTGGATAAGCCTCCTGCATGGATAAGCCTATGGCAGACGCACCAGGCGCGGTGCTGGTGGCCGAGATCGGCAGCCTGATCACCCGCGTGACGCTGGTTGATGATGTCGATGGCGAGTATCGCCTCGTCGGTCACGCCGAAACCAGCAGCAGCATCGAGTTGCCCTACCAGAATGCGCTCTATGGCATCCTGGAGGCGGCGGCGCAGATCTCTGAACTGACCGGGCGCCCGTTGCTGCGCGACGGCCAGCTGATCATGCCGCAGCGTAGCGAGGGCGACGGCGTGAACCAGCTGGTGGCGGTGACGAGCGCGACCGGGCCGATGTCCCTGGTGATCGCCGCGCTTGCCGGCCAGTTCTCGGGGCACAGCGCGCTGCGGGCCAGTCGCGCAACCTATACCGCGCTGCTCCAGACCTTTACCCTGGACGATGCGGCCGACCAGGCCAGCCGAAGCGCGAGCGAGCAGTCGTGGACCGAGCGTCAGGTGGAGCGGCTGCTGTATCTGCGTCCCGACGCAGTGCTGATCAGTGGCGGCCTGGAGCATGGCGCGGTGGAGGCCGTGGTGCGCCTGGCCCAGATTGTGCGGCTCACCGGGCTGGGCGCCGCCGTGGATGCGCAGGGTCAGCGACGGCAGGATCCGGCGGCACGGCCCGTGATCTATGCCGGGAATAGCGCCGCGCGCGAACAGGTGCGGGCCGCGCTGGCCGAACATGCCGAGGTCTTCGTCGTTGACAATCTGCGTCCCACCCTGGAGCGCGAGCAACTCGATCCGACGCGCCAGCAGCTTGCGCGCCTCTATGAGCAGCAGATCTTGCCGCGCCTGCCCGGCCTCGGCGCATTGCAGCGCATGGGCCGGGCGCCGGTGCGCACGGTGTGTGACGTCGAGGGGCTGCTGACCCGTTTTCTGGCCGAGCGAACCGGCCGGCGGGTGGTGACGGTGGACGTGGGAGCCAGCGCGAGCGCGATCTTCTATGCGACACCCGGGCGCTTCCACCCGGCGGTGCTGGGGACGGTCGGTACTGTCTACGGGCTCGCCGAGTTGTTGGCGACCCGTGGCGTTGCCGCCATCGCCCGCTGGCTGCCTTTCGCCTGCGAGGAGGCAGCGCTCACCGAGCGGCTGCTGAACCGGTTGCTGCGCCCGCAGACCTTGCCTGCGAGCCGCGAGGATCTCTACATCGAGCACGCGCTGGTGCGCGAGGTGCTGCGAGCCGTGCGGGAGGCCCTGCAGGACGAGGTCGCCACCGACGACTATGACTGGCTGCTGGCCAGTGGCGGAGTGCTGGGCCACGCGCCAGAGCCCGGGCACGCCTTGCTCATGCTGCTCGACGGCCTCGAGCCGTGTGGCGAGCACGATCACCCGATCGTTGATATTTATCTCGATACGCTGGGCTTGCTGCCGGCGAGCGGCGCGCTGGCCGGTCATGACCCGGAGGCGGCGCTGACACTGATCGACCGCGACCTGCTGCGCAATACGCCGCTTGCCGCCGTGGTGGTCCTGCTCGGCGAGGGGCGTGCGGGCGAGACAGCGGCAGAGGTTGAACTGGCAACAGTAGGGGGCGCAACGGAGCGGCTCGTCGTGCGCCATGGCGAACTGGCACGCCTCGCGTTGCCCCCGGGGCGCTACGGACGGCTCAAGGTGCAGCCGCGCCCGGGGGTGCGGATTGGCGCGGCGGCGCCAGGCGAGGCCGTTGCTTCCGAGGGGGGCGACGTTACGGGCAGCGTGCTGGGGGTGGTGATCGATGCCCGGGGGCGGCCGTTGCCGCTGCCGGCAGATGACGCGCAGCGCCAGGCGCGGCTCTGGGAGTGGCTGGTCGCGCTGGGCGCCGAAACGGGAGCCAGCCCGTTCGCTGCGCAGGAGCCGCGAGCGGTGACCGCGGCGCAGGCGACGGCGGCGCCACAGGCGGGAGACGCAGCCGAAACACTCGCGGGGGACGACGTGACGCAAGCGGTGGTCGCCACGCAGCAGCCGGCGCGCGAGGAGCCTGTGAGCGAGCCGGCTCCGCTGGTCGGGGCGGACGAGGTCAGCGCCGAGGCGCCGGCCGGGCGGCGCATTGCGCTCGATGCGCTGCCGCCGGAAGAGCCGGCGCGTCCGGTATCCCCACCACAGCAGATCGAGAGCGAGCTTGACGCGCTCCGGCAGACGGTCGAGGCGCCGAAGAAGCGGGGGCTGTTCGGGCGGAAACAGTGACGGCCCGTCGTGGTGGGCCGGGTATCACTCTTCCGTAATCGTGATGCCGAGGATCGGCTCCCCGGGACGGGCGAGATCGGCAGGGTTCTGCGGGTCGCGCAGAGGGATGCCATCGACGATCTCCTGGCCCGCAATGACGCGCCCGAAGGCGGTGTACTGGCCATTGAGCCACTCGGCAGGCCCGGTGGTGATGAAGAACTGTGAGCCGGCGCTGTCGGGGTCGGCGGAGCGGGCCATGGCGACGATGCCGGGCCCATCGAACGCGAGCGCGTCGCTGAACTCGGCGGGGATGCTGTAGCCGGGGCCACCCGTACCGTCGCCGTTCGGATCGCCACCCTGGGCCATGAAGTTGGCCAGCACGCGGTGCCAGGTCAGGCCGTTGTAGAAGTTGTTCCTGGCGAGGAAGACGAAGTTATTCACCGTCTGCGGGGCGATGTCGGGGAGCAGTTCGATAACGATCTCGCCGCGCGGGGTGCGAATGGTGGCGGTGTAACGCTTCGCCGGGTCGATAGTCATTGGCGGTGGAGCGCTGTAGGTGTAGGTGGTGGCGGTGGGCAGCGTGCCCGGCGCCGGCTCGCTGGCGGCTGCGGGGGGCTGGGTCGCCAGCGTGCCCGGCGCCGGCTCGCTGGCGGCTGCGGGGGGCTGGGTCGCCGCTAGTGGTGCGGAGGTGGGCGCGCTGGTCTGCGTCGGGCCGCTACGGCTGAGCAGCAGCCAGGCGACGAGGCCAAGAACGAGCAGGACCACTGCGGCGGAGAGAATCCCCGGCAGCGGGCTGGCCGGCGGTGTGGTCGATTTGCCTTTGGGACGAGACTGGCTCACGATCCTGATCCTCTGGATGGTATGTACGGCCTGGCCATCGGGGCGGGCCGCGCTGACTGAGCCAGGGCATTATACCATTTCCGATTGCAGATTGTGGATTGCAGATTGCCGCACATGGCGTCACGATGAGCGATGACGGCAACGACAATGCGGAACTGCCAACTGGATTCGGTATTATAGCATGGCCTGCCGACTGGAGGTGGTTCCTTAGCCGAGGCGGTTGGCGAGGGCGGGGGCGCGCCGGGCGATCTCGCTGCGCAGGCGCAGCAAGGCCAGTTCGCCGGCCTTCGCTTCGAGCATCAGGTCGAAGGGGGGCAGGCCGCTGGCAGCGCGCAGCAGGCGCTCCAGGTCGCCGGCGGCGACGAAGTCGGCGTGCTGGCCGGGGCGCGGCGGCAGCACACGCGGGGGCGCGCCGGCGCGCCCCGGGAGCAGGTGGGCCTCACTGCGCTGGCTGCTCAGATGGACCTCGGGGCGCAGGCCGGGCGGCCAGGTGGCAAGGGCCAGCCCGAGGGCCAGGGCAAGCGACAACCGTTCGGGGTTGTGCAGCTCCCAGTGCAGGCTGTCGAAGACGAGCGGCACGCCACACTGCTGGTGGATCGCCAGCAGGCGACCCAGGCTCGGCCCCGCGTGGCCGTGCTCCAGGACCAGCCGGGCGCGGGCCTGGGGTGAGAGTGCAGCGTAGCGGGCGGCAAAACGCGCCCCGGCCTGCAGGTCGGCGGCGGCCGTGCCCAGATGGGCGACCATGATCCCCTCGGGCGGGCGCTGCCCATCGAGGGCTGCGAGCAGCGCCGCGGCACGCTCGACCTCGGCCAGTGCGCCGGCGGCTGCAGCGTCGTCGGCGCCACCCAGGTCGAGCCCGGGGGGCAGGTGCAGGCAGAGACGCACCCCGGTCGCGGCGATCCGCTCGGCCAGGGCCGCCAGTTGTGGCGCGCACTCGACCAGCTGGACGTAGGCTTCCTGCGGTGCGAGGCTGAGCGCGACACGGTAGTAGCGCACGCGCAGCCGTTCGAGATAGGCCAGCGTGTCGCCGAGGCGGGCCAGCGCCAGGCTGAGGTGGGCAACCGGCCCGCGCCCGGCCCCGGCCAGATCCGGGCGGGCCACGACGCGCCCACCGAAGCCGAGCCTGATCGGAGCCACTGGCGTGCTGGAGCACCAGGTCATAACCGGTACCGCGACGATGCTGCTGTGTCTGGGCGGTAACGTACCGCTCCCGGTTATTCTAACACGAAAACGGATACATGGCCAGCGGTTGCGGTCGGGGGAGCCTGGCAGGGCTACTGGCTGGTGACGTTGACGCGGCGGTGGGTGCGGGTGTAGTAGCGCACCTGGCGGGGCAGGTTGCTGTCGAGCGGGGTCTCACGGACGGCCTGGAGGATAGCGGCGGTGGCCTCGCTGATGCAGGCCTCGATCGTGTCCGTGGGGGCGCCTTCAGCACGCAGGCGGCGCAGCGTAGCCTCCCAGGGGACGCTGCACGCGCCGCGGGTGGCAATACCGACGACGTCGGGCAGCACCTTGGTATGGCGGCTCCAGGTGAGGCCGAGGCAGCAGGCGGTGACGGGGCAGGGCAGGCGCTCGACGGTGAGCAGGAGCAACTCCACCTCGCGGGCCACGGCGAAGACGAGCAGGGCGCGGTCGCTTGCGACGACCTCTTCGGCCTTGCGCAGGGGCGTGCCGAGCAGTTCGGCGAGCGCGGCAGCGAGCGGTCGGGCGAGCGTATCGGCGGCGACAATCGCGGAGAAGCGCCAGCCGGTGCTGGCAGCGAGGGCGATCAGCCGCTGCAGGGTGGTGCCGATATTGGCGTAGCTGAAGTGGTACTCCTGGGCCTCGCGTAGTTGAAGGCCATTGTCGCCGCTAGAGCCGAGGTAGATCACGCCGTCCTCGGCGTAGAGCTGATCTTTGACGCTGGCAAGGCTGCGAAACTCGCGGTGGCGCTCGACCGTGTTGAGATTGTCGACCACCTCGGCGAGGGCGGCCGGCCCATCGGCGAGCAGCAGGGCACGACCGAAGGCGGCGGTTGCCTCGTCGTAGCGGCGCAGACCGAGCAAGCAGCGGCCATAGAGGTTGTGCACCTCCCAGTCCTGCGGATAGTTGCGCAGCGGCAACTCCAGGTGGGCGAGCGCGCGGGCAAAGTCGCCGCGGGCGAAGTGGATCAAGCCAAGTTCAAAGTGGGTGGCCGGGTCATCCGGGACGAGGTTGGCACACTGGTCGAAGGCCGCGGCGGCCTCATCGTAGCGTTCAAGCTCGACCAGCACATAGCCGAGGTTGAAGTAGGCCAGGAAACCGCCGTTGAGGCTGGCGACGAGGCGGAACTCCTCGGCTGCCTTGGCGAGCAGCCCGCTGCGCTGGTAGTAGAAGCCGAGGGCGTTGTGGGCCTCGGGCAGCAGCGGGTCGGCAGCGATGGCCTGGCGGTAGTGGGCGACAGCCTCGGCGATGCGATTGGCCCGCTCCAGGGCCAGCCCGAGCTCCAGGTGGCGCAGCGCATCAAGCCGGTCGTGAGCCTCGTTCATGGCTTCTCAGGCATGGTTCAGAAACAGCCATTCGTGCTTGACAGTTGTGCCACACCTTCACACCACCGGTCTGTCGAGCTGTGGAGCGGTGGCGGTGCAGGCACGATGGTCTGGTCTCAGGTACCAGGTGCGCGTCGCCCCTGGTTTGCCGGGGCGAGGCTACAGGCCGAGGGTGCGGTGCTGAATGGCCAGCAGCTCGCGCACGCCAGCGGCGGCCAGGTCGATCAGGGCATCGAGGCGCTGGCGCGGCACCGGTGCGCCCTCGGCAGTGCCCTGCAACTCGACAAAGTCGCCGCTGCTAGTCATGACGACGTTACAGTCCATGTCGGCGCTGCTATCCTCACGATAGTCGAGGTCGAGCAGCAACTCGCCGGCCACGCTACCGGCGCTGACGGCGGCCACGGCGCGGGCCAGCGGTGAGCGAGTGAGCTTGCCGTCGGCGACAAGTCTGGTGCAGGCGAGAGCGAGGGCCACATAGCCGCCGGTGATCGCCGCCGTCCGGGTGCCGCCATCGGCCTGCAGCACGTCGCAGTCGATGGTGATCAGCCGTTCGCCCAGGTCCTCCAGGCGCACCGCGGCGCGCAGCGAGCGCCCGATCAGGCGCTGGATCTCCTGGGTGCGCCCGCTGGCTCCGGCGCGCTCGCGCCGGGTGCGCGTGTGGGTCGAGCGGGGCAGCAGGGCGTACTCGGCGGTGACCCAGCCGCGGCCCTGGCCGCGCATCCAGCCCGGCACGCTCTCCTCGACGCTGGCGGCGCAGAGCACCCTGGTGTTGCCGCAGACGATCAGGGCTGAACCTTCGGCATAGGGTGCGGCGCCGGGGGTGATCGTCACCGGGCGAAGCTGGTTCGGTGCGCGGCCATCGTGGCGGATCATGGGGTGCCCTCATAGCTGCGACGGCGGTCGCCGACTCTTCAGGCTGTTTATACCACATGTCCGGGCGGCATGCGACATCGGGCCAGCTGCGCTTCGAGGGTCCCGTGCAAGACCGTACGCAGCCCGTCTATTCCACAGCCGCAGCCAGCGTTGCCGCCGGGGCTGGCGGCGCGGTGCTCGCCCGGGCGAAGCCAGGCACATCGACGCGCACGATCAGCCAGGCGCAGACCGCCAGGCCCACGGCCTCGAGCAGGAATACCGTCGCATAGGCCACGGCCAGTGAGCCGCTGCCTGCCAGCGCCAGATCGCGCACGAAGCCGCCCATGAAGATGCCCACTCCGCGGAAGACCAGCTGGGCCACCGTCCAGAGACCCAGGTAGGCCCCGGCCCGCCGGTCGGAGGTCATGGCCATGAGCAGCGAGACCGCGCCGACAGTGTAGATGCCGAAGCCGAGGCCGAAGAGCACCAGCACGGGGATGAGCAACGGGCGCGCGCCGGTGAGCGCAACGATGCCGAGCAGGGCCAGGGGCGTCGCGGTGAGCAGCAGCCCGAACACGGTGGTGGGCGTCTGGGCATGGGCCGGGCGGTTGCGCGTGACGATCACGGTGCCGATCAGACTGAAGACCACGCCGACGCCCCAGTAGGCGTTGAAGCGCGTGGTCTCGCCGGCGGGCAGGCCGAAGACCTCGCCGCCGAAGGGCTCGAGCACGGCGTCCTGGGCAAAGGCGCTCATGGCGCCGAGGGCGAGGAAGAGAAAGAAGCGGCGGGTGCGCCGGTCGGCCCACATCTCGCGCAGCAACTGGAGGAAGGGCAGGTGCTCGTCTGCGGCGTCGGCGACGATCGCCTGGCCGCGGCGCTCCTCGCCCAGCAGCGAAAAGCAGAAGAAGGCGGCGGCGATCGCCATCCCGAGCAGGGTGATGCGCCAGAAACTGGCCGGGTCGTAGACCGGCATCAGCATGCCGTAGAACACCCCGGCAAGGGGAAAGCTCACCACCAGGAAGGTCTGCACAATGCTGAGCGCCTGGCCGCGGCTGGCGGGCGGAGCGCTGTCGCGGACCAGGGCCAGGAAGGTGCTGCCGGAGAGCAGCGTGCCGACGCCATAGATCAGGAAGGCCAGGGTTGCCAGGCTCCAGCCGAGCAGCGAGCGCGGGTTGGCAGCGAGCAGCACGGTGACCAGCGGGAGCAGGGGCAGGGAGAGCAGCATCGGTACGCGCCCGGCCCAGATGTAGGGCAGGCGGTGGTAGCCGAAGATCGGCCGGCTATCGGAGCGGTAGCCGGCCCAGATGCTCAAGGGGGCGAGCAGGTAGCGCAGCGCCGAGAGCAGGGCCACCGGGGTGGCCCAGAGCCCCAGGTCGCTGATCAGCACACGGTTCAGCACCCCCGAGGTGAGCAGGTCAACGAATGACGATCCGATGTGGAACGAGCCGATCTTCATTGTCCGGAGAACGCTGAAGCGGCGCTGCGGCATCTGGTCCACGGTCAGGGCTCCCTGGGCATCGTTCTAGCCCGCTTACCAGGCTGTTGGGGAGGTGAGGCGATCAGCGGTGCGGCGCGGACGCGAGGAGGCGAGTGTTGGCACCTTGTTATCCCGTCATCGCCTCGTGTCCTCATCTCAGGACAGGGCCGGCGTCCCGGTGCGCTGCGCCCGTGGCGGATCATGCGGGCTGCACGTAGGCGGCGGCGACGGCCAGGTGCACCTCGTTGGCCACCCGGCTGATGCGGCGCAGCAGGCGCGCGCTGGCCTCGGGGCGCAGGTGGGCCTCCTCGGGCAGGCCCATCGCCGACTCGACAAGCGAATCGCGGAAGAACAGGGCGGCCTCGAGCGCGGCGGTGAGCGGCATGCCGACCTGGCGGGCAAGGACGGCGTACTCGCCGCCGATGCGTCGCGCCTCGGCGAGCAGGTCCTCATCATCGCGCGGGCTGTTAATATAGTGGAGCACGACGCCCATCAGCTGCTGGCCGATGCGCCGCCAGGCGGCGCGGTCCTCCTCGCCGATGCTGGCCAGCCAGCTCTGGCGCGTGGCGGGGGCGGCCAGTTCGCTGCGGGTCTGGGCGAGGGCGCGGGCGGCCCAGGCACTTCCCAGGGCGTGGGCGCTGAGCGGCCGGCGCGCGGCCAGCGCCTCGATGTCCTTGCGGGCAAAGCGCCGGTGGCCGCCCGGGGTCACATAGACCGGCACGGCCCCATCGTCGGCCCAGCGCCGCAGCGTGGTGCTGTGCACGCCCAGCAGCTTGCTCGCCGCCGAGAGCGAAAGGTAGGTCACGTCGTCGTGGGTGGGCATCGGCAAACCTATACAAATCTCAGTGCTACCTGGATTATATTGGTAGTGACGGAACGCTGTCAACGCGACCGTGAGGAGGAGGAGCATGACGCAGATGATCGGATTTGTACACACGG
The DNA here is from genome assembly GCA_013388805.1 of Chloroflexota bacterium. Classification (GTDB taxonomy): domain Bacteria; phylum Chloroflexota; class Chloroflexia; order Chloroflexales; family Chloroflexaceae; genus JACAEO01. The sequence continues at coordinate 24,642 of JACAEO010000227.1, forward strand.
CGCGCCTGCGGCCAGGCGCGCGGGGCAGCGCGGCATCGGCGATGCCCGACGGCCATTGGTGCGGCAGCGCGGCGGGGATGGCCGCTGCGAGCGGGGGGCACCCTGGCGGCGAAGCGGTGGGCGGCGAGCCGCCCGCGCGCGAGCAGGCGCACAACCCACCGCACCCGCTCGCAGCGCAGCGATCGCCGCTGCTCGGCGCTGCGCTGATGGTCGCCGACCTGGAGCAGCATCGGGACTGGCTCGTGGCGGGGCGGCGTGATGTGGAGATCCAGGACCCCTGTCTCCCCGAGGTGCTCGACGGCGACTGGCGCGCGCTGGCGCGCCGCGCCCGCGCGTTGCTTGCCGGCCACGGCGGGCGGGTGGGCATCCACGGGCCGTTTCTCGACCTGAGCCTGGCGCCGTTCGATCGCCGGGCGCGGGAGCTGACGATCGAGCGGCTACGCCAGGGCCTGGCCTTCGCCGCCGAGCTTGAGGCCACGCACATGGTTGTGCACAGCCCCTTCCTGAGCTTCGGCCACGGGGCCTACACCTTCCAGCCGGCGGCGCGGCGCGCACGGGAGCTGGCGGCGGCGCGCGCGGTGATCGAAGCGCTGCTCCCGCTCTGCGCGCCGATCGGCTGCACGCTGGTGATCGAGAACATCGCCGACGGCAGCCCGCTGCCGCTGCTCGACCTGGTGCGCTCCATCGGCTCACCCTCCGTGCAGCTCAGCCTCGACACGGGCCACGCGACGATCATGCAGGCGCTTGGCGCGCCCGCGCCCGACCAGTGGGTGCGCGAGGCGGGTGCGCTGCTCGCCCACCTCCACCTGCAGGACACCGACGGCGCCCTGGACCGTCACTGGGCGCCCGGCGACGGGTCGATCAACTGGTTTGCGCTCTTCGAGGCGCTGGGCGAACTGGCCCATCAGCCCCGGCTCCTGCTGGAGCTCGATGACCACCGCCAGATCCCGCGGGCGGCCGCTTTCCTGGCCGGGCGCGGGCTGGCGCGCTGATGGTCGCGCCATCACGAGCCCTGTCATGTGACAGGGCTCGTGATGCGGTCGGTCCGCTGCGGTCATCGCCCCGTATGACGCCGCCATTCTCGCTGCGGAGCACCGCGAATGGGCTTGATCCGTTCGCTCGTGCTACGCGCTCCGGCGAAAATGCTCGGCGAGCAGGGCCATGAGCGTATCGGGCGCCTCGACGTTGGGCGAGTGGCCGACGTCCGCGAGGATCACCGGCTCGACGCCGAGGGCGGCTGCGGTGCGCTGCACCACCTCGGCGGCGATCAGCGGATCCAGCGCGCCGCCGATCACGAGCTTAGGGGCAGGGATGCTCGCGAGCCGGTCGCCGGGTTTCCACTCGCTCAGCCCGACCATGCTGCCGATCGCGGCCTCGAGGCGTTGTTCGTGGCCCTCGGCCACCAGCAACTCCCAGTAGGCGTCCTCGGGGGCAGTGGGCGCCATGGCCTTGATCGCCTGGCGGAAGAGATCGGGCTGGGCCTTGAGCAGCCGCTGCCGGTCGGGCATGTTCAGCTCCTCGGGCATCCCATCGGCCCAGGGCGGCGCGATCACCGCCAGGGTCGCGACGCGGGCCGGGGCGTCGAGCGCCGTCTGCAGCGCGATACCGGCGCCGAGCGAATGGCCCACCAGGTGGAAGCGGGCCAGCCCGAGGGCATCGGCGAAGGCCAGCAGGTCGGCGGCCAGCGAGGGCAGACGATAATCGCTATCGGGGCCCTCGGTCTCGCCACGGCCGCGCACGTCGGGGGCGAAGCCGTGGTAGCCGGCGGGCAGCCGGGCGAGGATGAGTTCCCACCAGGCGCTGCTGGCCCAGTTGCCATGGACGAAGATCACTGGCTCACCGGCGCCTGACGACCGGTAGTGGATGCGCAGATCACCTGCTTCGACGAAGGCCATATGCCTACTCTCCCCTCAGATGGGCGTGGAACGCCGCGTTGAACGCTGCCGGCTTCTCGATGTAGGGTGAGTGGCCACAGTCGGTGAGCAACAGCTCGCGGTAGCTGGGCAGGGCCAGCATCGTTTCCTCCCAGTAGGTGGCCGAGGAGGCATTACCGTGGATGAAGAGCACGGGCACGCCATCGTCAGGGCCGCTGGAGAGGACGTGCATGCGCAGGCGGGGCGTGTCGATCAGTTGCGAGGTGATGCCGGGCAGGGTGGGGATACTGCTCATTGGTGATTCCTCTCTGGCATGACGCCAGGTGCGGGTGCAGCGGTATGCACCGTGATGCGAGCCGTGCGGCTGGTCACTCGTCACTCATCACTCGTCACTGGTATGACATAGGTGCGTACCAGGCGCTGTTTGTCGATCTTGCCAGCGGCGGTCTTAGGCAGGCTATCGGCGAGGATGATGCGGCGCGGCAGCTTGAAGCGGGCGAGGCGCGCGGCGGCGAAGGCGAGCAGGTCGTCCGCTGCGAGGCTGAGCCCCGGGCGGGCAACGACGACGGCCCAGCCAACCTCGCCCCACTTCGGGTCGGGGGCGGCGATCAGCGCCACCTCGGCCACCGCCGGGTGGCCGGCGAGCACACTCTCCACCTCGGCGGGGTAGATGTTCTCGCCGCCGGAGATGATCACGTCTTTCAGGCGGCCCACGATCGTATAGTAGCCCTCGTCGTCGCGCACGGCCAGGTCGCCGGTGCGCAGCCAGCCATCGGGCGAGATCGCCTTTGCCGTCTCGGCGGGCCGGCCCCAGTAGCCGGCGCAGACGTGCGGGCCACGGATGAGCAGTTCGCCCACCTCGCCTGCGCCCAGTTCACGGCCTGCCGGGTCAACCAGTTTGAGGTCGATGAACATCAGCGGGTGGCCGACGGCGCCCGGTTTGCGGCGCACATCGGCGGGCGGCAGCCAGAAGGTGTTGGGCCCCGCCTCAGTGAGCCCGTAGCCGGTCTTGAAATCCACCCCGCGGCGCCAGAACTCCTCGAAGACCGGCAGCGGGCAGGGTGCGCCGCCGCTGATCACCAGCTTGAGCCGCGAGAAGTCGACCGTTGGCCAGCGGGGGTGCTGCTGCAGGGCGATGAACATGGTTGGCACACCAAAGTAGAGCGTCACCGCACCCGAGTCGACCAGATCGAAGACCTGGTCAGCGTCGAAGCCCTTGCAGACCACCGAGCTCCCGCCCATCAGTACCAGCGGCGCGGTGAAGACATTCAAGCCGCCGGTATGGAAGAGCGGCGCATTGAGGATGGCCGTATCATTGGCATCGAGGCCCCAGCTGGCCACGGTATTGACTGCGTTCCAGGCGATGTTGCCGTGGGTGAGCACGGCGCCCTTGGGGGTGCCGGTGGTGCCGCCGGTGTAGCAGATCACCCACGGGTCATCCCAGCCCAGGGCGACCGGCGGCACCGGCTCATCGCAGGCGTCGCGCTCGTCGAACGCGATGTCGGCGGCATCGGCGCGGGCCGCCGGGTCCAGTGCGATCCAGGTATGCACCGAGGGCGCCGCGGCACGCAGGGTGCGCACCGTGCCGGCAAAGTCGGGACCATAGACGAAGAGGCTGGGACTAGCATCGGCGGCCAGCGTGGCCAGTTCATCGGCGGTCAGCCGCCAGTTGAGCGGCTGCATGATCGCGCCGAGCTTGCCGCAGGCGAACCAGAGGTCGAGAAAGCTGACGGTATTGTAGGCCAGCACGGCCACCCGCTCACCGCGGGCCAGCCCGAGGCGCCGCAGCAGCGCCGCCGTGCGGGTTGCCCTGGCGTTCCACTCGGCATAGGTGATCGGTCGCATCGCGTCCTGCGCATCGTAGAGCGCGATCGTGTCGGGTGTCAGCCGGGCGCGCCGGCCAAGCCAGTCGCCGAGGTACATCTCCATGGCCATTGTCCTGCGTCACGTGACGCCGGGCGCCGGCGCGCCCCAGGCGACACAGGCCGCCGCCCAGGTGTAGCCGGTCCCGGCGGCAACCATCACCATCAGGTCGCCATCCTGCAGGCGCCCCAACTCCAGGGCGCGGCGAAGCGAGAACATCTGGTCTTGCTGGCCGACGTGGCCGAGATCGCTCAGATAGCAACACTGCTCCTCGCGGAGCCCGAGCGCGCCGAGCACCGCGCGGTAGGCCGAGCGTTTCATATGCAGCAGGTTCAGGTAGCCGATGTCGGCGCGGCTCTTGCCGCTCCGCGCCAGGGCCGCGTCGATCACGGCGAGGAAGTTGGGCATAGAGACCGGGTCGAGCCGGTGCTTCATGCCCTCGGGGTCGGGCACATCGAGGTAGTGGCGCCCGGCCTCCAGGCCCTCGGCGGTCAGCGGCTCGACGGTGCCGCCAGCGGGCACGATCACGTCGAGCGAGAAGGAGCCATCAGTGAGGATGCTGGCGCCGAGCAGCCGGTTGCGCGTGTGGCCCTTGCGCAGGATCAGCGCACCGCCGCCGCAGCTCAGGTTGAGCATAAAGCGCGTGCGCGGATTGGCGTAGTTGACGAGATCGCCATTGCGGTAGCCCCCGGCGATCAGCACCGTCTCGACAGCGGGATCGGCGGCCATGAGCCCGCGGGCCAGTTGCAGCGCAGCGATGGTGGTGCCACAGCGGAGTTGCACGTCGATCGCCCAGGCACGGTGCGCGCCAAGATCGTAGGCGAGCTTGATCCCGGCCGTCCAGAGGGGATACTCTTTCCACTCCTCGGTGGTGCAGAGCACCACATCGATCTCCTCGGGGCGCACCCCGGAGCGGGCGAGGGCATCCTGGGCCGCCCAGACCGCCATGGCATTGGTGTGATCGTCGGGGCCCGGCACCGGCTTGCGCTCGATGCCGAACTTGTTGACGATGATCTCCTCGGGGATGCCGGAGCGCCGGGCGATCTCGGCCGCGGAGATGAAGGATGACGGCAGATAGGTGCCGACGTCTACAATGCCGATCGGGTAGGCGTCCATGCTCGCGTCGCGCTGCTGAGGGTGAAGCCGTCCTAATTATACCGATTCTGCTTGCTGGCAGCGCATTGGCTCAGTTCCACACCTCCACAGCTCGACAGCTCGACAAAGCCCTGTGTGGAGCTGCAGCGCTGTGGAGATGAGCGGAACAATGCGGGATTGCCAATTCCACGTGGTATTATAGCGCGTCGCGCCGGGCGCTGCGCAGCCGCGCTGGCTACCTCTCAGGTATAGGGTGTTTGGGAGTTGCGCCCCCAGGCCCCGCATACCCC
>JACAEO010000228.1 GCA_013388805.1 Chloroflexota bacterium
GCCCGCGCGCGGGCGGCGCCGGCTGGCTCCGCGCGGCGCGGCGGACGGCCACCCGCTCGCGGGCGGTGCGGTAGGAACGCGGGGCGTCGTCAGGTCGTCTCATCGATCAACGGGTGGCTCAAACGCCATCGCCACCGAGGCCACGAACGTCGGGCGCGGGCCAGGTGGGCGCCTCAAAAGGCAGGCTGGCCCGCAGCCGGCGCACCTTAAGCGGAGCGCTGCGCGGCAGCACGGCCAGAGTCAGGATACTCATATCGTCGGCGGGCTCGCCCCGATCAAGCTCGAGCGCGCGGCGCAGCAGTTCTTCGGTCAGGTCACTGGCGCTGCGCCCTGCCGCGGCGGGCCAGCCCGAGAGGAAATTGCCCAGGCCCAGGTCCTCGCCATAGCGCTCGCCGGCGCGGGTCAGCCCATCGGTGAAGACGACCACGTAGGTATAGGCGCTGATCGGCAGCTCGGTGATGACCGGCTTCGTCATCGGCTGCAGGCCGATCGGCGTGGACGGCTCGCTGTAGCTGCGCAGCCCCTCGGGTGTGATCACGAAGAAGGGCGCCGGATTGTTGCGCGACATCAGGATCTTGCCGCTCTGGTAATCCACCGAGAGGATGTTCAGCGTGGCCGCCACCTGGCCGGCACGGTAGGTATAGAGGTAGTCGTGCACGGCGCGGGCGGCGGCGCCATCGCGGGCGCCGTCCTTGAGCAGCGAGATCGCGCGCGTGACGAGCAGATTGCTCAGCGTCTTCGCGCCACGGCCGGTGCCCTCGCCATCGACCAGCACAAACGAGAAGCCGCCGCCGGGCCGCTCGATCATCTCCAGCGTATCGCCGCTCTCGCCACTGCCGTGGTAGGCCACCTTGGCGACCGCAGCTTCGATCTCAAGCATAGGACCTCGATAGCACCCTGGTCACGCCACGCCTGGCGCGCCCTCAGGGGATAGTATAAAGCATAATGCGAACCGCATGCGTGTGTTTGCCCCGGGTGTGACGTAACGTCGATACCGCTGGCGAATGCTCGGAGGCTGAGGTCGGCGTGGTATGGCGGAACGGAGCCGATCAGACGCTGATGCCAGAGCCACAGACAGAAGGAGGAAGCCATGTCCTTGCAGCCGCAGGCTATCCCCCCGGTGCCCGAGACCACCGCGCGAACTGCTCATGCCGCCTTCCCGCGCGGCAACCGCTCTATGGTCATACGTGACGAGCTCGGCACCCTCTACACCGACCATGACTTTGCCACGCTCTTTTCCTCCCGCGGCCAGCCTGCCGAAGTTCCCTGGCGCCTCGCCCTCATTCTCGTGTTCCAGTTCGCCGAAAGCTTGTCCGATGAGCAAGCTCTTGAAGCCCTGCGCGCCCGTATCGACTGGAAGTATGCTCTCAGCCTCGACCTCGACGACCCTGGCTTCGACCCCTCGGTGTTAAGTGAGTTCCGCGACCGCCTGATTGCCGGCAGTCTCGAACTCCATCTCCTCGATGCCATGCTGGCCCACGTCAAGAGCCCTGGCCTGCTCAAGGCTCGCGGCCGTCAGCGTAGCGACTCCACCCACGTCCTCGCCGCCGTACGTGCACTCAACCGCCTGCAAATCGTCGGTGAAACTCCGCACCAGTGGACGGGCTATAAGGTTCATCTGACCGAGAGTTGCGACGAGGAAGGGCCGCATTGCATCATCCACGTGCATACCAGTGTTGCTCCGGGGCTGAATTATGACGCCCTTGACCCCATCCACGAGGCCCTGGCAGCCAGGGAGTTGCTGCCAGGGCCGAGCATCTGGTGGATGCCGGCTACCCCGACGCCGCTGCCCTGGTGAGCAGTCAGCAGCAAGACATCGACCGGTGGGACCAGTGACGACCAATCAGCACTGGCAGCAGCACCAGCTTTGAGCTGAATTGGGAGCAGAAGGTAGCCCGCTGCCCCAACGGCCAGCAGAGCTGCAAATGGTCATCAACCCACGATACCAGGGGCAATGCGCGTATCAACATCCGCATTCCGAAAGAGGCTTGTGCGCTGTGTACAAGCCGGAGCAAGTGTGCAACGGCGATCAACCTGCGGCGGTTTGGCGCCTGGGCGATGGATGTGCCGCACGCAAAAACGCGGACGCCTGCCTTTGTGAAGCTGATGGCGCAAACTGCCCGCACCGAGACAATTCGCCAGCGGTATCGAACGTCGCACCCGGGGAATGGGTATGGCGGCGATTCCTGAGGCGCAAGGAAAAAGCTCCTGCCGTGGGCCGGCGAGACCTTTTTCTTTCGGCATGATTTCGCTGCGCGGCCGTCTACATACCCGTTGGAGGGTCGGAGGACGCAGCCCGCCGCGATCCCATTGTTCCGCCCGCCGCGGGGGCGCTATCAGCACTTCACTGGGCCTCCTAGCACTCCAACGAGGGTTCGCGTTTCGCCGCATCAGAATGCAGTCCACCTGTCACCCTGAACGGAGGCGCAGCCGGCGTGAAGGGTCTCGGCATGGCATCAAGAGCCGGGATTCCTCGCGGAGTTTACCCTGCCCCTCAACAAGCTCGGGAGCCGCGTAGCCGAAGGGCTCGGAATGACAACCTTCGTTGGAGGGCTAGCCGCCGCTGGCGGGGAACCGGGGCATGCGGGGAGGCGTAGCC
>JACAEO010000229.1 GCA_013388805.1 Chloroflexota bacterium
GATCGTCGCAGTCTTCGCCGGGCGGGCGCTTGACGGCCGCGTCGGGCGGCGTGGCGGCGACGCCGGCATCGATGGGGACAATCTTCGCCGAACCGGTGTCGGGAGGCTTCGGCGTCTTCGCAGAGCCGCTGCTGCGGCCCGACGGGGTACGATCGTTGGCCCTGCCTACCGCCCGCGGCGCATGATCATCGATGCCACCACGGCGACCAGGGCCACGAGCAGGATCAGCGGTAGCAGCCCGCTGAGGATGCCCATAAACACTGCGAGCAGCACCTGGGCCGCCATCGTGCCGATCACGGCCAGGATGAGCACGAGCAACGCCTTGCCTGTATCGGCGATGTTCATGCTCGACTGCACCGCCAGGTAACCGAAGTAGGCCTGGGCCAGCACCACGATGATCATCGCGATCGCACCGGTGAAGCCGATCAGCCCGCCGAGCACCGGGATACCGCCGAGCAGCGCCATGATGAAGCTCAGCGCGCCGGAAACCACCGCCAGCGGCGCGACGAACAGCGCAAAGCTGTAGGCCACCTCGTCCCAGCTGCCAGTCCCGTTCGCCATGCTCTTGCCGAGGTAGTAGATCATGCCGGTGAAGATCACGAAGTTGATCAGCGCACCCGTCACCCCGCCGACGAAGGTGCTGAACGGGTTGCCACGCACGCCTGGCAACAGGACCGTCAGGAAGGCGAGCAGACCGGCAATCACCGCGCCGGCGAGCACATACACCCCTGCCGTGCCGATGCTGCCGCGCTTCTCGTAGCGCTCGAAGGTCGCCACGCTGGGGTTGGTGATCACATCACGGCTCTGGGCCATCATCTCGGCCAGCGTCGTCTGGTGAGTCATTGCCATCGGAAGCCTCCTTCCACCCAACCACAAGACTGCAAGCGCAGTCCCGTCTATCTGGATAGACGCCACCCGCACCGCCAGTGTTGCAGGCAATCATAGCGGATCGAGGTGCATCTGCCAACATAGCTGGCCGGTGCAGCACCGGCCAGCTTTTACACATTCACGCTGGATTATCCCATGCTATCCCACACTATCCCACACGAATCCCACATCGCCGTGGGATAAACCCGGCACGCGCCGGCGGCGCGTGCTGCCTCCGATCGATGCGTGGTTGTCAGGCATTTTCAGAACTTTTGTTCGCAATGATCCGGTGGTATACTGAGACCGTGGATTCACCGCCCACGGAGCCGAGCATGAGCGAGCGCACGGTCTATCTTGATCACGCGGCCACCACCCCGCTGGACCCACAGGTGCTCGAGGCAATGCTGCCCTACTTTACGCAGCAGTACGGCAACCCATCGAGCATTCACCAGCCGGGGCGGGCTGCCCTGCAGGCGCTCGACGACGCCCGCGAGCAAGTGGCGCTGATCCTGGGCTGTACGCGTCGCGAGTTGATCTTCACCGGCGGCGGCAGCGAGAGCATCAACCTGGCGATCAAGGGGGCAGCCCTGGCCCGCCAGGCGGCCGGCGCGGGCAGCCATCTGATCGTCAGCGCGATCGAGCACCATGCCGTGCTGCACGCCGCCGAGTACCTGGAGCGCTACCACGGCTTCACGCTGACCCGGCTGCCGGTTGATGCGGCGGGCCTGGTGCATCCCGACACGTTGCAGGCCGCCTTGCGGCCCGACACGGCCCTGGTCTCAGTGATGTACGCCAACAACGAGATCGGCACCATCCAGCCGCTGGCCGAGCTTGGCGCGATCTGTCGCGCGGCGGGCGTACCCTTCCACAGCGATGCCGTGCAGGCCGCCGGCGTGCTCCCGCTCGATGTTGAGGCGCTCAATGTGGACTATCTGAGCCTCACCGCCCATAAGTTCTACGGCCCGAAGGGGGTGGGGCTGCTCTACGCTCGGCGCGGGGCGCCGCTGCTGCCGCAGATCAACGGCGGCGCCCAGGAGCGCCGGCGCCGCGCCGGCACCGAGAATGTGCCCGGCATCGTTGGCCTGGCCGCTGCCCTGACGCTCGCCGAAGAGCGCCGCCCGGCCCACGTGGCCCGGCTCGTCACCCTGCGCGACCGGCTGATCGACGGGCTGCTGGCCAGCATCCCCCAGAGCTGGCTCAATGGTGACCGTGCGCGGCGCCTGCCTGGCAACGCCAACCTCGGCTTCGCGTGTGTCGAGGGCGAGAGTGTGCTGCTCCTGCTTGACCAGGCAGGCATCTGCGCCAGCAGTGGCTCAGCCTGCACCAGCGGCTCGCTCGAACCCTCACACGTGCTGCTGGCGCTGGGCCTCGCCGCCGACGCCGCCAACGGCTCGCTGCGCTTCTCACTGGGCCACGGCATCAGCGAGGCCGATATCGCCTATGTCCTCGAGGTGCTCCCGCCCATGATCGCGCAGGTGCGCGCCATGGCGCCCTGCTCCCCCGAACGCGAAGCCCTCGCCACGGCTTAGGGGTCAACGGCTCCCCAATGTACCCCAACATCTGGTATAAACAATAGTACCAGGGCATCCGGACGATCTTGAGTCCAGGATCACCATAACAAGAAGGGAAGCCGCCGATGCCGTCGCTCGATCTCGCAAAAAGTGTACGCAGCGTCGATCTGGAAAAGGGCGTGGTGCCGATCTCAAAGGCTGCCTCGTCGCTTGCCGCGTTGCTCAAGCGCTCGCAGGCCAACCACCAACCGATTGTGGTTACGCAAAAGGGTTACCCAACCGGGGTGATCATCGATATCGAGCTATTTACCGCGATCAGGGCTTTCATCGAGCAGAACACCAGCAACGATGGCGCCGAGCCCGCCGCGGGCTGAATAGCCGATAGTCAATGGTAGTAACAGGTCGGGAGCGTAGGTCATGGTGGAGGCGCGGGAGGCGCGACGCGTGGGGCTGGCGCTGATCAGCCTGGCTGCACTGAGCTGGGGTACGATCGGCGTCGCGGTGGGCCTGCTCTACCAACTGGTGGCCACCAACCCCTTCTCGGTGGGCTTCCTACGGCTGCTGATCGCTGCGCCGGCTATGCTGCTGCTGAGTCGGATCATCGTGGGCCCCGCCTTCTGGCGGGTGCAGCGGCCGCATCTGCTGATCATGGGGCTGATCGGCGCGGCCTTCGCCAGCTATCAACTCTGCTACTTCGCGGCCATCCCCCGCCTGGGCGTGGCCGCCGCGGTGATGATCAACATCTGCAGCGCGCCGATCTTCACGGCGCTCCTCGCAGGCGTGGCCCTGGGCGAGCGGATCAGCCGGGTCACCGGCCTGGCGATGAGTGGGTCGATCGCCGGCACCGCACTGCTGGTGGGTGGCACGCCCACGGCAGGCGGCAGCGCGCTCTGGGTGGGGACGGCCCTCGCCCTGAGCGCAGGACTGTGCTACAGCCTGGTGGTGCTTGGTAGCCGGGTGGTGGCCCCCTTCTACCACCCGCTCCAGCCGATGACCCTGGCCTTCAGCCTGGGCGCTGTGCTGCTGCTCCCGCCGGCGCTCGCCACTGGCCTGATGTGGCGCTATCCGCCCACGGGCTGGATGCTGCTGCTCTACCTGGCGCTGGTGCCCACCGCCCTGGCCTATGTGCTCTACCTGCGTGGGCTGCGCAGCGTCCCGGCCACGGTGGCCGCCATCCTTTCGCTCCTGGAGCCCCTCGGCTCCAGCGTGCTCGCCGTGCTGCTGCTCGGTGAACGCCTCACGCCGCTCGGGGTCGGCGGCGCGGCGCTGCTGCTCGCCAGTATGGCCCTGCTCTACCTGGGATGAGGGATCAGCCGTGCCGTCCGCATCTGATACCAATTGGAATTGAGCAACCCGCATAGGTGTTACCGTCAGAGCGCATTGGAACGCCATGCGCGGCAATCCACAATCCAAAATCGGCAAGCCAAAATGGTATGACACGTTTTTTGGCGGATGAACCACGAAGGAGGGCGCAATGGGCTCCTGGACGGAACTGGACGCGATCTACCCGCCGGGGAAGCTGACCCCGGCAACGGCGCTGGTGGTCGCCCTGGGTCACCTGGAGGGTGCGCGAAGTGTGTATGCCGGCGATCGGCTGGCGGCCTTCCTGCCTGCCGGGCTCGGGCGCGATGCCGACCTGCTCGGGCGCGCCGAGCGCTACCTGGCCGAGGTGCCGCTGGAGCAGTTCTTTGCTGAGGCCCAGGCCCTGCTCACGGGGCGGCAGAAGCTGGTGATCGCCCTGCAGGTGCTCGACCGCGCCCTGGCCAGCGGCGCCGACGGCGCGGGCATGGCCCGCGC
>JACAEO010000347.1 GCA_013388805.1 Chloroflexota bacterium
ACGGGGGGCAAAGCCCACCTTCGTGGGCTAAACAGGCCACGCAGGTGGCCTTCGCAAGCACTCGCCGAGGCGTTTACGCCGACGGAAACGGGTCATCTGCCGAAATACAACTGTAGTAATAGCCGATAGTCCGACCGTTGGAGATGTCTTGATTGGCCGGCTGGAGCTGATTGTCACCCCGCGCCCTTCGGCTCCGCAGCACCACATCGTTCGTGTCATTCCGAACGGAGCGGAACGTCGTGAGGAATCTGGCACTGCGCCTCAGTGTCATACCAGGTGGCATTGGCAATCCCGCAGTGTCCCGCTCAGCTCCACAGCGCTCCAGCTCCACACAGGGCTTTGGAGCGCTGGTTGCTCCCGGCGCCACTGGCCCGCCGGCCTTTGCGTCCTCAGCGTGACACGGCTCGTGCGCCTGGGCCAGGTACAACTCATACCAGATCCAGTTGGCAGTTCCGCATTGTCGTTGCCGTCATCGCTCATCGTGACGCCATGTGCGGCAATCTGCAATCCAAAATCTGCAATCGGAAATGGTATCAGAGCTCGGCGAGGCGCGTGCGCAGCTTCTCCAGAGCGGCGCGGGCCGTCTCCAGGCTCTCGCGCTCGCGCTGAACGACCGCTGCCGGCGCCCGGTCAGTGAAGCTCGGGTTGGCCAGCTTGGCCTCACGGCGAGCGACATCGGCCTCGGCGGCGGCCAGTTCCTTGCCCAGCCGCGCCCGCTCAGCCTCGAGGTCGATCAGGCCGGCCAGTGGCAGGTAGCACTCGATCGCGCCGAGCACGATCGCGGCGGCATGCTGCGGTTTGCGCTCCAGTGTCTCGACGATGGTCAGCGCATCGGCCTTCACGCGGCCCAGGCGCGCGATCAGCGGGGCCTGCGCCCGCAGCAGCCCGCTGCGCTCGCCGCCAACGACCATCGCCGTGACCCAGCGCGCCGCCTCGACCTTGTACTCGGTGCGAGCATTGCGGATGGCCACGATCAGCTCGCGCACCAGCTCCCAGTCACGCTCGGCAGCCTCGTCCAGCGCGGTCGGCTCGGCCTCGGGGTAGGCCGCCAGCATAATCGTGCGCGGCGCGTCCGGGTAGTTGCTCATCGTTGAGCCGTCGCCGGTAACATACTGCCAGAGCTCCTCGGTGACGAAGGGCATAAAGGGATGCAGCAGGCACAGGCTGCCCTCGAGCACGGTGTAGAGGACGGCCCGCGTGACCTGCCCGGTCTCTTCGTCGCCCTCCAGCTGCACCTTGGCCACCTCGACGTACCAGTCAGCGAACTCGCCCCAGAGGAAGTCGTGGATCTGGCGCCCGGCCTCGCCGAAGTTGTAGCCCTCCATCAGCCGGTCCACATCGCCCACCAGGCGGCTGTAGCGCGAGAGGATCCAGCGGTCGGCGAGCGAGAGGGCCAGCGGCGAGAAACTGAAGGCCGACTCGCGATCCTCGCCCAGCTTGCCGATCACGAAGCGCGTGATGTTCCAGAGCTTGTTGGCGAAGTTGCGCGCCGCCTCGATCCGCTGCGGGTTCAGGTTCAGATCCTGGCCGGGCGTACCGCTGGTGGCCAGCGTGAAGCGCAATGCATCGGTGCCGTGACGGTCCATCACCTCAAGCGGGTTGACCACATTGCCATAGCTCTTCGACATCTTGCGCCCGTGCTCATCGCGCACCAGGCCGTGCAGGTACACGGTGTGGAAGGGCGGCTCCCCGGTGAGGTAGCAGCCCATCATCATCATGCGCGCCACCCAGAAGAAGAGAATGTCGTAGCCCGTCTCCATCACCGACGTCGGGTAGAACTCGCGCAGATCGGGGGTCGACTCGGGCCAGCCCAGGGTGGAGAAGGGCCAGAGACCGGAGCTGAACCAGGTATCGAGCACATCGGGATCCTGGGTGGCCCCGGCCGGGGGCGCCTCATCCGGCTCGGGCACCACGCGGCTGCCATCGGGCAGGTACCAGACCGGGATGCGGTGGCCCCACCAGAGCTGCCGCGAGATGCACCAGTCCTCGATGTTCTCAAGCCAGTGGAAGTAGACCTTCTCGAAGCGCTCGGGGATGATGCGCGTGCGCCCCTCGCGCACCGCGGCGAGCGCCAGGTCGGCGAGCGGGCGGGTGCGCACGAACCACTGCTCGGAGAGCAAGGGCTCGATCACCTCACCGCCGCGCTGGCTGATGCCAACGCTCATCGTATGCGGCTCGGTCTTGACCAGCAGGCCCTCGCGCTCCAGATCGGCGAGGATCTCGCTGCGCGCTGCGAAGCGATCCATGCCGGCATAGGGGCCACCCTCGCTGTTGATCGTGGCATCCTTGTTCATAATGTTGATCAACGGGAGGCGGTGGCGCTTGCCGACCTCGTAGTCGTTCTTGTCGTGGGCCGGGGTGATCTTCACCGCGCCGGTGCCAAACTCCTTGTCCACATACTCATCAGCGATAATCGGGATGTGGCGGGCCAGCGCCGGCAGCACCGCCTGGCGTCCGAGCATAGCCGTATAGCGCTCATCGTCGGGGGCGACGGCCACGGCCGTGTCGCCCAGGATGGTCTCGGGGCGGGTCGTCGCCACCGTGATCCAGCTGGTTGCCCCCTCGGCCCAGCGGCCCGAGCCCCAGGGATGTTGCGGCCCCCGCCAGGCCGTATCCACCACGGGGTAGCGCACATACCAGATCGAGACATTGCGCTGCTCGTACTCGACCTCGAGGTCGCTCACTGCCGTCTGCAACTGGGGCGACCAGTTGACGAGGTAGGTGCCACGGTAGATCAGCCCATCGTCGTAGAGCCGCTTGAAGGCGGTATGGACGGCACGGGAGAGCCCGGCGTCGAGCGTGAAACGCTCGCGCGCCCAGTCGCACGAGGCGCCGAGACGGCGCAGCTGGCGAGTGATCTCGCCGTCGTACTTCTCCTTCCACGCCCAGGTGCGGCGCAAGAACTCCTCGCGGCCTACCGCCTGGCGGCTGGTGCCCTCGCTGATCAGCAACCGCTCCACCTGGGTCTGGGTGGCAATGCCGGCGTGATCGGTACCCGGCACCCAGAGTGTCTTGTAGCCCTGCATACGCCGCCAGCGGATCATCAGATCCTCGATCGTCACGAACATCGCGTGGCCGAGGTGCAGCTCGCCGGTGATATTGGGCGGGGGGATCGCGATGACGAAGGGCGGCCCGGGGGCGTCGGCGCGGGGCGCAAAGAAGTCGTTGCGTTCCCACCACGCGTAAAGCCGCTGCTCGACCTGCTGATGCTCGTAGGCTTTTGCCATCTCGGCCGGGCGCTGCGGCGCAGCGGCCTGGGGATCTGTGCTCATAGCGTCCTCGATACGCTCGACTGCGTCCGGTAGATTATAGCATCCTCGCGCGCACGAAGTTCAGGCGCTCAGCCCCGGGTGCTCAGCGCACCACGACACTGGCAATCGAAAAATAGATCAGAATAGACAGCAGATCCTGGATCACGGTGGCCAGGGGCCCACTGCCGAACGCCGGGTCGAGCCCAAAGCGATCGAGCAGCCAGGGCAGCAGCATCGCCGCCAGCGTCGCGGTGGAGCAGGCAGCAAACACCGCCAGCCCGACGCAGAGCGCCACCTGGAGCTCGCCCCAGCGCCACCAGACAAGTGGACCGGCCACCAGGGCCAGCGCCACGCCGATCGCCAGGCCAGCCAGCAACTCCCGCCCGACCATCTGCCGCATGCTAACGCCGACGGACAGCCCGCGAACGACCACGGTCTCGGTCTGCGTGCCAACAGCATCAGCCAGATAAACGATGCCCGGCAGGAAGAACGCCAGGATCACCCGGTCACGCAGGTTGCCCTCGAACCAGCCGACAAAATCCGCCGCCAGGAGCGCGCCAGCAAGCCCCACCATGAGCCAGGGAACACGATGTTGAAAGCGACGCGGGACCGGCTCCTCACTGGTCGTGCGCGCCGCCGCGGTAGTTTGCGTGAAGCCGCCAAGGCGCGACAGGTCTTCCTCGTGTTCGGCAAGCAGCACGGCGAGCAGGCGATGGGGAGGGATCAGCCCTACGAAATGGCCCTGCCGGTTCACCACCGCAAGTGCGGCCTCACCGTTCCGCACCGCCCGCCAGGCGGCAACCTCCTGATCAACCCCCGGTGCGACCACCGGAGCGTCACGGTCTATCAGTGCGCCCAGCGTGCTGTCATCCGGAGCGGGCAGCAGATCCTCGATCCGGACCACGCCAAGAAACAGCGGGCCATTACACACCACGACATGGCTCGCACACTCGTGCTGCCGTCCCACCAGTTGCTGCCGCACATCCTCAGCGCGCTGGTTCGGCATAACAACCGGGACGCGGCTGCTCGCGAGCTGCGCGGCACTCTCGTAGGTGAGACCACTATTGGCAATGAGGGGATCAGTGCGCATGGTCGACCCGCTCAGTTCAGTCTGACCCGCCGCCCCGGATGGCCGGCGCGGCGCCGATCACGGCGCCCAACTGTACCACACTCCCCACGGACGTTGCACGATACTGCTGGTAAACCCGGGTGCGCGGGCCTCCGGCAGCTCAGCCAGACGGCGGAGCGCCGCGTCAACCGGCACACCCGGGTGCGCGGGCCTCCGGCAGCTCAGCCAGACGGC
>JACAEO010000020.1 GCA_013388805.1 Chloroflexota bacterium
AGCGAAGCGACGCATGACATACCTCGTGATTGTGCGAAGTACAACTGTCGTGCTATTACTACAGTTGGAATTCGGCAGATGATCCGTTTCCGTCGGCGTAAACGCCTCGGCTAGCGCTTGCGAAGGCCACCTCCGTGGCCTGTTGAGCCCACGAAGGTGGGCTTTGCACCCCGTAGCCGAGGGCTTTCAGCCCGACGGGGAGCGCACCTACAACTGTCGTGCTAGCGGCTATCGTCTATCGATCAGGCGTTCATCGTGGAGACACGCTACCCCATTCCGGCTGGTACGGCCCGTGCCGAATTGCTGGTGCTCAACTCGCGCTTTATCGGCACAGCGGGCTACACCGCAAGCATCGCGGCGGCCAGGGCTTTCATCGCCCAGGTCCGCGCGGAGTTTCCGGACGCGACCCACCACTGTTATGCGTACCTGATCGGCTACGGCGCCAGTGTCACCGCCGGCATGAGCGACGATGGCGAGCCGGCAGGCACGGCCGGGCGCCCGATGCTGGCCGTGCTGCGGGGCGCCAACCTCGGCGATGTCACCGTGGTCGCCACGCGCTACTTTGGCGGGACGCTCCTGGGGACGGGCGGGCTGGTGCGGGCCTACGGCGATACGGTCAGGGCGGTGCTGGCCGTGCTGCCGCGCGGTGAGCGGGTTGAGCTGAGGCCCCTGGGCATCCGGGTGGCCTACAGCGCCTATGCGGCAGCGCTGCGCGTGCTGGAGCAGGCGGGCGCCAGCATCGACCAGGAGGAGTTTGGCGCCGAGGTACTGATCGTGGCCCGGCTCCCCGCCGACCGCTACGAGCAGGCCCTGGCCCGGCTCAGGGAAGCCACCGCGGGCCAGGTGCGCATCGAGCCGGGCTGATCGGCGCTAGTCGCAGGGCTGATGCAACGATCCTGCTGGCAACCTCCGGTGTTCCCACGCCGCGTCGGGTCTGCCAGCAGGATCGGGCAACGCCGGCTTCCCGCGATGGGGTGCGGGGCGGCATCGCGACGATGGGTATGCTATAATCTGCGCGCCATGAGCGCGCTCCACCCATTTACCGTGCACTTTCCGCTCGCCCTGCTGCTGGCGAGCGGGCTCTTCAGCCTGCTCGCCCTGCGGCGCGGCGAGCCGGGCTGGGCGACCAGCGCCTACCACTGCCTGCTCATCGGCTGGCTGGCCGGGTTCGTCGCGGTGCTGAGCGGCATGCTCGATGCGCTGCGCCAGCTGATCGGTCCGGACGCTCCGCGCGACACCAGCCTGATCGGCTGGGTCAACGCGCACGCCGTTACCAATCTGGCAGCGCTTGTGGTCTATGGCCAGGCGCTCCTGCGTCGGCGGCGGCAGCCCGCCATTCTGGACGACCCGGTGGCGCGCCGGGGCTACCTCTGGCTGCACGCGATTGGTGCGCTGCTGCTGATCGTGGGTGGCTGGCTCGGTGGCCAGCTGGTCTATCGGTTCGGCATGGGGCTTGCCAGCTGAGCATGGCCCGACGGCAGTCCAGGACACCTGGCTGGAATCACCGCTGAGGACCCAAGATGATCGGTATCATTTCGTATGTTTTACTCTATGCGCTGATGCATGTGTTCCTGATGGTCCGCTGGTTTCGCTGGCGGGTCGTGGGACTGGAGCGCCTGCCGCCGCGGCGGGTCGGGGGGATGGTGATCGTGATGAACCACGTCCACTGGGTGGACATCCCGGTCGTCGGCACGCTCCTGCCGCTCTCCTACCGGCTCTCCTGGCTGGCGAAGAGCGAGCTGTTCAGGAATCCGTTTGCGGCCTGGTGGTTCCGCCAGATGAACGTGATCCCGATCAACCGGGGCAGGGGCGACGCCGCGGCGCTCGACGCGGCGGTGCAGGCGCTGTGCGACGGGGCCGTCTTGCTGATCTTCCCTGAGGGCCATCGCAGTCGTAACGGGGTGTTGCTGCCGGGCCGCGGGGGCGCGGTGCGGCTGGCGATGCGCGCCGGAGTGCCGATCGTGCCGGTGGCGATCGTGGGGAGCGAGCACGGGCTCCGCGGCACGTTGAGCCGCAAACCGGTGCTGATGCAGATCGGCGAGCCATACATGGTCGCCCCGCTGCCCGGCGATAGCATCCCGCCGGAGCAGATGGAAGCTCTGACGACGGATATGATGTGCCGGATCGCCGCCATGCTACCTGCGGAGCGGCGCGGCCCCTATGGCACCGGCTGCAGGAATGTCTCCTCGTTGGCGACGGAACGGGCGGCAACCCAGCCCGCTGCGTCGTCGGCGACCACGCGCCACCAGACGTAGCCGTCGGCGGTGACCGGGCCGTCGCTGATCTGCACCTCGCGGCCCTCGGCGATGCGTGCCACCACGCGGCCCGTCAGCCCAGGCGCCTCCCGGGCGCGCAACGGGGCGCCGTTCAGGTTCACGATCCGCGCCTGCCCGCCAATACGGAGCTCGACGGGCGCGGGTGTTGCAGGCTCCGGCGTGGGCGCGGGGGACGGGCTCGGCGCGCGCGTCGGCGCAGGACTGGGCAGGGTCGTGGCGGCAACCAGGGCCGGCGGCGCGACCGGTGCTGGCCCGCGCAGCGCGGACAGCCAGCTGATGGCCCCGAGCCCGATGACAAGCGCCAGGCCGAGGGCCAGCAGCAGGCCATACGGTACCCGGCGCTCGCCGCGCCGCAACTGCCGGCGTGCATCGTCATAGCCTTTGCGGTAGTAGTAATAGTGCTGGTAGAAGAACGGGTTCAGCTCGTCGTGCTCGGCGTCGAGCACACCCTGGTCGTACATTTCGCTATTGCTCGGCATGTTCCGGAGAACGCCAGCGCCGCCCCGAGGCGGCGCTGGCTGAATGGCGGACGGACGCCGTAGTCGCTACTTGGTCAGGACCAGATCCTCGCGGCCCATCTCACGCAACATCCTGGGGTAGATCGTGTAGGCGGGCTCGATCGCCGGCAGCAGCTTCAGGATCTTGGGGATGGGGCCCTTGGCGATGATCTGACGGCGGGTGAGCGCGGCCATCAGGTTGATCTTGCCGTGCCAGAACTGGTGGGCGATGTCGGCCTTCATCGTCATCTCAACATCGGGCTTGAGGCTCGTCGCGCCCCAGTGGACGTCAATGTAGGCGCCGGGCTGCGTTGGTGGGTGAGCAGCATCGATCGTGACCGTGGCCTTCGGCTCGTCATAGCGCCACTGGATCACGATCTTGGCGGCCGAGATCTTCGGGGCGATGTTGGCATCCGTCTTCAGGCGATCGAAGAGCGCGCCGAGGATCTGCTGTAGCTCGGCTTCGTCCTTGAAGTAGGCCATCGGCTCCTCCCTCCTGGGTAACGGCGCACTTGCCTCTACGGCCGCCAATGTGGTCTGGGCCGCCCTGCAGCACACGTGCGCGCTCTCGCTGGCTCGTAGCGCGATTATACGGGAAGTGACGCTGCGACGCAAGGGTGCAGTAACGCATTGCGTTAGCACGTGTCACGGACCGAACCGTCCTTCGATCGTTCGCAGGCCACGGAGCCAGGCGGCGCCGGGCATTGGACGTTTGCCGGCGGGCTGCAGCTCCAGCAGTTCAAGGGTGCCGGCGCCCGTCGCCACCAGCGGGCCGCCTGCTGGCCCGCGCCCGAGCAGGCTGCCTGGCGCCGCTGCAGGCCCGGCCGCACGCACGGCTGCGGCCAGGATGCGCAGCGGCTGGCCGTGCCAGTGCGTGCTCGCGCCCGGCCAGGGGTCGTAGGCCCGGGTCATCCGCTCGATCTGCAGCGCGGGCAAGCTCCAGTCGATCTGGCCGTGCTCTTTTTTCAACATGGGGGTGACAGTGGCGCGGCTGTGATCCTGGGGTTGTGGCGTCAGGCTGCCGGCGGCGTAGCGTGCCAGCGCGTCGACCAGCATGGGCGCTCCCAGGCGGAAGAGCGCGTCGGTGAGCGGGCCGGCCCGCGCGTCGGGCGGCAGTGGTAGCGCGGTCTGCGCCAGGATGGGCCCACTGTCCATGCCCGGGTCGAGCAGCATAATGCTCACCCCGGTCTCGTTATCGCCCGCCAGGATGGCGCCGGCCACCGGTGTCGGTCCGCGGTGGCGGGGCAACAGCGACGGGTGGAGGTTCAGATAGCCCAGCGGGGGGATGGCCAGGACGTTCTTGCGCAGGATCTCGCCGTAGGCAGCCACCACCCCCGCCTCGGGCTGCAAGCCGGCCAGTTGCGCGACCACCGCCGGGTCGCGCAGGGTGGCCGGCTGCAGCACCGGCAGGCCCATGCGCTCGGCAGCCAGCTTCACAGGTGGCGGGGTCAGGCGCCGGGCGCGGCCCGCCGGCCGGTCGGGCTGGGTGACGACGGCGACGATCGTGTGCCCTGCGGCAACCAGGGCCTCCAGCGGATAGACGGCGTAGGCCGGGCTGCCCAGGAAGATCAGGCGCATGGTGGTCTCCTCCCAGCAGAGAAGTGGCAACGAACCTGTTGCATCGCCCACTCGCACTATAGTATAATCCACTCGGCTTGAGGGGGGCGGCAAGGGTGGCATGCAGCGTGGCGCCGGGGGGGCCAGGGCAAACGCGGCACAGCGCCACCGGCACTCACCACGATGAGGCGCCCATGCGTGCCCTGCTTTTCGACGGACAGCTGCAGCTTGCCGCCGATTATCCCGAACCGCGCCTTGCCCCTGGCGAGGCCCTCATCCGTCCCCACCTCGCAGGCATCTGCAATACCGATCTCGAGATCACGCGCGGCTATATGGGCTTTCGCGGGGTGCTCGGTCATGAGTTCGTCGGGACGGTGGTGGCCTGCGCCGATGCCACCTGGGTTGGGCGGCGCGTCGTGGGGGAGATCAACGCCGCGTGCCTGGCCTGCTCCACCTGCCTGCGCGGCGATCCTACCCATTGCCCCAACCGCACCACGCTGGGCATCGATCGCCGCGATGGCGCGATGGCTGAGCTGGTCGCGCTGCCGATCCACTGCCTCCACGCCGTGCCCGATGCGGTCTGCGATGAAGCTGCGGTGTTCGTGGAACCGCTGGCCGCCGCGCTCGAGATCCTTGAACAGTGCCATCTGCGCCCCGGTGAGCGAGTTGCCGTCGTCGGCGATGGCAAGCTGGGGGCGCTGATTGTCCAGGTGCTCCGGCTGACTGGCTGCGAGCTGGTGCTGGTTGGCCGCCACCCCGAACGCTGGGCGCTCTTCCGTCGCCAGGGGGTGCGCTGCGTGCGCGCCGAGGAACTGGACGGCCCGCAGTTCGACCTGGTGGTCGATGCGACGGGCCAGCCCGCCGGGCTCGCCACCGCCCGGGCACTGGTGCGCCCCCGTGGCCGCCTGGTGCTCAAGAGTACCTTCTATGCCCCCTCCGAGCTGAACCTGACCATGCTGGTGGTGGACGAAGTCACCCTGGTCGGCTCGCGCTGCGGTCCGTTTGCGCCGGCCCTGCGGCTGCTTGAGCGTGGTCTGATCGAGACGGCGCCGCTGATCGCGGCACACTATGCGCTCGACGACGGTGTTGCCGCATTCGCGGCCGCCAACGGCACAATGAAGATCCTGCTCCACGTGTCATCTCGTCCTGAGTTCCGGGGATAAGGCCCATGGGGATGCCATACACCCACGTACCAGCACACCCCCCTACGACGCGGATTGCCGCCGCGGATGCTATGCCTGTGACGAAACCCACCATCCTGCTGGGCGATGATGACCAGGACTTCTGCCGGTTGATCACGGTGCTGCTGGCCGAGGCCGGTTTCAATGTGCTGACCGTCCACGATGGGCACGCCCTGGTGCGCGTTGCGCAGGAGCGCCTGCCGGATCTGTTGCTGATCGACCTGGTGATGCCCTACCTCGACGGCTATGAGGCGCTGCGCCAGTTGCGCAACGATACACGTACCGCCCACTTGCCGATGATCATCCTCAGCGCGCGCGGCGCGCCCGATGACCTGGTCAGCGGCTTCGAGTCCGGCGCGGATGATTTTGTGACCAAGCCGGTGCTGGGTGACGAGCTCACGGCGCGCATCCGCAGCCACCTGCGGCGCGCCGCCCGCCGCCCGGTCCATAGCCCGCTGACCGGGCTGCCGGGCAATATGCTCTTGCTCGACGAGATCCGCAGGCGCCTGCAGCACGATCGCGCTTTTGCCCTGCTCCACGCAGACCTGGGGAGCTTCAAGGCCTTCAATGACTTCTATGGCTTCGCGCGCGGCGACAAGGCGATCCGCGCGCTTGCCGAACTGCTGCGCGCCGTCGTGCGCGCGGAGGGGGCGGGCGCCTTTCTCGGGCACATCGGCGGCGATGACTTCGCCCTGCTCTGCCCGCCCGAGCGCACCCAGGAGCTCTGCCGCAATGCCATTGCCCGCTTTGCGAGCATCGTGCCCCAGCTCTATGAAGGCGAGGATCTGGCCCGTGGCTACCTGGAGGCCTTCGACCGCGATGGCTGCTGGCGGCGCTTTCCGCTGATGGACCTCGTGATCGGCGGCGTGGTCCACCGGGCCGGGCACTTCAATGAACCCGAGGAGTTGAGCCGGGTCGCCGCCACGATGAAGCAGGTGGCCAAACAGCAGCGCCGCAGTGTTTACGCCGTCGATCCAGCCGACGGTACACCCCCCTGGATCGGCCCCTGACCGATTTGTAAGCGCTTTGCACCCGCGAAGCTCCCCGGTTCTTCCTGTTGAATCCCCCTGTCCTGCTTGATCTCCACGCAAAAAGCCTTACAATAGCCAGAGGAGCGCCGTGAGCCACACGGCACACCCGGGATTCCCTGCCGGCATGGGGCCACCTCATGAACATCCTGCTGCTCCTCGTGATCACCCTGGTGTTAGCGCTATGCGTCGTTGGCGCGCTGGTCCTGCTGCATCGCCGGCGTGAGGCGCTCGATCGACCGCCCCGCGTCGCCAGCGATACGACGATCGTCGATCTGCGTGCCCGTGAGGAGAACGGCACCACCGTCGCAGCACTGGAGGAGGAGGAGGAACCGCCGCCCTCCTGGCGCGCGCGCCTGGCACACCAGCCTCGCTGGCGGATCTTCCTGGTTGTGACGCTGGCCCTGGTGGCCATGCTCGGCATTGGCCTGCTCAGCGTTGGGTACCTCTTGCCCCGTCCGGCCGAGCGCTTCATCGTGGTCGTGGCGCCGTTTGACGATGGCAGTGATGGGCGGACGGGCCAGAATGTCGCCGCGACGCTGGCACGCGAGATCGACCAGGCGTCCGCTGGCGCGATCGTCACCAGCGTCGCATCCCAGCGCCCGACCAGCCCCGAGGAGGCGCTCGCGCTGGCTGCTGCCCTTGAGGCCGATGTTCTCCTCTGGGGGGTGGTGGAGCCCGGCGCGGTGCTCGATAGCCCATCGCTCAGCCCCCGGCTGATCTATGTGCCGACTGGCCCCTACGGCCCCAACGGCTGGGACGGCTACCTGGGCCGCTTCGCGATGCCCCGGAGCTACCGCCTCGCCCGGGAACCGGTCAACGGCCACGCCACCATCGTGCCACTGGTGCTCGCACTGCACGACTATGCCCGCGGCGCACCTGATCTGGCCTTCAGCATCCTGGGCCAGCTACTCGAGAATTACCCCGCCCTGGATCGTACCTTGCCGCACGCGCTGCGCGGCAATATCCTCTGGGCACGGACCGCCTACAGCGGCGCCGCAGACGAGTATCGGCGCGCCCTGGTCGAGCCAGCCGATGAACAGGCGCTGCTGACCAACAATCTGGGCGCGATCCTGCTCGATGCCGGCGACCCGGCTGCACTGAGCGCCTTCGCCGAGACGGTACGGCTGCTGGACGGTCATGATCTCGGCGAGTTGCACGCCAACCTGGGGATGCTGGCCCTGCGTGAGGGGCGCGCTGGCGATGCGCTGATTGAACTCGAACAGGCGCGCGGCCTCCTGCCTGCCCATACGCCGCTGCTGCTCGCCTACGCCGCCGCGGCCCGCGACAGCGGCCAGCTCGAGGCCGCCGCGGGCGCCCTCGCCGATGCGACGCGCCAGCGTCGCGCCGCTGTTGCCCTCGCGCCCCCCCGCTATCGCGCGATGGTCAAGCAGCGCATCGAGGCGTTGCTCAGCGAGGAGCGCGCCCTGCTGGCGCTGGCCCGCCTGGTCGGCGCCCAGGGGCCGCTGCTCTGGGAGCTCGAGGTCAGCCCGCCCCTCCCGGCCCGTGAACTGGACGGATTGCATGACCAGCTCGGCGACAGCATCGCCGCGAGTGAGCGGACCGTGGCCCGGTGGCGCCAGCAGGCCACCAGCGACGGGGCAGGCTCCAGCGGGGCAGGCTTCGTGGCCAGCGGCCAGGCCGAGCGGGCCAGATTGCACCGCGACCGGCAACGGTTCAACCAGCTCGTGGTCGAAACCGAGCAGGCGCGTCTGCGGCAGTCACGGCCCCGCTCGGGGCTGGGCGCGCTCTTTGGTGTGGCGACCCGCGGGCTGACCCACATTGCCGCGCTCGAGGCGCTGCTGCAGCGCTACCCGGCCAGCCTGGCGATCAGCAATGCGCTGGGCCGGGCCCACCGCCTGGCCGGTGAGCTCGACGCCGCCGCTGAGGTCTTTGATCAGACGATCCGCCTGGCGCCCCAGGCGCCCGAGGGCTACTTCGGCCTGGGGACGGTCGCCCAGGCCCGCGCCGACCTGCCACGGGCCGGCGAGCTGTACACAGGTGCCCTGGAGCGGAACAACGCCTTCTTCCCGGCCCGCATCGCGCTGGCAGCCATCGCTGAGGCCCAGGGTGATCTGCAGACCGCGCTGGCCCACCGGCGGGTGCTCTTTGACCAGCGACCTGCGCCGGCCAGCGCCGTGGAGCTGGCGCGCACGCTCCGCGCCGCCGGGCCGGCCTACTACCCCGAGGCCGAGCAGGTACTGCGGCCCTACAGCAGCAGCAGCGCCGCCGCGGCCAGCGAGCTTGGCCAGCTCTACGCCGCCGCCGATCGTCCTGAGGCCGCGCTCAGCGCCTTCCAGGACGCCCTGCGTCTCGACCCGAATGCCGTGCCGGCCGCCCTGGCCGTGGGCAACAGCTACGCCGCCCAGGGCGACTATCAGGCCGCCGAGCGGATACTCAGCCGGGCGGTGCAGGCCGATCCGGGCAACGTCGCCGCCCACATCGCGCTGGCGAACCTGTACCAGGGCCCGCTGAATGATGTGCAGCGCGCTGAGCGCGAGTACCGTCGTGCGCTCGAACTTGGCGTCGCTGACCCCGATACGCTGGTCACGATCGGTGATGCCGCGATGACCTGGGGCAACGCCGGCCTGGCCCGCGAGGCCTACGCCGCCGCTGCCGCACTGCGGCCCGCCAGCGCCGCCGATCAGCTGCGGCTCAGCCGGGCCAGCCTCGCGGTCGGCCAGCCCGCCGCCGCCGCCGACGCGGCCAACGCGGCCCTGGCCCTCACTGCCGACCTCGGCGTCGCGGCGAATATCCCGGTGCGTGCCGAGGCCTTCACGGCCCTGGGCGACGCCCAGCGGACGAGCGGCGAGTTCGCCGCTGCGACCGCCAGCTACAACCAGGCGCTCCAGCTCAATCCGGCGCTGATCCCGGCGCAGCTCGGCCTGGGCCTCGTCGCGGTCGGCCAGGGCAACTGGGGGGTCGCGACCGGCTACTTCCAGACGGCGGCCAACCTCCCCGGTGGCCAGGATGACGCCGTGGCCCAGTTCTGGCTCGGGGAGGCCCTGCTGCGCCAGGGCAACTACCCGGATGCGCGGCTGGCCTACGACCGGGCGCTGGCGCTGCAGCCCACCTTCCCGGCGGCCTACCTCGGCCTGGCCCAGCTCCAGCGCGCCCAGGGCGATATCAACGGGGCGCTGCAGAGCATCGAGCGCGCCATCCAGCAGCAACCCCGCTACGCCGAAGCGCTGCTCTTTCAGGGCAAGCTCTACCAGGAACTGGGCCGCAACGCCGATGCGCGCGCCGCCTACGATGCCTCGATCAGCGCTAACGGTGGGATTGCGGAGAGCTTCTACCGGCGCGGGATGCTCGCCCTCCAGGCCGGCGAGGAGGAGCGGGCCATCCGCGATCTGCAGCGCGCCATCCAGCTCCAGGAGAACTTCCCCGAGGCCCACTACTGGCTCGGGCGCGCCTACTACGCCCAGGGCCGGCTTGAGCGCGCGCTCAGCAGTTTCCAGCGGGCCGTCGCGCTGAATGGCAACTATATCGATGCGCTCTTCTTCGGCGGCCTGGTCGCCGAGGAACTGGGCCGCACTACCGAGGCGATCAACGCCTACAACACGGTGATCGCGCTCGCCCCCGACAGCTACTTCGCCAGTAAGGCCCGTGACCAGATCCGCCGCCTCTCTTGATGCTCAGGCGCTATGACCACGCTGAAACAGTATCGTATCGCGCTCCAGATCTTCCAGGCCAATCGACTCCGCCGCGACTACCGTGACCTGGCCGAGATCCCCCAGTATGAACCGGTCGGCGAGTTCTTTTTCAACGAAATCTACGGCCCGCGCGACTTCACCGAGCGCGATCGCGGCGCGCGCCGGCTGCACCAGCTGATCCACGCCCTGCCGGGCGTGCGTCTGCGTGATGTCGAGCAGGTGCTCGAACTGCTCGAACTGACCACCACCCTCGATGACGGGCTGGCGCTGCTGATGCTGGAACACCAGATCGGCACCGATTTCGACGAGGCAACCTACGAGCACTACTACTTCGTGGCCGATAACTACGACGATCGCCTGCGGCAACTCGACCTGGTGCGCGATAGCCTGTACAATGTCTTCCATCTTTCGCGCTCGCAACTGCTCGGCATAGGCCTGCACCGCTCACGGCTGCTGGCCCGCCTGGTAGGCATGGAGGCGGCGCACGAGTTCCTGCTCAAGGGCTACGACGCCCTGCAGGGCGTCAGCAGCATCGACCATTTTGCGGTGACGGTGTATGACCGCGAACTGGCCCGCCTCAACCGGATCTATGGGCGATCAGCTTGAGGCCCTGCTGCCGGCTTTCGTCGTCATTCCTGCGGTCCGCTTTGCCATGGGCAGCGCGGAGCCAGAGCTCAGCGCGCTTGCCCGCGATTACGGTGGCACCCGCGAAAGCTATCGCGAAGAGGCGCCCCGCCACGAGCTGACGCTGTTCCCCTTTGCCATCGCCCGGGTACCGGTGACCAACGCGCTCTATGGCGCATACGTGGCGGCCAGCGGGGCGCCAGCGCCACTGGCCTGGCGCGGTCTGCAGCCCCCGCCCGAGCAGCACGACCACCCCGTGGTTGATGTTAGCTGGGACGAGGCCTGCGCATGCTGTCGCTGGCTGGAGCGCCAGGGGCTGGTCTACCGCGTGCTGACCGCTGACGGCTCGCCCGTGGCACGGCGGGGCGCCCCGCGCCTGCCCAGCGAGGCCGAGTGGGAGCACGCCGCCCGCGGGCGCGACGGGCGGCGCTTCCCCTGGGGCGAGACCTTCGCCAGTTCCTGCGCCAATACGCGCGAGGGCGGTCGCGGGCGCACCAGCCCGGTCGGCGCCTATCCGCAGGGAGCGAGCCCCTATGGCGTCCTGGATATGGCCGGCAACGTCTGGGAGTGGACCGCCAGCCTCGATCGGCCCTACCCCTACCGCGCCGACGATGGCCGTGAGCTGGCCGCTGCCCCTGGGCGGCGGATCATGCGCGGCGGCTGCTACGCCAACCCCCAGGGCTACGCGCGCTGCGCCTGCCGCTTTCGCCTGCCACCGACGGTGCGCAATGAGTTCACCGGTTTTCGCCTGGCGCTGAGCCTCGCAGCAGAAGGGAGCAACCCATGACGGTCAAGTATACGCGCTGGCTGCGCAGCTACGTGGGCCACCAGCGCATCCTGCAGGTGCGTGCGAGCGCCTTCGCCCGCGACGACCAGGGGGCGATCCTGCTCTGCCGGCGCGCCGATGTGATGCTCTGGGATGTGCCCGGTGGCACGATCGCCCTCGATGAGGTGCCGGCCCACGGCATGACCCGCGAGGTGCAGGAAGAGACCGGTCTGCTGCTGGAGGCCGAGCGGCTGATCGGGGTCTACGGCGGCCCCGATTTTCACTGGACCTATCCGAACGGCGACCAGGCCCAGATCCTGGCGATCTTTTTCGCCGCCCGGATCGTGAGTGGCTCCCTGCAGCCCGTGGGCCACGAGAATGTCAACGTCGCCTTCTTCCCCCCCGACCGGCTCCCGCCGCTGCTGCCTCGCACCCGGCGCATGCTCCAGGACGCCCTGGCCAACCGGGCCGAGGCTTTTTTCGATCGCTGAGCGCGGCGGATCAGCGGCTGATCACGTACTGCAGCGGTGCAGCCTGGCGGGCGAGGCCCTTCAGTTCGAGCAGGGCCAGGGTGGCGGCGACGGTGGCCGCCGGGAGGCCCGCGGTCCGCCCGAGCTCGTCGATGTGGCGGGGCTCGTGACTCAGCTGCGCCAGCACCGCCGCCTCGATCGGGTCGGCGGGCAGTTCGGCCCGCGCCGTGTGCTGCAGGTCGCTGACGCGCATGTCAAGCGCGTTCAGCACATCGTCGGCACAGGCAACCAGGGCCGCGCCGTCACGGATCAGTTGCAGCGTGCCCTCACTCTGGCGCGAAAAGATCGGCCCGGGCACGGCCAGCACCTCCCGGCCCTGCTCCAGGGCGAACTCGACGGTGATCAAGGCGCCGCTGCGTGCCCCGGCCTCGACCACCAGGGTGCCCCGGCTCAGCCCGCTGATGATCCGGTTGCGCGGCGGGAAGTTGGCCGCCGCCGGAACGGTGCCGAGCGGGTAATCACTGACCAGCGCGCCCCGGGCTACGATGCGCTCGGCCAGAGCGCGATTGCGCTCGGGGTAGGGCCGGTCGACCCCGCAGCCGAGCACGGCCACGGTGCGCCCGCCGGCCTCGAGCGCCGCCGTGTGGGCGATCGCGTCAACCCCCAGCGCCAGCCCGCTCACGATCGTTATCCCACCTTGCGCGAGCGCACCGGCCAGATGGCGCGTGGCCTCGCGCCCGTAGGCCGTGGGCGAGCGCGTGCCGACGACGGCGACTGCCCGGTCGTCAGCCGCGCTCAGGCTGCCGCGCACATAGAGCAGCGGTGGTGCGCCCGGGGCTTCGCGGAGCAGCCGGGGGTAGGCGGCGTCCTCGATGGTGAGCAGGCGCACGCCGGCGCGCGCGGCTCGATCCAGCTCGGCGTCCAGGTCAAGACGCTCGCGAGCGGCAAGCAGCGCGGCACTGGTACGGGCATCGAGGCCGGCCGCCGCTAGCGCAACGGCGTCGGCGTGCCAGGCTTGCTCCAGCGAGCCGCAGTGGGCCACCAGCCGCGCCAGGCGGACTGGCCCGAGCCCCGGCACCAGGTTGAAGCCCAGGTAGTAGCGCGTGTGAGCTGGATACATCGGCGGCTTCCGACTGTCAATGATTGCGTTTTGCGCAATTGCGCAGTAAGATGGCCGGCTGTTCGATCCTGATGCCACGGCCACTCGCACCTGTACCGCCCGGTGCGGCGAGAAGATACGCATGGCGCCCCTGCTGCATATCGTCACCCTCAACTGGAACCGGCGCGATGATACGCTGGCCTTCCTGGCCTCATGCCAGCACCAGCGCTATACGCCCAGCCATATGCTGGTGGTGGACAATGGCTCGAGCGACGATACGCTCGTGGCGGTCGCGGCGGCCTACCCGGCCGTTGAGCTGGTCGCCAACGGGGCGAACCTGGGCTTCGCCGCGGGGATGAACGCCGGCCTCAGGCGCGCGCTCGCCGCCGGGGCCGAGTATGTCTTGCTGGCCAACAACGATACGACGCTGGGGCCATCGATGCTGGAGTTGCTGGTGGCTGCGGCCCGTGCCTATGATGCCGACCTGGTCGCGCCGGCGATCTACTACGCCGACGCGCCGGCCCGGCTCTGGTGGCTGGGCGGCGTGCTCCGCCCCGTGCTGCTCGAGATCCGGCGCTGCTCCACCCCGCCCGGGCACGGGCTGGCGCCCTTTGCGGTCGACTTCGTGACCGGCTGTGGCATGCTGGTCAGCCGGCGCTGCCTGGAGACGGTGGGCCTGTTCGATGAGCGCTTCTTCATGTACTACGAGGATCACGACTACTGCCTACGTGTGCGCCGCGCCGGGCTGCGCATCCTGGTGGAGCCGCGAGCGACGATGTACCACAAGGTTGCCAGCTCCTCGGGCGGCAGCGACTCGCCCAACGAGCGCTACCACATGGCGCGGAGCAGCGTCCAGTTCTTCCGCAAGCACGCCCGCCCCTGGCAGTGGCTGGCGATCGGACCCTACCGCACCGGCAGCGCGCTGCGTACACTCGGGCGACTGCTGCGGCGCGGGCAGCGCGAGGCGGCTCGCGCGTACCTGCGCGGGCTGCGCGACGGCCTGGCCGCGTAATACCGATGCTGCTTGATGGCATCGCATTGGCTCAGTTCCACACCTCCACAGCTCGACAGCTCTACCAGGCCCTGTGCGGATGGCGTCCTGATGCGCTGCTTGCCCTCACCCCCCTCCCCCCCTCTCCCAGCCTGGGAGTTGAAAGGGGGGGTATGAGAGGCGTTTCTTGGCGTTGTGATGCCGCAAACAACTGCGTCAGAAGAATGCCGCATCACCGTGCGCGCCAGCGCCC
>JACAEO010000348.1 GCA_013388805.1 Chloroflexota bacterium
GCCCCTGGCAGGGGAGGGGGTAGGGGGGTGGGGTATGCGGGGCCTGGGGGCGCAACTCCCAAAAACCCTCCACCTGAGAGCACCCTCCGAGGGGGTGTTGCGCGAGGGCTCACCTGGGGTCCGAGGCCTGCCCCAGGGACGTTGCCCACGCCCCTGGCGCTCCGCGCCAGTGTACGGAAGCGGGCGGTGGGTGTATCATGTCAGGCAAGCTTGCGAGAAAGGAGCCACCTATGCATCCCGATGAGTTTCGGCGCGCGGGCCATACCCTGATCGACTGGATCGCCGCCTACCGCGAGCGGGCCGCCGAGTTGCCCGTCTGGTCGCGCGTTGCCCCTGGCACGATCCGCGCCCAGCTGCCCGCCACGCCCCCCGAGGCTCCCGAGCCCTTCGCAGCGCTCCTCGATGACCTGGAGCGGGTCATCCTCCCCGGACTCTCTCACTGGCAGCATCCGCGCTTCTTCGGCTACTTTCCCGCCAATGCCGCCCTCGCTTCGGTCCTCGGCGACCTGCTCAGCACCGGCCTGGGTCAGCTTGGCCTCACCTGGCAGGCCAGCCCCGCGCTCACCGAGCTAGAGGAGCAGATGGTCGACTGGATGCGCCAGCTGCTCGGTCTCTCCGATGCCTGGCGCGGCGTCATCCACGATAGCGCCAGTACCGCGACCCTCGTCGCCCTGCTCTGCGCCCGCGAGCGGAGCACCAGCTACAGCCAGATGCGCGGCGGTCTCCAGGCCGAAGAGCTGCCGCTCACGGTCTATCTCTCGGCACAGAGCCATAGCTCGGTCGAGAAGGCCGCGCTGCTGGCCGGCTTCGGTCACGCCAATCTGCGCTTCATCCCCACCGACGAGCGCCACGCTATGAGCGTCGAGCAACTGGCCGACGAGATCAGCGCCGACCTGGCCTACGGGCGGCGACCCTGCGCCGTGGTGGCGACCACCGGCACAACCGCGACCACCGGGCTCGACCCGATCGAGCCGATCGCCGCCATCTGCCGCGAGCGCGGCCTCTGGCTCCATATAGACGCAGCGATGGCCGGCTCAGCCATGATCCTGCCCGAGTGCCGCTGGATGTGGCAGGGCATCGAGGCTGCCAATAGCCTGGTACTCAACCCGCACAAGTGGCTCGGCGTCGCCTTCGATTGCTCGCTGTTCTATGTGCGCGACCCGCAGCACCTGATCCGGGTGATGGCCACCAACCCGAGCTATCTACAGACCACCACGGACGGCGCGGTGACCAATTTCCGCGACTGGGGCATCCCCCTCGGGCGGCGCTTTCGCGCCTTGAAACTCTGGTTCATGCTGCGCCTGGAGGGGGCCGAGGCCCTGCGCGCCCGGCTGCGCCGCGACCTCGCCGGGGCGCGCTGGCTGGCCGAGCAGGTGGTGGCCGCGCCCCGCTGGCGCCTGCTGAACCAGGTGCAGCTCCAGACGGTCTGCGTGCGCCACGAGCCGCCCGGGCTGGAGGGCGAGGAGCTAGACAAACACACCCTGGCCTGGGTCGGGCGGATCAACGACTCGGGGGCGGCCTTCCTCACCCCGGCTGTGCTTGATGGGCGCTGGATGTGCCGGGTGAGCATTGGCGCCGAGCTCACCAGCCACGACGATATTGCCGCCCTGTGGGCGCTGATGCGCGAGGAGGCGGAAGGCGACAGCGGCACGGCGCCGTGAGGAGATGTGAAAATGAATTCGGATCGTTATTCATCTTCACAGCGTAACGGCCCTACAGATTCAGCGCCGTGCCGTGCTCGAGGGCGTGGGCAGCCTCGCCGATGGCCTCATAGAGCGTCGGGTGAGCGTGGATCGTCTGGAGCAGGCTCTCGCCGGTAGCCTCGTGGGTGAGCGCCAGCCCGCCCTCGCTGATCAGCTCGGTGACGCGGGGGCCGATCATGTGCATGCCCAGCAGTTCGCCGTAGCGCCGGTCGGCAACCAGCTTGACGAAGCCGAAGCGGCTCTGGCCGAGCACGCGGGCCTTGCCGTTGGCCGAGAAGGGGAACTTACCGACCTTCACATCGTAGCCCTGCTCGCGAGCGCGCGCCTCGCTGAGCCCGACGCTGGCGATCTCGGGGCTGCAGTAGGTACAGGCCGCGATCTTGCCATAGTCGATCGGCGTTACGTGGAGCCCGGCGAGATGCTCGACCGCCAGCACGCCCTCGGCGCTGGCCTTGTGGGCCAGCCACGGCACGGCGGCCACACAGTCGCCGATCGCATAGATGCCGTCAGCGGCGCGCATGGTGCCGTCGGTCTCGATGAAGCCGCGGGCGTTGCGCTGCACACCGGCGGCCTCAAGGCCGATATCCTCGGTGTTGGGCAGGATGCCGATGGCGACCAGCAGTTGCGCGACGGCGAGTTGCTGCTGCTTGCCATCAGCGGCCGTGAGCGTCACCACCACCTGCTCGTCACCAACGTCGATGCTCTCGACGCGCGCGCCGGCCAGGGTCTTGATCCCCCGGCGCTGGAAAGCCTTGACCAGTTCGGCCGAGACTTCTTCGTCCTCGTTGGGCACGATCCGCGGCAGGGCCTCGACCACGCTCACCTCGGCGCCGAAGGCGCGGTACATCGAGGCGAACTCAACGCCGATCGCGCCCGCGCCAATGGCGAGCAGACTCTTCGGCACCGCGCTGAGCTTGAGCGCATCGGTGGAGGAGAGCACCCGCTGGCCATCGAACTCGACCCCGGGGAAGGGCCGCGGGCGGGCGCCGGTGGCGACGATGATCTGCTTTGCCGCGAGCGTGCGCTCCCCACCTGCATTGAGTTGCACGTGCACCTGGCCGCGGCCCGCCAGGCGGCCCCAACCGGCCACCACCTCGACCTTGTTCTTCTTCATCAGGAAGGCCACGCCATCGGTGCTGGCCTTCACCACCGCGTCCTTATGCTTCATCGCTCCGGCCAGGTCGAAGCTCAGGCCCTCGACCATGATGCCGAAACGCTTCCCCTCCCGCACCTCGTCCAGCAGGTCGGCGCTGTGGAGCAGCGCTTTGGTGGGTATGCAGCCGACGTTGAGACAGACCCCACCCAGCGCCCCGGCCTCGACGATCGCCACAGTCATTCCGAGCTGGGCCGCGCGCACCGCTGCGATGTAGCCGCCCGGCCCCGAACCGATGATCACCAGGTCATAGACGCGCTCGCTCACGATACCGGCCTTTCTGATCCAGCGAGGGAACACCCTCAATTGTAGCACGGGGCTAGCCGATCAGGATCTGTTCTTCCGGGTACTGGAGTGGCTGCGGGCGGCCCGGCTGGCCGGCGATCGCGACGATGATCGTCAGTGCGCCGAGGCGGCCCCAGAACATCACCAGGCAGATCACCAGCTGGCCAAACAGGTTGAGCTCCCCGGTCATGCCCAGGCTGAGCCCACAGGTCGCGAAGGCCGAGACCACCTCGAAGACCACCAGTTCCAGTGGGACGCGATGGGTCATAGCCAGCAGCCACGAGGCGAGCGACGCGACGAAGAGGCCGATCGTGAGCACCGCAGCCGCCTTGCGCGAGGTGCCCACCGCCAGCGAGCGCCCGCCGAACTGGGCGGTCGGCAGGCCGCGGGCATAGCTCCAGAGTGAGATGGTCATGACGGCAAAGGTGCCGGTGGTGATCCCGCCACCCATCGAGGCCGGTGGGCAGCCGATGAACATCAGCACGGTCATGAGCAGCTGGCTCGGCGCGGTGAGTTCCTCAAAGCGGGCAATACCCGCGAAACCGGCCGTGCGTGCCGAGACCGACTGGAACAGGCAGATCAGCAGCGCGCGGAAGGGATGCTCGCTGGCCAGCGTGCCGCCGGGCCGGATCTCGGCCACCCAGAAGCCCAGCATGCCGCTGATCACCAGAAACGAGACCACCAGCAGCGTGATGCGCGTATGCAGCGAGAGGCGCCGCTCGCGGTAGTAGGTCAGCAGGTCGGCGATCACCGGGATGCCCAGGCCGCCGATGAAGATCAGGCTGCCCAGGATCGCCAGGCTGAGATTGTCGCGCGGGATGCCGTCGGCAAAGCCGGGGGTGCCGGTAAAGAGATCGAACCCGGCGTTGCAGAAGGCCGAGACAGCGTGGAAGAGCGCGAAGAAGAGCGCCGGGCCCTCACTCAGCCGTGGATCGCCGCGCCAGTGCAGGTAGAGCAGCAGCGCCCCCAGGCCCTCGATCAGCAGCACCGTGGTCAGCACACGCCGGGTGAGCGCCACGATCGCCGCGGGCGAGAGCAGGCCCAGCGAGTCGCTCAGCGCCAGCCGCTCGGTGAGCCGGATGCGCCGCCCCAGCAGGCGCAGGATCACCACAGTAAGGACCATGAAGCCTACGCCGCCGATCTGGATGCCCAGTAGCAGCACCACCTGGCCGAACCACGAGAGGTCGCGCGAGACCGTGATCGTCGAGAGGCCGGTGACCGTCAGGGCCGACACGGCGGTGAAGAGCGCCTCGTTCCAGGCCAGCGGGCGCCGCCCGCCGGAGATCGGCAGCAGCAGCAGGAGGGTGCCAACCGCGACAAGCAACGCCAGGCCAGCCACGATGCGCGGGGCAGGCGGCAACGGCTGCCGCTGAAGCAACGGCAGCCGCCGGCGCGGCGACGGCGCCCGTTGCCGCGCGGTGCTGTTCATCAGCGCGCCTGGCTACAGAAGCTGCTAATCGCCTGGTCGGCGCCGATCACCAGGATCATGTCGTCGCGGGCGAGAACCAGGTCAGACGACGGAGCGACGATCATCTGAGCGCCCCGCTTGACGGCCAGCACGTTGATCCCGTAGCGCTTGCGCAGCCCGCTCAGCATCAGCGACTGGCCAACCAGCCAGCTCGGCACCCGGAGCTCAGCCACACTGAAGCCCGACCCCAGGTCGAGGTGGTCGAGCACCCGTGGCTCGGCCAGGCGCCAGGCCAGACGTGCGCCTGCCTCGTGTTCGGGCAGCACCACCTCGTCGGCACCCACGCGCAGCAGGATCTGCTGCTGGCGCTCGCTGACCGCCTTGCAGACCACCCGGTTCACACCCATGCCCTTGAGCGTGACCGTCGTCATCAGGTTGTTCTCGAAGTGCGTGCCGATCGCGACGACCACGGTCTCAAACGAGGTGATGTCCACGGCGCGCAGGGCATCCTCGTTGGTTGAGTCCAGGGCGACGATCTGGGTGATCCGGTCGGCGAGGTTCTGCACAATTGCCGGGTCGCGGTCGATCCCCAGCACCGTGTAGCCACGCTCGATCAGGTTGAGGGCCACGGCGCTGCCGAAGCGCCCCAGGCCAATGACGGCGAACTCCTGGCTGCCGTTTCTGCGCGCCATCACTCGCATCCTTCCTACGCGCGTCTGCCGGGCGTCCCGCGCGACGCCATACCATTATACAACGGTTCTTCTGCAGCCTTGACGGCCGGACAGGGTGTGCGCAGCCGCCGCTCCGCCTCCGGCAGTGGGGTGTGGGGGGGCGGCGCCGCCGCCCTGGGAGATGCTCTCCGGTGGTTTCGGCGCCGTAGCCACCAAAACCACCGGACAACTGGGGATGTGGCTGGCGACTGTGCTACAATGCCGGCGCTATGGAGCACATGCCACACCTGATCGATACCCACGCCCACCTGGCCCTGCACCAGTTCGACGCCGACCGCGAGGCGGTCATCAGCCGGGCGCTGGAGGCCGGCGTCGCCCGCATCGTCGAGGTTGGCTACGACCTGCCCTCCTCGCGCGCCGCTGTGGCCCTCGCCGAGGCCCACCCCGCGATCTATGCCGTGGTTGGCCTCCAGCCAAACCACGCCCACGAGGCGCCACCCGACTGGCTGGAGCAGGTGCGCGCGCTGGCTGCGCACCCCAGGGTGGTTGCCATCGGCGAGATTGGTCTGGACTACTACTGGATGCGCGCGCCTGCCGCGCTGCAGGAGCAGGTCTTCCGCGCACAGCTGGCGCTAGCGCGGGAGCTCGCGCTGCCAGTGGTGATCCACAGTCGCGACGCGCACGCCGATACGCTGCGTGTGCTCGCCGACGGGGCCCACGGGCTGGCCGGGATTATGCACTCCTTCTCGGGCGACTGGGCCTACGCCCGCGCCTGCCTGGAGCTCGGCTTTTTGCTCTCGTTTTCTGGGATGCTTACCTTCGGCAAGGCCACTGAACTGCACGAGGTCGCTCGCCAGGCGCCGCTGGCCATGCTGCTCACCGAGACCGATAGCCCCTACCTCTGCCCGCATCCCCACCGGGGCAAACGCAATGAGCCCGCCTATGTGCGGCTTGTCACCGAGCGCCTCGCTGCGCTCCGCGACGAACCACTCCCGGTGATCGCTGCCCAGCTCTGGGCCAACGCCGAACGGATCTTTCCGCGTATGACCCGGCATCGTGACGCGTGACCTGTGACGAGCCATGGCACGAATGAGCCCT
The DNA here is from genome assembly GCA_013388805.1 of Chloroflexota bacterium. Classification (GTDB taxonomy): domain Bacteria; phylum Chloroflexota; class Chloroflexia; order Chloroflexales; family Chloroflexaceae; genus JACAEO01. Next base: position 6,319 of record JACAEO010000348.1, read on the forward strand.
GCAGCCCACCCCCAGAGCGCGCCGAACCTCGCCCGCGAGCTTGGCGAGCTGGTGCCCGGCGCGCTGTTGCTGCTCGCCATGAGCGGTGCAGTGGTCTACGCGCTCTCGGTCTCGGGCTGGGCCCCCGGGCTGGAACTACTGCGCCCGATGGCCCTGCTGGCGCTGGTGACCGGTATCATCTTCGCCCGCCTGCGCTGGCTGCCCGCCTGGCTCGCCCACCTGCTCAGCGCAGCCCTGGCCCTCACCTGGGCCGTCCACCTGCTGGGCGCCTTGCTCGACGAACGGCTGCTCACCTGGCGCGACCAGGCCAGCGAGTTGCTCATCCGTGGCCTGCTCTGGGCGCGGGTGCTCGGCGCGGGCGGCCGCGGTGAGGATATCGTGCTCTTTGTGCTGGCTCTCTGCCTGCTGGTCTGGGTGGTGGCCTATGGCACCGCCTGGGCCGTGCTGCGCAAGGGCCAGGTCTGGCGCCCGATCATCTTCAACGCGGTGATCGCGCTGGTCAACTACACCTATGTGCTGCCCAAACCGACACTGGCCTTTTTCGTCTTTCTGGGTGCCGCGCTGCTGCTGCTCGTCTACCAGCACGTGCTGCAGCGCCAGGCCCTGTGGGACGCCCACCAGATCGCGTATCCCGACCTGCTGCCGCTGCGCTTTCTCTGGTCGGCGGCCCTGGTCTGCGGCACGCTGATCGCGCTCACTGCCATGCTGCCCGGCAGCGTCTCGGTGGACCGGGCCACGCGCAGCTGGGAGCTGCTCAGCAGTCCGTTCCGCGCTGCCCGCGAGCAGTGGGAAGACATGTTCAGCACGATCAGCGCGCCGCCCGGGGCGGGCAGCGGCGCCTTTACCGCGCGTGGGGCGCTGCTCGGCGGGTCGCGCCAGCTCAGCGACGAAGTTGTGATGACCGTGCGCTCCACCCGCTACGACTACTGGCGGGCAGTGGCCTTCGACCGCTACACGGGCGCCGGCTGGGAGAATACGACTGGTGAACAGGCGCGCGCCGCGCTCGGCGTCGGCACCGCCGAGCAGGCCCGCACCCCGCGCGCCGCCGACGAGCCCTTCCCGCTCAACGACATCCGCGGTCGCCGCGCGATCACCCAGACCTTCACGCTGGCCAGGGATCGCCTGGACGACCTGGTGCTCGTCGGCGGCGCGGCCCAGAGCATCAGCCTGGCGACCCTGGTGGAGCACAACTACCGCGATGGCAGGCCGGGTCTGCAAGCCAACTTCGATGATACGGCGCTGATCGTCGCCGCCGAGCGCCTGCGCGCCGGCAACAGCTACACGGTCACCGCGCTGGTGTCGTTCGCAGATGTGGCCAGCCTGCGCGCCGCCGGCAACGAGTACCCGCAGTGGGTACGCGAGCGTTACCTGCAACTGCCCGCCACGGTCAGCGAGCGTACGCGCAGCCTGGCGGCGCGGCTCGTGGCCGAGGCCGGCGCCAGCACGGCCTACGACCAGGCGCTGATCATCCAGGATTATCTGCGTAGCCTGCGCTACAACGAGATGATCGCCGCGCCGCCTGCCGGGGGCGACCTGGTGGACTGGTTCCTCTTCGAGCAGCGGGAGGGCTACTGCGACTACTTTGCGTCGGCGATGGTGGTGATGCTGCGCGCCCAGGGGATCCCCGCCCGCTGGGTGCGTGGCTACGCCGGCGGCGCGTTCGATGCGGAACAGGGCCTGTACACCGTTCGTGAGCGCGTGGCCCACAGCTGGCCCGAGGTCTACTTCCCCGGCTTCGGCTGGGAGCGCTTCGAGCCAACCCCGGCCGACTACACCACCCCGCCGCAACGCCCGCTCAGCGGCGGCTTCGGCCCCGACGCGGACGATGCGCTCGCCGGGAGCCTCGTGCCGTCGCCCGACACGCGGGCCGCCCGCGAGGAGCTCGATGCGGGGTTGACGCCGGCCCGCACGCCGGTGACCCTGCCGACGACCCCGCCGGCTGCCGCCGGGTATGGGCGACCACTGGCGATCCTGGGCGGGGTCCTGCTGGTCCTCGCACTGGCAGCGGGCGCGATCGGCTGGCGCTGGCGCGCAGAGCTGCGGGGTCTGCGCCCGGCCGCACGAGCCTACGCCACGATGGCCTTGCTGGCCAGCTGGAGCGGGCTCGGCCAGCAGCCGCAGCAGACGCCCCTCGAGTATGGCGAGACGCTCGGCGCGCTCCTGCCGGCCCACCGTCACACGATCCGCGCCATTGCTCGCGCCTATGCCGCCGAGCGTTACCGCGGGCGCCAGACGAGCCTGCCACTGGCCAGCGAGACCCGCGAGCTCCAGGTGGCCCTGCTCCGCCGGCGCTTCACCCGCTTCGGCGAACAGCTGCCGCCGCCGGGCGATCGATGAACTTTTAATCTACTCTTAACCTCTGTCAGAACACTGTAATCTGCGAGCCTTGTCCGGGGCAGTTGCACATCGTTAGCATCCATGAGAGCCATGTGCACAACTGGCAGCCACGGGAGGCTCCATGCTCACATCCAGGGCGTTGCCCTTCCTGCCGGGCGCCCGAGCCCTGCACCGCTACCGCCAGTCCCTCCAGCAGACCCTGACCGGCGAAGTGGCCTTTCAGCTGCTCCCCGCGCTCCGCGGTCTCTCGCTCGCCATCGAGCCTCTGCCCGACCCGGAAGCCATACGCGCCCAGGACGCACAGCTCGCGATCTGCGGCCCGCCGGCCTCGGGGCGTACGCTGGCCCTGCTGCAGGTGGTCGAACGCTGGGCGGCCAGCAGGTTGGCCAGCCCGCCGCTGTACCTGTCCCTCGCCAGAGACGACGCCCCGAACCTGAGCCCGCGCGCAGTGGTTGCCGGCCTGGTCCATCGTACCGGCCTGCCCCCGACCTTTGGCGAGGCGCGCCACCCGGGCATTCTGCTGGTGGACGACTGGGAGTTGCTGCCGGCCGACCGGCGTCGTAGCTGGCGGGACACGCTCGCCAGCAGCCCGTGGCCAGCCCTGCACATTGTCGTTGCCTTGCCATCCGAGGAGGCATGGCCCGGCCTGCGCACCTTGCACCTACCCGGTGCGGACGAGGCCCGCGCCGCCATGTGGCTCAGCCAGTTGCTCCCCGAGCATGATCAGCACGTGCTGCGCGCTGCCCTGCTGCCGGAGGGTGGCGGCCCGCTGCAGCCCGGCCTGGCCGACGTTGCGCTGCTGGCGCTCACGGTGCCACGCTTTGGGATGCCGGCCTCGCGCGCCGAGCTCTACGAGCGAGCCTTTGCGCTGGTCCAGCCCGGGCTGGAGCGTGCTGCCGGCGAGCAGCCGCCGCTCCGGGTTGGCCGCGCGCTGCTACGTCACTACCGGATCGCCCGCGGGCTTGCCGGCAGCGCGGAGCTGGCGCGGCTGGCCGACCTGCCGCCCGCCGAGCGGGCCGCGGTGGCACCGCTGGCCGCCGAGCTGCTCGGCGACCCGACGCCGGTGCTGGCCGCGCTCTGGCGCGATGGCTCCCCGCAGCCCGCCGACCTGCCCGCGC
>JACAEO010000368.1 GCA_013388805.1 Chloroflexota bacterium
CCCCCTCCCCTGGCAGGGGAGGGGGGAGGGGGTGGGGTATGCGGGGCCTGGGGGCGCAACTCCCAACAACCCTACACTTGTGCTGCCCCGCCGTGATCAGGTATAATAGGTATGGAAACCAAAAAGTGGCATTGGGTTTAGTACAGGCGCACGTGTTGACTGCCGCCGAATCACTGCAACTGATCGCCCAGGAGATCCGTGGCTGCACGCGCTGCGCGCTGCACCACGGCCGGACCCGTGCCGTTCCCGGCGAAGGCCCGCCCGACGCCAGGATTATGCTCATCGGCGAGGGCCCCGGTTACCACGAAGATCGGCAGGGCCGCCCCTTTGTCGGCCCCTCTGGCCAGTTCCTCGATGAGCTGCTCGCGATGGCCGGCCTCCGGCGCAGCGATGTCTTCATCGGCAATGTGGTCAAGTGCCGTCCCCCCCAGAATCGCGACCCGCAGCCCGACGAGATCAGTACCTGCACCCAGGCCTACCTGTTCCGCCAGATCGCGGCCATCCAGCCGAAGGTGATCGTCACCCTCGGGCGGGTCTCGATGGGTCTCTTTCTGCCCGGGGAGAAGATCTCACGCATCCACGGCCAGCCACGCACCGTCAATGGGCGCCTGGTCGTGCCGATGCTCCACCCGGCGGCGGCCCTGCACCAGCCGCAGAACCGCCCGCTGATCGAAGCCGATTTTCAACGGCTGCCGGCGATCCTCGCCCAGGCTGAGCGCGATGCGGCCCCCACTGGCCCGGCGCCCGGCGATGAGGAGCCGCCCGTGCAGCAGTTGAGCCTGTTCTAGCCTGGCCGGCCCACCGCAACCGGGCGCCGGCCCTATCGCTCGCCAACACCGGATGGCGGCAGGCAACCGCCCAGCCCATGAAGACCTATCGACTCTCCTCCGCCGGCAGACGCAAGACGCTCGTCCTCCTGGGCGCGGCCCTGCTGATCTGGGCCTTTGCACTCTGGAGTTTCGCCAGCACGCTGCGCATCAGCTACAACCCCTTCCGCTTCTGGCCAACCCTCCAGGAGAGCCTGGCCCAGGGACTCGGCGTTGGTCAGGTGGTGCCGGCGCTGCTCATGCTGGTGCTGATCGTCGCCACCCCGCTCCTGATCTGGGCCCTGCTCGCGGAATGGGCGCTCGCCTATACCCCGACGGACGATGGCCTGCGGGTCGAGAGCCTGGGGCTGCGCCTCGAGTGCCCCTGGGCAAGCGTGCGCGCTGTCCATGATAGCGATGCCGATCGTGATGAGCCCTGGGCCGAAGTGTTGCTCACCGGCGAACCCGCTGTACGCACGGCCCATCCCCTCATGCGCTTCCTCTACCGTCAGGCCTGGGGGCCCGGTCGCCTGCCGCTCGCCCCGGACCTGGAGGAGCGTGATGAGTTGATTGCCACGATCCGCCGCTCCAGCGCGATGGCCCCGCCCCCGGCGGGGACCGCAGCGGCTCCGGCATAGCACGGTCGATCGAGGCGCCCACTAGCTGGCGCCTCTGGGTACGTATGACGGCAGCCAGCGGCCAGCCACCCGGGCCAGTGCCCCGCGGTGGTTCAGCCGATACCGGGCGCGCCTGCGGGCCGCCTACACCATGTGGAAAGGAGACGAAGCCCACGGCGGCGACTGGCGTCAGCCGGTGGTGCTTCAACTGAAACCTATGGCAAAAAACCGCGTGCGCGTCATCCCTCTCGGCGGCGCCGGTGAGGTCGGGCGGAACATGTGGGTCGTTGAGTACGGCGATGAGATCCTCGTGCTCGACTGTGGCGTCATGTTCCCCGAAGCCGAAATGCTCGGCGTTGATCTGGTGCTGCCCGATATCACCTACCTGCGCGAAAAGGCCGACAAAATCAAAGCCATCCTGCTTACCCACGGCCACGAGGATCATATCGGCGGCGTGCCCCACCTGATCGCCGACCTGGGCTTCCCGCCGATCTTTGGCACCCGCCTCACCCTCGGGCTGCTGAGCAACAAACTCAAGGAGCACCGGCTGATCGACCGCGTCACCCGCGTGCAGATCAATGACGTTGACCCGTTTGTGGTCGGCTCGTTCACTATCGAGCCGTTTCATATCGCCCACTCCATCCCCGACGCCGTGGGCTTCGCGATCAATACCCCCGCCGGCACGGTGATCTACCTCACCGACTGGAAGCTGGACCATACACCGGTCGACGGGAAGCCCACCGATATCCAGAAGATCGCCGAACTGGGGCAGCGCAAGCCGCTCGTGCTGATCACCGACTGTGTGCGCGTTGAGTCGAAGGGCTATACGCCCTCCGAACAGTCGGTCGGCGAGGCCTTTGATAACATCTTCGCCGTCGCGCCCGGGCGGATCATCGTCGCCACCTTCGCCTCCAATATCAGCCGCGTCCAACAGGTGATCGACTCGGCCGAGGCCTACGGGCGCAAGGTGCTGGTCGCCGGACGCAGCATGGAGAATAACTCGCGCATCGCGCTCGAGATGGGCTTCCTGCGCGCCGAAGAGGGGACGCTGATCCGCCCCAATGAGCTCGCTGCCTACCCCGATGACCAGATCGCTGTGATCTGCACCGGCTCCCAGGGCGAGCCAATGGCCGCGCTCAACCGCATGGCGAACCGTGACTATCCGCACCTCAAGATCAAGCAGGGCGATACGGTGGTCGTCTCGGCGACGCCGATCCCCGGCAACGAGGTGAGCGTCGGGCGGGTGATCAACAACCTGTTCAAGCTCGGTGCCGAGGTCATTTACGGTGGCCAGGCCAATGTCCACGTCTCTGGCCACGCCGCCCAGGAAGAACTGAAGCTTGTCCTCTCACTCCTGCGCCCCGAATTCGTTGTCCCCTTCCACGGCGACTATCGCCATATGGTGCTCTACCGCAAAATGGCGATCGGGATGGGCGCCGGCTACAACAACGAGAATGTGCTCATCCCCGAGGGCGGTACGATCATGGAGTTCGCCCGCGGCTTCGGCAAGGTCACCGGTAAGGCGCCCGTCGGCTACATCTATGTCGACGGGACAACGATCGGCGATGTGGGCAATGTGGTGGTGCGCGACCGGCAGATGCTCGCCAAGGACGGCATGCTGATCGTGGTTGTCGGCATCGACAGCGCCTCGGGTACCCTCGTCTCCGGGCCGGACGTGGTCTCCCGTGGCTTCGTCTATATGCGCCAGAGCCAGGATCTCGTTGAGGCGACCAAGGAGGCCGTGCGCGCCGCGCTCACCGCCCGCAATGGCGCCGTTCCCGGCACCGGTGTGGACGCCGCGTTCATCAATCGCAAGATCAAGGACGTGGTGAGTGAGTTTCTCTACCGTGAGACCAGACGCCGCCCGATGGTCCTGCCTATGGTGATGGAGGTGTGATCCGCCAGCGACGCGCCCCCTGTCGCCGCTGAGCATCGACGAGGGGGGGGGGGGGGGGGGGGGCCG
>JACAEO010000349.1 GCA_013388805.1 Chloroflexota bacterium
CCCCCTCCCCTGCCAGGGGAGGGGGCCAGAATCTGGCGTTGAAGTGCGCCAGATTCGCTGGCGCACCGCAACGCCAACAACATCCCCCCCTCTCCCAGCCTGGGAGAGGGGGGGATGGGGGTGAGGGCAAGCAGCGCATCAGGACGCCATCCGCCAGAAACGCTCCACCTGAGAGGTGCGGGGCCGGGGGGCGGCCATTACACCAGGTCCGCCGCCTTGCCGGTGGTGGCGCGGGCGGCCTCCACCACTCCGTGCAGGAAGATCGACTTGAGCGGCGCGATGGCATTGATGGCCGCCGGGAGCGGCGTGCGCTCCACGACCTGCACCACGTGGGCCAGCGCTTCTGCGCCCCAGCCTTCCAGATTGTCGAGCAGCAGATCGCCGAGTTTGCCCCGCTCGATCGCCATCGCGACGATGCGCTCGAAGGTCGTTTCGGGCGTATAGACGCGACGTTCGCGTTTCTGCATCGTCAGCGCGCCGTGCTTGCAGGTGCTATAGCAGACGCCACAACCCAGACAGAGCTCGGGGTCACGCACGGCCCACTTGCGGCGCCGGCCGTCCTGCTCGCCCTGGGTGATCGTAATCGCCTGGACGGGGCATGCCTTTGCGCAGCGGCCGCAGCCCCGGCAGCGTTCGGGGTCGATCACCGCGATCCAGTTCGAGGTGACGATCGCATTGCGGATATCGAACCGGCGGATGGCATTCATCATGCCGCATGAGCAGCCGCAACAGTTGCAGATGTAGCTAACATTGCGCTGCACATTATCGCCGGTCTGGGCCAGCCCGGCGGCCTTCGCCTGCTCGAGGATCTGCATGGCCTCGCCCTTGCTGATCGGCTCGGCGATCCCCTGGCGGGCCAGGAGCTCGGCTCCGATGTTCAGGCTGAGGCAGGTGCGGAGCGGGTGCGCACAGGCGTGGCCGGCGTGCAGGGCGTGGTGGCGGCAGGCGCAGAGCGATACCGCGTGGCTGCGGGCCGTCTCGACGATCAGCGAGGCGCGTTCCCAGTCGAGGATCTCGGTATGGTCACCCGTGGGGAGCGCCTCCTCGCGGACCAGCGAGCGCCCGATCTGCGTCTGGCCGGCAAAGACGGCATGGGCGAAGTCGGCGCGCTCGAAGAAGTATTCATCGAACAGCCGGGCCAATTGCTCGGTCGGGTAGCCCTCGCGCGCGCGCATAAAGGTGAACTCGAAGAAGCCGATCACCACCGGCGCCAGCGCCACATAGCGCCGGCCCTCGTGCTCCAGGTCGAAGACCAGCCCGCGCTCGGCCATGCTCGTCACCATGGCGCTGAGTTGCTCCTCGGGGATGGCAGCGCGGCGGGCGAGGCGGCGCAACGAGGTGAAGGTGGTCGGGATGCGCCGGGCCAGGTCGGCCTCGGCGGGTGTGAAGAGCAGCTGCAGGATGCGCAGAAAGTCCGGCGAGTCGGGTGCGCCGGTGACATTGCGGTCGAGGCGCTGCTGCAGCAGGCGATAGGGCAGCGGAGCGACGTGCGAGTGGCCCATGCGGAACTCCTGGGATGGCTGGATACGGCGGGCCTGGTGACACCTCGTCTGAGTATACGCCGTTCGCCGTGTGACCAGCGGAGAAGAAGCGGGGCGCCGGGGGAAAGAAAGCTTCACGCGCGGTGTCCCGGCAATGCGCCGGGGGCATCGACGTCACATCGCAGCCCGCGGCAGGTGCAACGCCAGGTTCTCGAGCACCAGCTGGGGATTGCCGTTCTCGCGCAACTGCTGCGCGGCCTGGCCGATGCGACTCACGAAGTCGAAGATCTGGGGCAGGGGATGGCGGCGGGCAGCCTGTTGCAGTTCGGTGTGGCGATCGATGTTGACCACGCCCTCGGGGCTGCCGGCAGCGATGAGCAACACATCGCGCCACCAGCCCTGCCAGAGCTCTAGCCAGGCGAAGACCGTCTCCTGCTCGCCGCCGCGGTACTCCTTTGCCCGTTGCTCGGCCCAGCGCATGCCCGCGCCGCGCCCCTCGGCGTGGATGGCGAGCAGGTCGGTGAGTTGCGCACTGCGGCGGGCCAGCGCCTCGGGATCGTCCAGCAGGGCCAGGGCCCAGCCGATGCGGCCGCCGCTCCAGGCGGCGAGCAGCGCCGCGTCTGCGGCGGCCACACCACGAGCGATGAGCGCCTCGGCCACCTGCTGGCGTGGCAGGGGGCGCAGGCGCAGCACACGGCAGCGCGAGACGATGGTCGGCAGCAGGTCGGTGCTATTGGCCACCAGGATGAGCGTGGCGTGGGGCGGCGGCTCCTCGAGCGTCTTGAGCATCGCGTTGGCGGCCTCTTCGCTGAGCCGTTCGGCATCGTGCAGCAAGAGCACCCGGCGCCGGCCCTCGTAGGGGCGCAGCGCGATGTCGCGCTGCCACTCGCGGACAGTCGCGATCTTCAGCTCCTTCTGGCGGGCCGCCTCCTCGGCCTTGAGGCCGGCGGCCTGGCGCTCCATGCTCGCCAGGCGCACGTCCGGGTGATTGCCGTGGGCAATGCGCCGGCAGGCGCGGCAGCTCAGGCAGGGATCGCCGGGGCTGGACTCGCAGTTGAGGGCCTGAGCGATGCGCAGGGCGAGCAGCGCCTTGCCGAGGCCGGGCGGCCCGCCGATCAGGTAGGCGTGGGCATCGCTGCCAGCCTGGATGCTGGCCCGCAGCTGCTCGACGGCCCAGCGGTGACCAATGATGTCCCAGTTCATCATCCTAGCGTTTGCGAAAGACCAGCACGGCATTGACGCCGCCGAAGGCAAAGGAGTTGGAGATCGCGCTCTGCAGCTCGGCATCGCGCGCCTGATTGGGCACATAGTCAAGGTCGCACTCGGGATCGGGCTCCTCCTGGTTGATGGTCGGTGGGATACAGCCGTGCTGGAGGGCCAGTACCGTCGCCACGGCCTCAACCGCGCCGGCCGCGCCGGTAAGGTGGCCGATCATCGACTTATTGGCGCTGATCGGCACACTGTAGGCATACTCGCAGAAGACCTGCTTGATCGCCCGGGTCTCGGCCAGGTCACCGGCGGGGGTGGAGGTAGCGTGGGCGTTAATATAGTCGACCTGTTGCGGATCGAGCCGGGCGCGCTGCAGCGCCAGGCGCATGGCGCGGGCCGCGCCGTGGCCCGCGGGATCGGGCGCAGTGACGTGGTAGGCATCGCAGCTTGTCGCATAGCCGGCCACTTCGGCGAGGATGGCTGCGCCGCGGCGGCGGGCGTTAGAGAGCCGTTCGAGCACGAGCACGCCGGCGCCTTCGCCGGGCACAAAGCCGTCGCGGCGGGCATCGAAGGGCCGCGAGGCCCGCGCAGGCAGTTCGTTGGAGCGTGTGCTCAAGGCGCGCATCACGCAGAAGGCGCCCAGGCTCAGCTCGGTGATCGGCGCCTCGGCGCCGCCCGCGAGCATAATCTCGGCATCGCCGCGCTTGATCACCTCCGCCGCCTCGCCGATCGCCTGGGTGCCGGCGGCGCAGGCGGTGCTGATCGCCGAGGTATGCCCGCGCAGACCCAGCTGGATGGCGACCTGGCTGGCCGGCATGTGCGGCAGCGCAGCCGGGATGAAGAACGGGTTGAGCTTCATACCGCCCCGCTGCAGCATCGTCTTCACCGCCTGCTCAACGTCCGGCATGGAGCTGGTGCCGCAGCCGATCAGCGTGCCGATCTCCTCGCTGGCGCCCGGGTCGATGCGCAGCCCGGCGGCCGCGACCGCCATGCGCGCGGCGGCCACCGCCAGCTGGCTCGCGCGGGCCATACGCCGCGCATCGCGGGCATCCATGAACTGCTGCGGCGCGAAGCCCGGCACCTGGCCGGCAAGCTGGCAGGGGTAGCCGCTCGGGTCAAAGTGCGTGATGCGCGTGATCGCGCTCCGCCCGCTCGTCAGGCCCTCCCAGAAGGGCGCAATCCCGGTGCCGAAGGGCGAGACCACGCCCATCCCGGTCACAACCACCCGGCGGTCCTCGTCCTCCTCATCGAGGGGCAGGAGCTGGGCAGCGGTCAGCGGCGCATCTTCCAGCACCTCGGCCAGTAGTTCGTCGATGCGCGTCTCAAGGTCCTCCGCCGCGGTGCGACCAAAGCGACCAGGCAGTTCCGCTCGCAGGGCCTTGTGCCGGCGGGTCTGCGTCTGCGCCATACGGATCCCCCAGGCTGTTGGCAGTCGGTATCGCCGTATGATAGCACGGCTTGCGCCGCTGTGCAGCCGGGAGTGAACGGCCAGGGCTCCGTCAACGTCGTCCGCCCGGCGCCGGAAGCCGCGGGCTCCCCCGGCCACGCAGGGGCCCGTCGCACCAGGAGCCGGGGCGTTGACGTTCACGGCGCGGACGATCAACCGGACGTTGACGGAGCCCTGCTGAAAGGCGGCTGATCTACATAGCCGATAAGGGAAGCGGAACCGCCTGAACATCCCAGGGTCATGGCATACTGAGTACCTGCTGGCCCGGCGGCGGGCCAGTGGCGCCGGGAGCAACCCATGTCACCCCGAGCCCTTCGGCTGCGCGGCTCCCGAGCTTGTCGAGGGGCAGGGCAGGCTCCGCGCGGGGTCTTGCGGCGCATGGGCAGCGCAAGATTCCTCATACCAAATCCAGTTGGCAGTTCCGCATTGTCGTTGCCGTCATCGCTCATCGTGACGC
>JACAEO010000280.1 GCA_013388805.1 Chloroflexota bacterium
CCCCTGGCAGGGGAGGGGGTAGGGGGTGGGGTATGCGGGGCCTGGGGGCGCAACGCCCAAAAACCCTACCCCTGAGAGACCCCAGCCGGGAGGGCGTCGATGCCGAGGGCGCGGCAGCGAACAAGACCCGGATGGCGCGCTAGTGCAGTTCCAGGCGACCTGTTCGGGCATCAGCGCGACCTCGACCGTGTCCAGCTGCGCCGCGCCCAATCTACAATCGCAAATCTGCAATCTGCAATCGCGCTAGCCACCGCGCGCGCGCACGGCGGCCTCGTAGGCTGCCAGGGTGCGTTCGGCGGTCACCCGCCAGCTGAAGCTCCGCGCCTGTATGAGGCCGCGTTCGCGCAGCGCCTGGCGCAGCTCGGCGTCGCGCAGCACCCGCGTGATCGCCTCGGCGAAGCCGGCCACATCGGTGGGCGCAACGGTGATCCCGGCCTCACCGACCACTTCGGGCAGACTCGAACTGTTGGAGGTAATCACCGGCGTGCCGCAGGCCATCGCCTCCAGCGGCGGCATGCCGAAGCCCTCGTAGAGCGAGGGGAAGACAAAGACGCTGGCCGCAGCGTACCAGAGCGGCAACTCGTCCTCATCGATGTAGCCAATGAAGTGGACCTGCTCGCCCAGGCCCAGTTGCTCCAGCCGCTGGAAGACGGCCTCGTAGAGCCAGCCCTTGCCGCCGCCCACCAGCAGCGGCACGTCGTGGTGCCGCACCACCTCGGCGTAGGCCTCCAGCAGCGTGGTCAGATTCTTGCGCGGTTCCAGCGTACCGACGTAGAGCACGAACTGCTCGGGCAGCCCCTTCTGCGCCCGGAAGGCCGCCAGGGCCGCCGGATCGGGCACGCGAAAGTGCTCACGCACGGCATTCGGCGTCACCACGATCCGCTCGGGCGGCACGCCGAGCAGCCCCATCACCTCGCGCCGCGTATGCTCGGACACCACCAGGATGCGCGCGGCGCGGCGCACACTCAGGCGGGTGGCAACATCGAGGTAGGCCCGGTTGTAGCCGCGAAAGGTCTGCGTAAAGCGGATGAAGGCCAGGTCGTGCACCGTGACCACGCTGGGCAGCGAGCTGGCCAGCGGGACCACGCTGTGCACCCCGTGGAACAGGTCGGCCCCGCTGCGCCGCAGCAACAGCGGGGCCAGCAACTGCTCCCAGGGGATACGCACCCGCGGGTTGATCGTCGGCAGACGACTCGGGATCACCCGGAAGTTGGGCGGCAGTTGCAGCGCCTCCTGGTCGAGACCACGGGTCGTGTAGACACTGTAGCGGTTGTGCCGGTCGATCTGGCCGAGCTGGACCAGCACCTGCTCGACGTAGTGCGAGATCCCTGCGCGCCGGAAGGAGCGCGTATGGGCGAGCAGATGGGCATTGATCGCGACGTGCATGCGACCGCCGTCTACGGACCGGTCGCCACGCTCGCTGGCGCGCTGTAATCGTGGTGAGGAACGAGCCCCCAGTCGCCCACCGGGAAGTAGATCAGCCAGGCCTGGCCGAGCACCCGGTCCAGCGGGAGCGGGCCCCACTCGCGCGAATCACTGGAGTTGGCGCGATTATCCCCCATCACAAAGATATGGCCGGCAGGCACCTCGACCGGGCCGACCTGGCAGGCGTAGCCGGCGACACAGTAGGTCGGCGCGCCCTCCAGGTAGGGCTGGTCGAGCACCTCACCATTGACCAGCACCTGCCCGTCGCGGATCTCCACCGTGTCGCCCGGCAGGCCGATCACGCGCTTGATGTAGTCCTTCGAAACATCACGCGGATACTCGAAAACGACGATGTCGCCCCGGCGCGGCTGGTGAAAGGGATAGATCACGCGCTGGTCGAGCACCTCCTGGCCAGGCATGAGCCGCAGCGGGGCGTTCAGGTCAAAGTGGAAATAGACCAGCTTGTTGACGAGGATATACTGTCCGGTGTGCAGCGTGGGCTCCATGCTGGAGCCCTCGATCTTAAAGTTCTGCACGATGCCGCGGACAATGAAGAAGACCAGCAGAATGAAGAGCGCCGTCTCGACCAGTTCACGCACCAGGTTGCGCACACGCACGGGCGCCTCGGACTCGCTGCCTGGTCTCGCCACGGGTGACCACGTGGCATCGGGGCTGGCCTGTTCGGGGGTGGATGACGAGCCGGGCTCGGCGCCGAGTCCGCGCCGTGAGGGAGACTGGTCCATGACGTCCCTGGAACCACGCCGCAGTGTCATGTTACACTGAGCGTATGCGGAAGCATCGCATGCGTGAGCCTCAGACGGGAAGGATTCCCCATCTGAGACCCTCGAGCATTATACTCGAACGGTGGGCAAAACGCCAGACATCGGTACGTGTTCAGCGTTGGAGCAACCACGTCCGCCCGGGAGCGCGGGCGAGCTGCGCTCGCTCCCAGCCAGACGTGTGAATACGTCCGGACATCGTCCGAGCCCAGGAGTTTGTATGTCGTACCCGCAGGCCGATCTGATCATCCCCACCCAGGACGGGAGCACCACCTGCCTGGCCTGCCAGTGGCGTTGCACGCTCCGGCCTGGCGACCTCGGCCGCTGCCAGGTGCGTGCCGGCAGTGAAACCGGCATCGATCTGCTCGGGTACGGCCTGATCAGCGGGGCCTCGATCGGGCCGATCGAGGACTATCGGCTCTGGCACTTTCTGCCCGATACCCTGGCCCTTGCTATCGGCGGCTGGGGCTATGCCACCGTCGCCGAGCAGGGCCGCGGTCCCTTCGGCGCCATTCCGACCGATCCGGACCGGCAGCGCCGGCTCGAGCCGGAGCGGGCCGCCAGCTTCGCGCTGGAGCGCCTCTGCCGGGGGGTTGTCTGGGCCTACGGCGAGCCCGCAGTCAACCATGAGTATGTGCGGGCGCTGCTCCAGCTGAGCCGCGCCTCCAGCCGCTACACGGCGCTGGTCACCACCGGCGCGATGACCTGCGAAGCCCTCGACCAGCTCGGCCCCTACCTCGATGGGCTCAGCCTCGATCTGCGCGGCTTTAGCGATGCGAGCTATGCCCGCCTCGGTGGCCTGCCTGCCTGGCGTGAGGTGCTCACCATCGCCGAGCGCGCCCGCAGCCGCTGGAACGTCCATATCGAGGTGACCACGCGCATCCACCACGGCGTCAATGACGACCAGGGCGAGCTCCGCGCCCTCGTCGCCTGGATCAAGGAGACCCTCGGCCAGGAGACGCCCTGGCACGTGCTCCCCGGTGACGCCGGCAGCGAGACGGCTGCCTCAACCACGCGGGCGCGCCGCATCGGCCACGAGGGCGAGCTGGCGTTTGTCTACGGCGCCGAGCCGAACCAATCCACCCGCTGCCCGGCCTGCCACCAGACGCTGATCACCCGCACCAATGGCGTGACGCGCATGGTCGGCCTCAATGGTACGCAGTGCTCAACCTGCGGGCACCCGATCAAGCTGCACCTGTCGATCTTTAAGCAGCGCTGATGGCGTTGCTACCGCGCCGTCAGCGGCAGATAGCTGCGCCGCACCTCCAGGCGCGAGTCCACGCGCAGGTTCAGGGTGCGCTCCGCCGACTGGTTGCCCGCTCCATCCAGCGCCAGGTAGCGCAGGCTGTACTGCCCGTCAGGCAGGGCACCGAGCGTGATGAGCGGGCCGGACTGCTCGACCCACGGCCCGCCGTTCACCGAGACCCGCAGCCTCGCCACAGCGCTGCCGCCCATATCGTCGGCGGCCAGCGCCAGCCCGCCCAGCTGCCGGACGGTGGCGCCAAGGCGCTGTTCGACCACGGCGCCCGTACCAACGAGCCCGTCGATCGGCGGGCCGAAGGTGGTCGCCCCCGGCGCGCGCAAGGCGTAGCCCGCCGTCACAGTGCCGCCCGATTCGACCGAGCGGAACGCCAGCACGTGCCGCCCGGCGCTCAATGTCACGGTCGCCTCCACGCTGTTCTCGTCCTGGCGACCTGCCGCGCTGACCACCAGTTGCCCATCCACCCACAGCCAGGCCGCGGCGTCGCTGTTGAGCCGCACGGTATACTGGCCAGCCACCGGCGCCACAACGACCCGCGTCTGCTCGATGATCAGGCGTTCCGCCACATCGGGCGCGCGGGCCAGCGGGCCGTCTGGCCCCCAGGTGCGCACTTCTCCCTGCCAGACGAAGCTGCCGAGGTAGTCGCCACGCAGGGCGGCTGAGCCGTCCGGGGTGCGCCCCAGCAGATTGTCCGGGACGCCATCCGCGCGGTAGACGTGGGCCAGGGGCCGGAGCAGTTCATCGTAGGCGACCGGCACGGGCAGCTGACGCTCGGCGGTCACCGTCACCCCGGTGGGCGCCACGTCGCGCGCAAAGTAGCCGACATACTCGTTGATCAGGCCGGCGCGCACACTGAAGCTCCCCGGCGTTCGCAGCCGCACATAGCCCACCACATCGCGGGTCTCGCCCGGCGCGAGCCGCCCGTTGATACCCCAGCGCCACGGGTAGCCGCCGCTGTCACCGGCGCAGGC
The DNA here is from genome assembly GCA_013388805.1 of Chloroflexota bacterium. Classification (GTDB taxonomy): domain Bacteria; phylum Chloroflexota; class Chloroflexia; order Chloroflexales; family Chloroflexaceae; genus JACAEO01. The sequence goes on from JACAEO010000280.1 coordinate 4,437, forward strand.
GGGCTGGCGGCCCGCCTCAAGCGGGCCGAGGGTCAGCCGGATGCGGCCCAGTTCTTTGGGGTAGCTCGGATAAGCCTGCCCGGCTGCGCCCAGAAAACACTCCGCCTCGTCGTAGACGTAGCTGTCGGCCAGGTTGTAGCTGCCATCGGCAACGCGCCCCGCCTCGGGGGCCTGCCCCTCGACGGGCAGCGTGCCACTGTTGCGCACGGTGAAGGTGACCTTCAGCAACTCGCCCGCGCCCAGATTGAGCCGATCGTAGCGCACGTTCAGCAGATCGACCCGCGCCGCCGCCGGGTCCTCCTTCAGCCAGCGCACACTGTCGAAGTAGACCACCCGCTGGCTGATCAGCGGCTCGCCCGTAAGATCGCTCAGCTCCACGTAGCCCTGGCGCCCGGCGTTGAACGTGTAGGCCCCCAGCGAGACCCACTCCTCAGCGGTGTTCTGATTGACGGTCACCTGGTAGAGCCCATCGGCGGCCGCGATGCTGTACACGGCGCGCGCCGTGGCCTGCGGCAGCCCGCAGCCCCTGGGGATGTGCACGACCACGTGGTAGCGCCCGGCCTCGGGAATGGCCGGCCGCCAGCGGCCCCGGTTGGTGCTCTCGGCCGGATTGTCGGTGCCGAAGGTGTAGGCCGTGTAGCCGTCGAAGCCGCAGGGCCCCTCGTACCAGTTCGCCGCGCTGCGCTCAAAGCTGCTCTCACGGTCATCAATGGTGAGATCGCCGTTGTCCACGGGCCCAACCCCGCTCAGCCGGTCGCGCACCCGCTGACGGATGCTCGGCAGCATGGCCGCGAGCCGATCGCCGGGGCAGGTCGTGTGCCCGGGCGTCACGTCACGATGCCCGCTGATCGTGCTGACCACTGCGCCCGGGTTGAAGGGGCTGCAGTAGCGCGAGATCGAACAGCCGTAGTAGAACGAGCGGCCCAGCGGGTCGAGGCCCTTTTGCTCGGCCTTCCAGGCCAGCAGGCTGACCAGGCTGTCGACGGCGGGGGTGGTGGGCGATACTGAGGCGTAGGTCCCGATCAGGACGACGCCCAGCGAGCCGTAGTTGGCGGTGTCGTGGAAGGCGACCGCATCATCGCCGCCGGCGCGACCCTCGTAGATAACGCCGTTGGGATCGACCAGGTAGTTGTACCCAATATCGCCCCAACCCCGCGTAAAGGTATGGAACGACCAGATCGCCCGCACCCGATCGGCCCAACTCTGCTGGCTCCCCGAGAGACTATTGGCGTCGGCGGTATGGTGGATGACCAGATGGCGCACCGGGTAGTAACTGGGCGGCACCCGGCTACCCTGGCCGTCGGGGTTGCCCCAGGCGCTGCGGCTCACCACGGGCGGGCGGCTGAGCTGGGCGAGCGCCATGGCAGCCGGCGGATCGGGCTGCGGCGCCGCCGGGCCAAAGCGCGCATCCACCGTGTTCACCTCGATGCGCCGCAGCACGGGCAGCGCCCCGTCGGGGCCGGCGGTCAGCCGGGCGCGCACCTGCCAGAAACGAGCCCCCTCGCCCGCGTACAACTCGTCGCTCCAGTGCACCTCGTCGCCATCCTCGGGCAGCCACAGGTCAGGGTTCTCGAGCACCACCCCCCAGGGCGACCAGGCGTTCCCATCGAGCGAGACGCGCACCTCCAGGCTCACCGTGTCAGCAGCGGGCTGGACGGCCTCCCAGCGCAGCAACAGGTGGGTGAAGGGCCGTGGCGCGGCAGTGACGGGCGAGAGGTAGGCGTAGCCGCTCGCCTCATCCAGTGCGGCGAGCACACCGGCAGCCGGCTCAGCCGGCTGTTCAGGAGCAATAAGCACGGCCTGGTCAGGACGACCGACCGCCGGATCGGTCGGTCGATTGGCCTCGGCATGGCCGGAAACCAGGCTGATCAGCAGGAGTGATACCGTGGCCAGCACCAGGGTGACAGCACGGCGGAGACGTTGATGCATCACGAAACCTCCACGCGACCGGGCGGGACTGTGTTGTCTTGCCCATGCTAACGATGGCAGCTCGTAGTGTCGCCCTCTACGCATGACGGTTGGATGACTCGTTGGTAAGCGTTTGACAACCGTGGGCGACGGTGACATATCGGTCTGGGGGCCGATGGCCTGACCGCTGACACGCTGCTCAGACGCCACCACGATGATGTCGCGTCACGACGACGCTATCTCGTGGACTCTGGCCTGATGGCGCGTGCGAACGACTACTACTGGCGGCTCCCGCCCCGTAAGGCGGACGCATTGGCGTAGGGCCAACGAGCGCGTTCCGGCAACCAGGTCCGGACGCCGCACCAGCTTTGACACACCAGAGTAGGCCCGGTATGATGACTCAGGGCCGTGGTGCAACCCGGCTCGCCAGGTGCTAGAAGGAGCGCTCGATACAAGGTAATTACCGCAAATGCAGTCCATCCACGACCCGCTAGAGTTCTACGGTGTTGATTATGTCGAGTTTTATGTCAGCAATGCGCGGCAGGCGGCGCACTTCTACCGCAGCACCCTCGGCCTGGCGCCCATCGCCTACGCCGGGCTCGAAACCGGCGTGCGCGACCGGGCAAGCTACGTGCTGCAGCGCCGCAACGTTCGCTTCGTGCTCACCGCGCCGCTGACGCCGGATCACCCGATCGCCGCGCACGTCGCCCGTCACGGCGACGGGGTGAAGGACATCGCGTTGCGCGTGTGCGACGCCGCCGCGGCCTACGAGGCCGCCCTGGCCCGCGGTGCGCGCGGCGTGCTGGCGCCAACCGTCGCCGAGGACGCCGCTGGCCGCGTGCGCAAGGCGAGCATTGCCACCTATGGCGATACCGTCCACAGCTTCATCGAGCGCGATGGCTACGAGGGACCGTTTCTACCCGGCTACCGCGCCATCACCGAACGGCCGCCCGTACCCGAGACCGGCATTGCCGCGATCGACCACATCGTGGGCAACGTCGAAGCCGGGGGGATGGAGCGCTGGGTCGGCTTCTACCGCGATGTGCTCGGCTTCAAGCAGCTCGTCCACTTCGACGACCAGGACATCGCCACCGACTACTCAGCCCTGATGTCGAAGGTCATGCAGAACGGCAGCGGCAAGATCAAGTTTCCGATCAACGAACCGGCCGAGGGACGCAAGAAGAGCCAGATCGCCGAGTTCCTCGAGTACTATGGCGGGCCGGGCGTCCAGCACATCGCCCTGGCGACCGGCGACATCTGCGCCACGGTGGATGCGCTGCGCGCCGCGGGCATCCCCTTCATCAGCGTGCCCGCCGCCTACTACGACGACCTCGAACAGCGCGTCGGCGCCATCGACGAGAGCCGCCAGGCCCTCCAGGAGCGCGGCATCCTGGTTGATCGCGACGAGGAGGGCTACCTGCTGCAGATCTTCAGCCAGCCGATGCAGGACCGGCCCACCCTCTTCATCGAGCTTATTCAGCGCAAGGGCAGCCGTGGCTTCGGCAAGGGCAATTTCCGTGCCCTCTTTGAGGCTATCGAGCGCGAGCAGGCCAGGCGGGGGAATCTGTAGGAGGTGCCATGCGCCTTGTCACCTTTGTCCCACCCGATGGCGCGCCGCGAGCGGGCGCGCTGCTCGGGGACGTGGTGGTTGACCTGGCGGTCGCCGCGCCGCTGGTGATCGAGGAGGCCGAGGGCCTGCGCTGGGATATGCTCAGCCTGCTGCGCGCCGACCAGAACGAGGTCAATCTCGACAGCGCCGCCGCCATCCTCGCGGCCGTGACCCAGATGCTGGGCGCCGAGCCCGCGGCGTCGATCCAGGACCCGGAGAGCCCGAGCTTCACCGCTGCGCTGGCCGGGCCTGGCGGCAGCCTCTCGATTGGCGGCGAGGCCATGCTGCTGCCGCTCAGCCAGGTGCGCCTGCTTGCCCCCCTGCCCAACCCCACCAGCCTGCGCATCTACGAAAGCTTCGAGGAGCACGCCATCGCCGCCCGCACCCTGCGCGGCGCTGGCCTCCCCGGTGAGTGGTATCGCGGCCCCAGTTTTAGCTTCGCCAACCACGGTGCGGTCTTCGGCCCCGAGGACGCCATTCCGATGCCGCACGGCGCAACCCTCGACTACGCCCTCGGCCTGGCCTGCGTGATCGGGCACCCGGCCCGCGACCTCAGCCCCGAAGAGACGGATCCGGTCATCGCCGGCTATACCCTGCTTAATGCCTGGGTTGATCGTGAGGCCGAGGAACTCGAACGGGCCCTGGGCTGCGGCCCCGCCAAGTCGCGCGACTTCGCTACCTCGCTCGGCCCCTGGCTCGTCACACCCGACGAACTGGAGCTCTACCGCGACGGGGGACGCCTGCACATCGTGCTGGTCGGGCGGGTCAATGGCATCGAGCGCTCGCGGGCCGCCGCCGGCAGCCAGTACTACCCCTTCGCCGAGCTGATCGCCCACGCCAGCCGCGCGGTCACCCTCCACCCCGGCGAGGTGATCGGCAGCGGTGCCGTCGGCGGGGGCACGCTGCTAGAGATGGGCGGCGGCTTCGGCCCCTGGCTGGAGCCGGGCGACCAGGTGGAGCTCGAGGGTACCGCCCTTGGCGTGCTCAGCAACAGTGTAACCTGACGGCTGTAGTTGCACTGGTAACAACCTTCTGGTATAGTCGCCGGCGCATGGAGAAGAGCGAGTACACAACCCTGGCTGCTGTTGAGCTGCACCACTGGTGGTACGGTGGCATGCGCGCGATCAGTGCCGCCCTGCTCGACCCGCTCTACCGCCAGCGGCCGGGCCTGCGCATCCTCGATGCGGGCTGCGGCACTGGCGGCGATGCACTCTTCCTGCAGCGCTACGGCGAGGTCATCGGGCTCGACTACAGCCCCGACGCCGCGGCCCTGGGCGCCGAACGCCTGCCCGGCCGCTTCACCCGCGGCTCGGTGCTCGGCCTGCCCTTCGCCGACGCCAGCTTCGACCTCGTCACCTCCTATGATGTGCTCTACCACCGTGGTGTCCCCGACGAGGCCACCGCCCTCGCCGAAACGCGCCGCGTCTTGCGCCCGGGTGGTCATCTGCTGATCCGCCTGCCGGCCTACGAGTGGCTGCGCTCGCGTCACGATCGGCAGGTGCATACCCGCCGCCGCTACACCGCCCGCGCGCTGCAGACGATGCTCGCCACCGCCGGCTTCAGCGTCGAGCGCTGCAGCTATGTGCTCAGCCTGCTCTTCCCGCTGGCGGCGGCTGCGCGCCTGCTCGAGCGCTTCACCCCCGACCGGGGCGACGAGTCGGCCATGGCGCTGCCCGGCCCCGCCGCCAATGCCGTGCTGCGCGCGCCGATGGCCCTCGAGGCTGCCTGGCTGGGCCTCGGTGGCAACCTGCCCTTTGGCCTCTCGGTGGTCGCCCTGGCCCGCCGCCGGGAGCTAGCGCAGCCCGCGCCGCAGCCGTCGTGGTCAGAGCCAGCGCGCAACGAACTGGCGACCGCCGGACACCAGAGGCCGGTCCCGGCCCTGTCCCGCATGGCCCGCGACAGCGCGCCGCAACCCTAGTGCAGTTCCAGGCGACCTGTTCGGGCATCAGCGCGACCTCGATCGTGTCCAGCTGCGCCGCGCCCAATCTACCATCGCAAATCTGCAATCTGCAATCGCACTAGCACCAGGCAGGACCATCGCTATGGCATCCACAAGCTCGCTCGCTTCAACCTATGGTCTGCAGACTGCCCTCGACCGGGTGAGCGCCGTGCCACGCCTCTGGAACGGGCTCCGCTGGCTGGTTGAGGCTGGCTTCCACGGCGAGCGGGCTGTGATCGCCCGTGAACTGCGCCCCTGGGCTGGCGACGCCCGCCGCTTCCTCGACCTGGGCTGCGGCACCGGCGAATTTGCGGGCGACTTCCCTGCCCGGCGCTACGTGGGCATCGACCCGGCGGTGGGCTACCTGCGCTTCGCCGTGCGCCACCGCCCCGGCGCCTTCCTTGCCGGCGCCGGCGAGGCGCTCCCCTTCGCCGACGCGAGCTTCGACGCCGCCCTCGTCCTCGGTGTGCTCCATCACCTCCCCGACGAACAGGCCCGTGCCGTCATGGCCGAGCTCGCCCGCGTGCTGCAGCCCGGCGCTACCGCGCTGATCATGGAGGATACCCCGCCGCCGCCCGGCCAGAACCCGGCCGGCCAGCTCATGCACGCCATCGACCGCGGCAGCCATATCCGCACGAATGATGCGTATCGTGCCCTGTTCAGCGACTGGTTCACGGTGGTGACAACCTATGCCATGCGCAGCGGGATCTGCGATTACGCGGTCTACGTGCTCAGCCGGGCAACGATCCGTTGATCCGCAGCCTCCCAGCCGCTCCGCCTGGCGGGTCAGCATTCGATGTCAGCATTCGATTTCGATGAAGAACACCACGAAGGCAGCCCCGATGCTCCCCGTTCTCACCCTTCTGCTCACCGCCAGCACGCTCACCGTCATCGGCGAGGTGCTGCTCAAACTCGGCGTCAACGCGGTCAGCAGCCGGGTCGGCGCCTTTTCGCTCGACCTGCGCGTGCTCTGGGCGACCTTCAGTGACTGGCGGGTCATCCTGGGCTTCGCCCTCGTCTTTGGCGGGGCGCTCTTCTGGCTGGGCGTGATCTCGCGGGTCAACCTCTCGTTCGCCTACCCGCTGCTCGCCCTCAACTACGTGATCATTCTCATCCCATCGCGCTTCTTCCTCAATGAGACGATCACGCCCGCGAAGATCATCGGCGCCGTGATCGTGGTGATTGGCGTGATCGTCATCACCTGGGGGGCAACCAATCACCAGTGATGGGGGAGCGCTGGGCGCGAGCTGGCGGGAGCGGGGAGCTTGTCGCGCTGACGGGCCTGCTGGCGGTCGCGCTCGGTCTCTGGCTGCTCGCCTACCAGGCGCCGCTCGCGCATACGCTCTATGTCGGCGGCGACCTCGCCCTGCAGCGCCGCGAGGACGACGCGCCGTTCCTCCGCGGCGCAAACGGCTCGGAGCCCCCCGAGCGGGTGATGATGCCGGACGCGCCGCGCGGCTACCTCTGGTGGTGGGAGTATCTGGCGCGTAGCGGTGGGCGGCCCTACCGCTGGATGCGCCCCACGGCGGCCGTGCTCATACCCGGGGCCGGTGGCGGCCGCCACCTGGTCACGCTCAGCGCCGGGGGCAGCCCGGCTACCACCACCACCACCTGGGAGACCGGCCCCGGTCTCGAGTACCACCTGAGCCTGCCGCCCGGCGAGCCACGGCGCTACCACCTGCTCGCCGTCGCCGACCAGGCGGGCGACCTGCGCATCAGCATGCGCTCCAGCCCCTTCATCGCCCCCGACGACCCGCGGGAGCTGAGCTTCGTGCTCTACCAGGTCCAGCTACGGAGCGTGGGCGGCATGCCGCGTGCCCCCGCCTGGCCAACCCTCGCCTGGCTGACCCTCGCCACGGCGGTCAGCTACGCCCTGGCCCGCGTGTCTGGCGCGGGGCGCCCTGGCGCCCTGGCGCTCGGCGCTGGCGCGGCGCTGGCGGCAGGCTACGCGCTGGCGCTGCACCGCCCGGCCCTGACCAGCGTTGCGCCGACGCTCGGCCTGCTCAGCCTGAGCTGCGCCGCCCTCGCCGGCCTTGCCTGGCCGCTGACCAGGCGCTTCACCGGCGCCGCGGCACGCCCGGTGCTCGGCCTCATGCTCCTCGCCTTCGCGCTGCGCATGGCCGGCATGCTGCATCCCCAGGCCCTCTTCAGCGACCTGGGGCTGCATGCCAACAATCTCTTCAAGGTCACGCTGGGCGAGGTCTTCTTCACCACCGGGCTGCCCGGCGACGCTGGCGGCGGCCAGCAACCCTACCCGCCCGGGGCCTACCTGCTGCTGCTCCCGGGTCAACTGCTCGCCCCGGACGCTGCGAGCCGCCGGCTGCTCGTCCAGGGTGGGGTGGCGCTGCTCGACAGCCTGACCCTCGGCGCGATCTGGCTGCTCATCCGCCGGGCCGGCTTTGGCATGCGGGCCGGCCTGCTCGGCGCGGCGTGCTACCTGCTGCCCACCCCGGCGCTCGAGTCGTTCTCGATTGGCGAGTACGCCAATCTGGGCGGTCAGGCGCTGGCCCTGCCGCTGCTGCTGCTGCTCGGGCTCGGCCTGGCGGGCGCGCGCAGCACGGCGAGCGGGGCGCCTGGCGGGCGAGGCTGGCCAGCGCTGCTGCTCGCGGTCGCCGTGGCCCTGGGGCTGCTCGGCCACTCAGGGGTAACCCTCTCGGTGGGCGCCCTGGTGGCCGCGGCCTGGGGCCTGGGCTGGGCAGCCCGGCTGCGCGGTCGCAACCCGGCGATCGACCCGCTGCGGCTCACGATCGCGAGCGCCGCCGCACTCGCGACGGCGCTGCTCATCTTCTACAGTGCGCCGATCTTCGTCGCGACGCTCAGCGCGCGCGCGGGCAGCGGGGCGGGCAGCGCGCCGCTGCGCGTGCTCAGCGACACGCTGGCCGCCCTGATCGGCGCGGCGCCACCCCAGGGCACGCGGGTCGCCCTGCCGCCGCTGATCGGCG
>JACAEO010000369.1 GCA_013388805.1 Chloroflexota bacterium
CCCCTGGCAGGGGAGGGGGTAGGGGGGTGGGGTATGCGGGGCCTGGGGGCGCACCTCCCAAAAACCCTACCCCTGAAAGCGTACGACCCGGGGGTGTTGAAGCCAGCGACGAACCGGCTATACTTGGGCTATGGCAACCCAGGTGCTGCACACCAAGGTCCTTCTGCCACCGGCCCGCGCCGTCGGGGTGACCCGCCCGCGCCTGCTCGCGCAGCTCGACGCGGGTCTCGCGGCCGGGCGCCGGCTGTCGCTCGTCGCCGCGCCGGCGGGCTACGGCAAGACGACGCTGGCAGCCGACTGGGTGCGCCAGACGGCACGTCCGGCGGTCTGGCTCACCCTCGATGAGCGCGACAACGACCTGGCGCAGCTCGCGCGCTCCCTGCACCTGGCGGTCGCCCGGCTCGGGCCGGAGCCTGGCGGCAATCTGCAGGCCGTCCTCGCTGCCCCGACCCTGCCACCCCTGGAGGAGCTCGTCGCCGCCCTGCTGCAAGATCTGGAGGACGCCCGGCAGGAGGTGGCAAGCGATACCATCCTGCTCACCCTTGACGATTGCCATAAGCTCACGGAACCCACCGTTCACGCCTGGCTCGCCCTGCTGGTGGAGCATCTCCCGCCCGGCCGTCATCTGCTGCTGCTCAGCCGCGCGGATCCGCCCCTGCCGCTGCCCCGCCTCCGCGCCCGCAATGAGCTCACCGAGGTGCGCGCCCAGGAGCTGCGCTTCACGACCGACGAGGCGATCACGTTCTTCGCCGAGGTGATGCACCTCGCACTTGCCCCTGAGCTGGTGGCGGCCCTGGAGGCGCGCACCGAGGGTTGGATCGCCAGTCTCCAGCTGGCGGCCCTCTCGCTGCAGGGCCGCAGCCTCGCCCAGGCCGAGGCGTTCGTGCGTAACTTCAGCGGCAGCCACCACTTTGTGTTCGACTACCTGGCCGAGGAGGTGCTCGGGCAACAGGACGCCGGGTTGCGGGCATTTCTGGAGCAGACAGCCCTGCTCGAACGCTTTCACGCCCCGCTCTGCCGGGCCGTCACTGGCCGCGACGATAGCCAGGCGCTGCTGCAGCGCCTGGAGCGCGCCAACCTGTTCCTCATTCCGCTGGACGATGAGCGGGTCTGGTATCGCTACCACCACCTGTTCGCCGACTATCTGCGCAGCAGCATCTCCCCGGATGAGCGGGTGCGGCACCTGGGCGCGGCCGCCCGCTGGTGCGCCGATGCCGGCCTGCTGGTCGAGGCGGTGCAGTACGCTCAGGCGAGCGGTGACCAGGATCTGTTCGCCGCGGTGGTGGAGCGCATCCTCCAGCAGGCGGCGGCCTGGTCCGGCGGCGAACTGGCGATGCTGGTGCGCTGGATCGACGCCCTCCCCGGTCAGGTGCTGAGCAGCCACCCGCGCCTGTGCCTCGACGCGTCGCGGGCCCTCTTCCTGAGCGGCCGCCTCACGCTCGCCACCCGGCTGCTCGACCAGGCCGAGGGCCACCTGCACGCCGCTCCACCCCACGCCGGGCGAGAGGCGCTGCTGGCGATCGCCGCGGTCTACCGTGCTGCGTCCGCCGCCGTCCAGGGCGAGGTGCAACGCGCCATTCAGATGGTGACCGAGGCCAGAGCGCGGCTGCCTGCGACCGAGACCCTGGCCCACGCCCGCGCCGCCGATACCCTGGGCCTGGCCTACGGGCTGGCCGGGGATCTGGCGCTCTGCGAGCGCTGGTACGACGAGGCCAGCCGGCTCGGCCAGGCGGCGGGGGTCAGCTATCTCGCGATCAACGCCCGCTGCGAGGTCGCCGTCGCGCAGTTGGGGCAGGGGCGGCTCACGCAGGCGCGGGAGAGCTGCCAGGAAGCGCTGGGCCTGGCCGGTGGCGCGCCGCTCCCGCCCACCGGGCTCGCCCTGATCATCCTGGGCGAGATTGCCTACGAGCAGGGCGACCTCATCGCCGCCGAGGAGCAACTCCGCGAGGGCCTGACCCGCGCGGAGCGCGGCGGCCTGGTCGATGACCTGCGGGCGGCCGAGTTGCTGCGGGCGCGCCTGTGCCGTGCGCGCGGCGATACCGCCGGAGCCGCGGCGGCGATCGAGCGCGCCAACGCCCTGCTGCCGGTGCACGAGGCGCCCCGCCTGGCCCGGCTGGCCGGCGCCCGACGCGCGTGGGCGCAGCTCGCCCTGGGGAACGTCGCGGCGGCCGGCCGCTGGGCAAGCGACGATATGGCCTGGCGGCGACAGGAGCCGGTCGAGACGAGCCAGGATGGCGAGCTGCTCGTCCTGGGGCGCGTCGTCCTGGCGCGGGGCGACCCGGCGCAGGCGACGGATGTGCTGCATAGGCTTGCGACGCAGGCGCTGGCGGGCGGGCGAATCCGCACTGGCATCGCCGCGCTCATCCTCCTGGCTCTGGCGCGGCAGACCGCGCGGGACCCGGCCGGGGCCGAGGCGGCGCTGGGGCACGCCCTCCAGCTAGCGGCGCCGGAGGGCTTCGTGCGCCTGTTTCTCGACGAGGGCGCGGCGCTCGCGCCGCTGCTGCCCCGGACCCGCGCGGCCGCGCCGCAGCTCGTGGAGCGGCTGCTCGCCGCCCTCGCTCCTGAGCTGGCCAGGATCACGCTTCCCAATGCCGACGCCCTGAGCGAGCAGGAGCTGCGGGTGCTGCGCCTGATGGTCGCCGGCCACTCGAACCAGGAGATCGCCGCGGCCCTGGTGATCTCGGTCGGCACGGCGAAATGGCACGTGCATAACATTCTGCAGAAGCTGGGGGTCGGCAACCGGCCGAAGGCGATCGCCCGCGCCCGTGAGCTCGGCCTGGTCTAGCCTCGCCCGCGAACCTATCGCGCGATAGGTGCATGTGCCAGGCGCTCGGGATAGACTACGGGCATGCGCAGCTCGCGCCGCGTCGAGCGGATGAGGCGCACCGAACCTTGTCTGGAGAACGGCCATGGGCACCCATACCTACCAGCTTTGTGTGCGTGGGCATGTGAGCGAGCGCCGACTGAGCTGGTTTACCGATCTGGCGGTTGTGCATACCGCCGCCGGCGACTCGCTGATCACCGCGCCGCAGCTCGACCAGGCCGCCCTGCACGCCCTGCTGCAACACATCCGCGACCTGGGACTGGAGCTCCTGAGCCTCCAGATTGTTGCGCCGGCGGCCGGCGATCCAGCACCGTCTCCTCCCTGATCACCGGCACACTCGCGGGGCGTGGCTTGTGAAGCAGCGTGATCCAGAGCCGTTACCAGCCACCGGGGTGACACGGGTGGCTCCCGGCGCCACTGGCCCGCCGTCGGCCATACGCTGCTCCGCAGCACCATCGTTCGTGTCATTCCGAACGGAGCGGAGCGTAGTGAGGAATCTGGTCAGACCCCCCGGTGCATCAGGCCGGCGCGCCTGCTTCGGCCAGCACCTGCGCGACCGGCCGGCGTGGCGAGCGGGGCATGGCGCCTGCATAGCCCATCCGGATCACTAGCTGCGGCAACGTCTCGCGCAAACCGAGCGCCTGCTGGAACTGCGCGCGCAGCACGGCGACTTCGACCGGCTGATTCAGGAGTGCCGATCTGATGTTCAGCGCCGTTGTCGTGAGGGCCAGTCGCTCATACACCTGGCCGGTACGCACCCATGCCACCCTGTCATCCGTCGTCGACGCGATCACCGCCACGGCCGGTGCGCTGCGCAGCTTCGCGGCATCGGCGTCGGCCTGCTGCTGCGGCTGTGTGCCGGCCACGAAGCGCTGCCCGAGCCAGCGCGGCACCTCGGGCTTCCCCGCGCAACGGGTGTAGAGCCCGTCGAGCGTCGCCAGCGCCTCGCGCTTGTTGAAGCGTAGCCAGGCGATCAGCTCAGCAACAAAGGCCTTGTCGGCATACTGCTGCAGATTGCCGCGCGTGACATACTCCAGCACCGTCTCCCGCTCCGCAGCGCTCGTCAGCACCTGGAGGACGACCCCCGGCTCCAGCGGCAGCGTCTGCACCTGGTCGAGATCGGCCATGGGGATCGGCCGCCCGTCATACAGCGAGCGCGTGTTCTGGCGCAGCGGGATTGCGGCAGGCAGCGGGCCGGCCTGCGCGCTGCCTGGCGCCAGGCGTACGGCGATCGCATCGACGCTCTCTGGGTAGGTGACCTCCGGCGCATAGCCCAGCGCCCGCGCGGCCACCAGCAGGTTCTCAAGCGCGCAGCCGAGGCTGATCCAGAGCTCGCGGTCGTGGGGATCGACAACGGCCAGCCGGCGGGCCGCGTCAGGCCGGATCGTGATCGTGTCATTGGTGAGGGCGAAGCGCCACGGCTGGGTGTTGTGCCCATTGGCGGCCAGTGTCGCGGCGCGGACGAGCTCACGCAGGTGGGCCGGACCGGGCGCCCCCACATCAATCGTCCGCTGGAGCGAGGCAACCTGCTGGTCGTAGTTCAGCCAGGGTGCGGTCTCGTAGAGCACATAGCCGCCGGCCGCCGTAGCGCCGCCAGCGGCAAGGAGCTTCAAGAAGCTGCGGCGGCTCAGGTGTGGGCGCGAGGGGGGTGTATGCATGGTCTGGTCTCCTGAAATCATAATCGCGGCTGGTCCACCCTGGCGCCAAAACGAGGATCGGACGGCGGCACGCCGGCCAGCAGGTTGCAGCCGCTCATCGCCCTCGTGTGGTGATCAGGGCGTCGTCGGCGGTTCGATGGCGCCAGGCTCCGCGGGCTGCACGCTGATCAGGGTCATCCCGATGTCGCGCAGCCGGCTGATCAGGCCGTACAGGGCCGCCTGGTCGGGCACCGGGCCGCTCAACAGCGTGACCGGGCGCGTATCCGGGGCATGCGTGTGGGTGATGGTGAAGCCGTCGAAGGCGGCTTCCCAACGCTGGTCCAGGTGCCCCGCGAGTTGGAAGGTGTAGGTGTTCATAGCCGTGCTTGTGGCATGAAACGCCGTCTCAGCGGCCCACGACGTTGTAGGCGACGTCGACCACCTCGAAGCGGGCGTAGGCGAACTCGCCCGTGGGCAAGTGCCAGCGGGCCTCGGCGTCCGGGAGCCGGTGGCCGTTCACCGTGCGCCAGCCGCTCACCGGCGTCGACCAGCGCACCCGCTCGTAGGTCTTGCCGTCGAGCGTGCGCGAGCGGTCATCGGAGATGAAGTTGGTCAGCGCGCCGTTCTCGGCGAAGGTGAGCACTGCCGTGATCGTGTGGCCGGCGTTGGTGAAGGTCGCGCGTACCGTCAGCGGGTCGAGCTCCTCCCAGGTGATGGCCGGGTCGATCAGCGTCGCCGGGGCCAGCAGCACCATGTCGTTGAAGAGCGTGACCGTCTCGCTGCGGTCCATCTCCGGCCCGCGGGCGTCGACAACCTTCACCAGTGAGGCGACGTTCACTTCGAAGGTGGCGTTGGGGCCGATGTAGCGGTGATAGGCGGTCATCGGAACACCGAACATGCGGGCATCGACGAAGAACAGGCGCTCCGCCGGCGCGACGAAGCTCTGCTGATCGGCCACCATCGGCATCCAGGCGCTGTCCGGGCCATTGCGCAGCGCGCCGTGGAAGCGCAACCGGTAGTTGGCGACGCGCGGCTGGCCGACCGCCCCCGTGAAGCGGAGGTACTGCTGCACGATGGGGGGCAGGTGGGCGAGATCCGCCCCGGTCACAGGGGTGGTCTGCGCCGCTGGCGCGGCCAGGCCGGCGGCCACGTCGCGGGTGTACTGCGCCCGGTAGCCCCAGGGGGCGTGGGCCAGCGCGGCGACCAGCGCGGGCACAAGGACGATCAGGTTGGCGAGCGTGCCGAACTTCGCGTCGCTCCAGGAGGTGATGATGACCAGCTGTGAGATCAGCACGGCGCCGAGGGCCGGCGCCCACCACCAGCCCGGCGCAGCGAGCAGGAGCCCGGCGCTTAGCAGGAAGAGCAGCGCCGCGGCGAGCCAGAGCAGCCCGAGCGGCTGGCTGATCGGTACGCGCAGCTGCTCGAACGCGGCAAGGCCGAAGGCCTTTGCAAAACCCATCAGGTGGATCAGGCCGTGGACGGCAACGACGACGAGCAACAGGTATTTCATCGCATCCTCCAAGACATCGTGATCTGCATTCATCATCCGGAGGATAGCGCACGGCAGGATGGAATAGCTCCATCCATCCGGATGGAACGGAGGATGGAATCACCGCGCCAACGAGGTTGCGCTCGTCGTCGGGGTGCGCCAGGCTCAGGGCGCGGTCACGGCAGCAGGCCGAGCGCCCGGGCGCGCGCTACCGCGGCGCCCCGCCCACTGACGTCCAGCTTGGCATAGAGCTGACTGGCGTACCAGCGGACGGTGTTGACCGAGAGGGCCAGCTCGGCGCCGATGGCCTGGTTGGAGAGCCCGGCGGCCATCAGGCGCAGGATCGCCAGCTCGCGGGGGGTGAGGGGGGAGGGCTGAGGGGTAAGGGGGGAGGGCTGAGGGGTGAGGGGGGAGGGCTGAGAGTCTGATCCGACCGCGACGGGCTTGTTGCCGGGGAATGCGGCCAGAAGGTGCGCAGCATATGGATTCATCCTTCCGCCTTCATCCTTCATCCTTCCCAGGAGCGCCGCGACTGGCGGGCCGCCGGCGACAAACACGCGCACGTACCCGCCAGGCTCACCGAGGGTGAGCGCCTCGCCGAGCACGGCCAGCGCCTCCTCGTGGCGCCCGAGCTCCGCCAGGGCCCGCGCCCGCCATACGAGGGCCGGCAGCAGGCGGTTGATGCACCCGGCCGGGTGGAACTGCTCGGCGAGGCGCTCGAACAGCCGCGCGGCGCCGGCGGGGTCGCCACGGGCGATCAGCACCTGCCCGAAGGTCTGAAGCTCGTCGAAGCCCGTGCCGGCGACGACCGCGTCGGCGCTTACGCCGCTCGTCCGCACCCAGTGTTCGACGGCAGCCATATCGCCGCGGGCCAGGTCCAGGCGGGCCTGAGCCAGCCGCGCCTGGGCCTGCCCCCAGGATGAGCCCATCGTCGTGACGATCTGGCGCAGCTCATCGAGCGCGTGCTGAGCCAGGGGGAACGCGCCGCGGCTCTGCTCCAGCTCGGCCAGCTCGATCAGCCCGATCGCCAGCGCGTCGGCTTGACGCCACTCCCGGCACAGCGCGATGCCGCGAGTGATCGCCGCCGCCGCACCGGCAAGATCGTTCCAGGCGTAGCGCACGTGGCCGATCGCGATGGAGGCGAACCCGGTGAAGGGCGTGTCCGGGCGACCCGTCGTGCGCTCGGCGAAGGCCAGGGCCTGGCTGAAGGTCTCGATCGCCTGGTGCAGCTGCCCCCGCTCCTGCTGAATCTCGCCGAGGGTCACGTAGTAGAGCGTCGCAGTGTAGACGCTCGCCGACGCGACGGTGTCGCGGAGGGGCAGGAGGGCCGCCTCCGCCGCATGGAGTTGCCCGGCGAAGCGCAGCACGCTGCTGAGCACGACGGCGGCGCGAGCGCGCAGCACGGTCTCGCCGGGTGGCAGGAGGGTGAGCGCCAGCTGCGCTTCGTGCTGTGCGGTCTGGAACGCGCCCGCGAAGAAGTGCAGGTAGGCGCGGTGGGCCGCCACCGGCCCGGCGATCTGTCGCGCCACCACGGCGTCCGCGGCTGCGGCCGCCTCGGCCGCGGCGAGGTACTCGGCCGCCTCAGCCATCCGCCCGGCGAACATCAGCGCCCAGGCGAACTGTACGCACAACACCGGGCGCTGGCGGAGCAGCGGCTCGGGCAGGGCGGTGAGCTGGCGCAGGGCATCATCCGGCGGCTCTTGACCAGGCCACTCTGGCAGGATGGCCTCAAGCAGGTCAGCCGCTGCGCTATGGTCACCGGCCGCGAGGGCGTAGCCGAGGGCCTCGCGCGGCAGGCCGTGGGCGACGCACCAGGCGCGAGCCCGACGGTACAGCGCCGCCACCCGCTCGGGCCCGGCCTCCCGCAGGCGCAGGCGAAGAAACTCGGCGAAGAGATGGTGGTAGCGGAACCAGCGGCGCTCGTGGTCGAGCGGGACGAGGAAGAGGTTGGCGCGCTCCAGCTCTTCGAGCACAAGTGACGAGTGCTCAGCGGGTTGCTGACCGGCACTTGTCACTGGCCACTCGTCACTCGTCTCGTGCAGCACAGCGTCGCAGAGCGGGCCGCAGAGCCGGTTCAGCACGGCGGTCTGGAGCAGGAATGCCCTGCGATGAGCCGGCTGCCGGCTCAGGATCTCGTCGACCAGATAGTCGGTGACGAAGCGGTCGCTGGCGCTGAAGGCGGCCACGAAGCCGTGCCGGTCGGCGGTGTTCTGCAGCGAGAGCGCAGCCAGCCGCAGCCCGGTGATCCACCCTTCGGTACGCTCGACGAGGGTAACGATATCCGGATCGGGCAGCGCGAGCGCCTGGCTCGTGTTGAGAAACACTGCTGCCTCATCAGTCGTGAAACGCAGGTTGGCCGCCCGGATTTCGGTAAGGTGGCCGCGGGCGCGCAAGCGCGGGAGGGCCAGTGGCGGGTCTTCGCGCGTGATCACGATCAGGCGTAGCGACGCCGGCATATGTTCGAGCAGGTAGTCGACGCTGCGGTGGATCGCCGGCTCGGTGATCACGTGATAGTCGTCAAGGACGAGTAGCAGCGGCGTGTCGAGCCGGGCCAGGTCGTTGATCAGCGTCGTCAGCACAGGCTCGATCGGGAGCGGCTGTGGCGCATCGAACGCCGCCTGGGCAACGCGCCCGATGGACGGCGCAGCCGTTTGCAGAGCGGCGACGACGTAGCTCCAGAAGCGCAGCGGCGCGTTGTCGTCCGCATCGAGCGAGAGCCACGCATAGGCGAAGGGCTTCTGAGGGCTGAGGGCTTCTGAGGGCGGAGGGGTGAGGGGTGAGGGCTGAGGGCGGAGGGCTTCTGAGGGCGGAGGG
>JACAEO010000248.1 GCA_013388805.1 Chloroflexota bacterium
CCCCTGGCAGGGGAGGGGGTAGGGGGGTGGGGTATGCGGGGCCTGGGGGCGCAACTCCCAAAAACCCTATACCTGAGAGGAGGGGGGCAGGGGGGGTGAGGGCCAGAAGCGCTGGTCGTTGCAACAGCCCTGTCACGCCCGGAAGGGGCTGTTCCTCCATGATACAGAGGGCAGTATAATAGGGCCCAGTGAGCAGAAGAGCCGTCGAGGAGGACGCGATGGACGAGGTGGTGATCGTTGGCGCAGCGCGCACGCCGATCGGCAAATTCAACGGTGGCTACGCGGGGCTCAGCGCGACGGATCTGGGCGCGGCAGCCGTGCGCGCCGCCGTCAGCCGCGCCGGGATCGACCCGGCCAGTGTTGACGAGTGCATCATGGGCAACGTGGTCAGCGCCGGGCTTGGCCAGGCGCCGGCGCGCCAGGCTGCGCTCAAGGGGGGGCTACCCAGCAGCGTGGGCGCCTTCGCCGTCAACAAGGTGTGCGGCAGTGGCCTGAAGGCGGTGATGCTCGGCGCGACGCTGATCCGCGCCGGCGAGGCCGAGGTGATCGTGGCCGGCGGCATGGAACACATGAGCGGCAGCCCCTACCTGCTGCCCGGCGCGCGTCACGGCTACCGCCTCGGCAACGGCGAACTGATCGACGCCATGGTCCACGACGGCCTGTGGTGCGCGTTCGAGCACCAGCATATGGGCAACGCCGCCGAGTGGATCGCGCACACCCAGAAGGTCACGCGCGAGCAGCAGGACACCTACGCCTTCCAATCGCACCAGCGGGCCATCGCTGCTATCGATGGCGGCCACTTTGCCGCCGAGATCGTGCCGGTGACGGTGCCCGGCCCGAAGGGCCAGAACCTGACGGTAGCGGTGGACGAGTGCCCGCGGCGCGACAGCTCGCTGCAGGCGCTGGCCAGGCTGCGCCCCGCCTTCGTCAGCGACGGTAGTGTCACGGCCGGCAATGCCCCCGGCATCACCGATGGCGCCGCGGCGCTGGTGCTGATGAGCGGCACGCGCGCCGCCCAGCTCGGGCTTAGCCCGCTGGCCCGGGTGGAGCACGCCGCCCAGGCCGCCGTGCCGCCACTCGAGGTCTTCACCGCGCCGCCACTCGCCATCCAGCGGCTGATGGACCGGGCCGGCACGACGGTTGATGACTACGACCTGTTTGAGCTCAATGAGGCCTTCGCAGCCCAGGTGGTGGCCAACATCCGCGCCGGCCACCTGGACGTGGACCGGGTCAATGTCCATGGCGGCGCGATCGCGCTGGGCCACCCGATCGGCGCCAGTGGCGCCCGCGTGCTGGTGACGCTGATCCATGCCCTGCGCCAGCGTGGTGGCCGGCGCGGGATCGCGTCGCTCTGCCTCGGCGGCGGCGAAGCGGTGGCGCTCGCGGTCGAGGTGCTGTAGGGCCAATACCTACATACCTCCCAGGAGTTGTTGCGTGATAGGGCGTCGCCGCGCCAGCGGCCGGGGTGAGGGCCGGCACGGTAGAGACAGCCTGGCAGCATTGCGCGAAGCGGAGGCGAGATGACTGACGAATCACTTGATCCAACCGCGATCCTGGCCGAACTGGGAACCACGACCCTGCCGCGCAGCGTGCGCTGCTATACGACGGTCGGTTCCACCATGGACCTGGCGCGGGAGAGCCTGGCTACGCTCCCGGACGAGCACCTGCCGCTGCTGATCACTGCCGAGCTGCAGACGAGTGGACGTGGGCGCCTCGGACGGAACTGGGAGGCGCCGAGCGGGACGGCGCTGCTGGCCTCGCTGGCCCTGCGGCCCACGTGGCTCGCCCCGGAGCGCGGCGCGGCACTGGCGTGGATGATCGCGGTAGCGCTGTGCGCCGCCGTTGAGGAGGTGACGGGGATCCGGCCCGGCCTGAAGTGGCCCAACGACCTGCTCGTGCCACTGCGCGGAGCGGACGCCGGCGCCGGGGCCGGGGCGCCGGCGTGGGCCAAGGCGGCCGGCCTGCTGCTCGAAGTCAGCCTCAACGCACAGGGTTTTGACTGGGCCATCATCGGCTTCGGCGTCAATGTGAGCGCCGCACCGCCACCCACGGCAACCCTCTACCCAGCGACTAGCCTCGTAGCGGCGGCCGGCACCCCCGTCTCGCGGCTAGCACTGCTGCGCGCGCTCTTGCGCCAGCTCGACCACTGGCACGCCCGGCTGATCGCGGGTGACGAGGCAGCCCTGTTCGCGGCCTGGCGCGCGCGCCTGCTGACCCTCGGCCAGCAGGTGAGCATCGAAACGGCAAATGGCACGGTGGTCGGCTTCGCCGAGGATGTCGATCGCGCCGGCGGGCTGCTGGTGCGCGACCAGGCGGGCACGCTTCACCTGATCACCACCGGAGATGTGGGCCTGATATGATGAACAGACTCTCAGCCCAATCTCAGCCGATGTAACGTTGACCAGAGGCGATCTGTGGTATAGTACCTGGCGTAGCACCCTTTTAGGTGTGGAGATCAGGAGGTATGCCGGTTTCGCACAGGCGCCTTGTGCTCGGCGCCGCGCTCCTCATCAGCCTGATAGTGGCGGCCACGATGCTGCGTCTCGCCCTCGAATGGCGACAGGCACTCGCGGATATCGACGCCATGATCGTCACTCCCGCCCCTATCGACCTGCCCGTTGTCCAGTCGGGCATCCCCAGCGACCAGTCGCCCCGTTCCGCCCTCCCGCAAGCCGCGCCAGACCAGTCCGCCGCACGCGCGGCGCCGCCCGCGGCACTGTCTGGGCCAGCCGCCGCGACAGCCGACGAGCCGCCAGGGCTCAGCACCGCAACGCTGAACATTCTGCTCCTCGGCACCGACGCCCGCGCCGAAGATAGCGGCCCGCCCCGTACCGACGCGCTAGTGCTGGTGCGTATCGAACGGGACAGCGGGCGGGTCAGTATGCTCTCGATCCCGCGCGACCTGTGGGTGAGCTACCCCAGTGGCGGCGAAGGCCGGATCAACGCAGCCTACGCGATCGGCGAGAAACGCTTCGGCCCCGGCGGCGGCGCGACGCTTGCCAAGTCTACCGTTGGCCGCCTGGTCGGGGTCGAGGTGGACCATTTTGTGCTGATCAACTTCCGGGGCTTCGAGACGCTGATCGACCAGCTTGGCGGAATCGAGGTCGATGTCCCCGAAACGATCTATGACCCGGCCTATCCCACGGAGGACTACCGCACGATCGAGGTTCGTTTCGAGGCGGGTCGCCAGCGATTGAACGGGCAGCAGGCCCTGATCTACACACGCACCCGCCATGCCGACAGCGACTTCGGCCGTAATCAGCGCCAGCAACTGGTGCTCATGGCGATCTTCGAGCGTATCCGTGAGCGTGGCTTGTTGCAGCAACTCACCAGCCTCGACGACTATACCCGCGCGCTGCGTGGCTATGTGCGGACCGACCTGAGCCGGAGCCGGATGCTCGAGATCGCCGGCTTTGCCCGCAGCATCGACGGCGACACGATCCTGCGCTACGCGATCGACTCGCGCAGCGTGGTAAACCTGCGCGCCCCGGCGACCTTCGCTGCCGAGCCGGGCGCGCTCAAACGCCTCGTCAGCCAGTTCACCGGCCAGGCCGTCTCCACCGCCGGCGGCCAGTAGGACGGGCTTCCGTCAGGAGCGACACGACCATCGCGCTGATCACCCCGTCTCCCCATGAGCGACCCCCTTCCAGGTAGCACGGCCTTGCGCGGCATCGCCTCGGCGGCCATGCTGATCGCCGTGGGCAATGTGCTCAGCCGCCTGGTGGGCTTCGTGCGCGAGCCGATCATCGCCTACTACTTCGGGCGCGGCGTGGCCGTCGATGCCTTCCAGATCGCCTGGACCGTCCCCAGCACAATCTACGACATGCTCATCGCGGGGGCGGTGAGCGCCGCCCTGGTGCCGGTCTTCTCCGAGTACGCCGAGGGTGCGCGCGACGAGTTCTGGCAGGTGGTCTCGGGGGTGCTCAGCATCGCCCTGGCCGCGCTGACGGCCCTGGTGGCCCTCGGCGTCTGGCAGGCGCCGCTGATCGTGGCCGCGCTGACGCGATCCCAGGAGAGCGAGCTGCGCGCCCTGGCCACGCCGCTGGTGCGCCTGCTCATGCCCGCCGTGCTGCTGATGGGCATCTCGGGGCTGGCGACCGCAGTGCTGCACGCCCAGCGTCGCTTCCTGCTGCCGGCCTTTGTGATGGTGGTCTTCAGCCTGGGCATGATGCTCGGCGTGGTGATCTTGCACGACCGGCTGGGCATCAACAGCCTGGCCATAGGTGCCTTGATCGGCGCGGGCGCCCAGGTGGTGCTGCAACTCCCCGGCCTGCGCGGCGCGCGGCTGCGCCCGAGCCTGGGCGGCGGTCACCCGGCTGTCCGGCGCATTCTGCGCCTCTACGCCCCGGTCACGCTCGGGATCGGCTTTTCGATCGTGGGCACCCTGATCGACCGCTGGCTCGCCTCTGGCTTCACGGCGGCGCTCGGCACGATGCGCTACGCCACGACCCTGATCCAGTTCCCGCTGGGTCTGGTCGCATCCGCGGTGGCGCTGGCCGTGCTGCCCACCCTCTCGCGCCAGAGCGCCGCGGCCGACGAGGCGCGCTTCCGCGCAACCCTGGCTATGGGCCTCAAGGTTGTGCTGCTGCTGATCCTCCCCGCCACCGCCGGACTGGCCGCCCTGGCCACGCCGATCACGCGGCTCGTCTTCGAGCGAGGGGCCTTCGGCGCAGCCGATACCGCCGTGACGGCCCTGGCCCTGCTGCTCTACCTGCCGGGGCTGCCCGCGGCGGCGCTCGATCAGGTGCTGATCTTCGCCTTCTACGCCCGCAAGAATACGCTCACACCCAACCTGATTCAGGGCGCGGCCATCGGCTGCTACCTGCTCGCCGCCCTGCCGCTGCTCTGGTTCACGCACCTGGGCTTCCTCGCCCTGGTGATCGGCAACTCGGCCCAGTTGATCGGCCACGCCCTGATTACCTACGCCCTGCTCAGCCGTGCGGTGCCGCTGCACGGGCAGCGCCTCGGCGAAGCCACCCGCAAGGGCCTGCTCGCTAGCGGGCTGATGGCCGGAGCGGTGGCCGGCCTGGCAGCGCTGCTCAGCGAACTGCCCACCGTGATCGTCGTGGCCGTCGCCGGGGGCGCCGGGGCGCTGCTCTACCTCGCCCTCAGCGCCACCCTGCGCATCGAGGCCCTCGGCTTCTTCAGCGAGGCGCTGCGGGCCAGGCTGGGCCGGTAGCCCTGGAGCACGCCGCACGCCCTGACCGAATTGACGCTCACCGCGCAGCGTGCCATAATGAAGCCTGGAGTGGCCTCCCAGCGCGAGCGAGCAGCTCATGCGCGCCTTTCTGGACATCGAAACGACCTTTG
Source organism: Chloroflexota bacterium (assembly GCA_013388805.1). Taxonomy (GTDB): domain Bacteria; phylum Chloroflexota; class Chloroflexia; order Chloroflexales; family Chloroflexaceae; genus JACAEO01. Next base: position 5,311 of record JACAEO010000248.1, read on the forward strand.
CGGGCAGCATTAGTGTCATCGGCATCTATCGCCCCGATAACGGTACGACCCAGCTGGTCGGGGGGGGCGTCAGCGACCTGAACCTGTATGCCGCCCTCGCAGGGGTTACAACCATCATTACATTCAACGGCAGCAGCTTCGATCTGCCCGTGATCCGCAAACGGCTCTATGCAGATCTGAAGGCCGAGTACGCCCACCGTGACCTGCGCTACGTGTGCCGCAAGCGGGGCCTGCGCGGCGGCCTCAAGCACGTCGAGCAGTGTCTCGGCATCGCCCGTGAAACCGCCGGGATCAGCGGGTGGGATGCGCCACGCCTCTGGCACCGCTACGATACCTACGGCGACCAGACGGCGCTCGCGACGCTCCTCGCCTATAACTACGAGGACGTGGTCAATCTGGCTGTGCTGGAGGCCCGCCTCGATACAGATACGACCGTCTTACCCGCCCCCGGCATCCAGATCCTGATGCAGTAGCGAGCGAAAACCCTTCTATGCAGCAGAAAGTCCTTGATGGCCGCTACGAGCTGGAACGCAAGATCGGCGAGGGGGGCATGGCCCGCATCTATGCCGGCCGTGACCTCCGGCTGAACCGGCGTGTCGCCGTCAAGATCCCCCATAGCCACTACCTGAGTGACCCCGAGTTCCTCAGCCGCTTCCGGCACGAGGCCCAGGCGGCCGCCATGCTCACCCACCCGAATATCGTTGATGTCTATGATGTCGGCCAGGACGGCGATATCCACTACATTGTGATGGAGTTCGTCGCGGGCACCGATCTCAAGACGATCATCAACCGCGAGGCGCCGCTGCCAGTGGCCCGCGCCGTCGACCTGGCCACGCAGATCGCCCACGGGCTCCACGCCGCCCATAAGGCCGGGCTGGTCCACCGCGATATCAAGCCCCAGAATGTGATCGTCACCAGTGATGGACGGGCGCACATCAGCGACTTCGGCGTTGCCAAGAGCCACCTCTCGACGGCGCTGACCGAGACGGGCGTGGCGTTCGGCACCGTAGACTACCTCTCGCCGGAGCAGGCCCAGGGCCGCCCGGCAACCCCGCAGTCCGACCTGTATGCCCTCGGCGTGGTGCTGTACGAGATGCTTACCGGCCGGCTGCCCTTCAGCGGCGACAGCGCGGTGGCCGTGGCGATGAAACACGTTACGGAGCCTCCCACACCACCACGGCAGATCAACCCGCAGATCCCGGCCGGACTGGAAGCCCTGGTACTGCGGGCGCTGGCCAAGGATCCGGCACAACGCCCGGCCAGCGCCCTGGAGTTTGCCACGGCGCTCGCCAACTACGAGCGGGCCGCGCAGCAGGCGACGGTGATCAACCCCGGACTCGCGCGCCCCGCCGCCCCGCCCCCCCAACCGCGCCTCCAGCCGGCTAACCCCGCGCGCGGGCCTGGCACCACGCCCAGCACCGGCGCCACCGGGCGCGTCCCGATCCCGGCGCGCAGCACGCCGACCCGCGCCCCCAGGTCGGACGGGCTGGGCTGCGGCGTCTTTCTGGTCGGGCTGCTCGTGCTGGCGGGTGTGCTGGCCCTGGTCTTTGTGATCAGCAGCGGCATGCTTGGCCAGCTCTTTGCCGGCTTCGGCGGCTTCGGGGGCGGCAACGGCGGCAACGGCGGGCTCGTGGAGCAACCAACGGTCACCAGTGAGCGCGGGACACCGACTGTGACGCCGGAGCAGGGTGTGAGCGTGCCGGACCTCAGCGGTTTCAGCGGCGAGGCCGCCGATCAGGTGCTGCGCCAGGTGCTGTTGCTGCCGGTGCGCCGCGAGGCAAACGATGCGACGATCGCCATCGGCCAGGTCGTCAGCCAGGAAGTGGCTGCCGGCACCCTGCTGCCGCCAGGCAGCCCGGTGACCTACACCGTCAGCCTGGGGCCGCTCCTGGTCGAACTGCCCAGTGTCACCCGCATTCCGGGGAACATCGCCCGCGACCGTCTGGTTGCGCTGGGCCTTACGGTGGAGGTGCGCGAGGAGGCGAGCCGGGAGGTGGATGCCGGCTTCGTGATCAGCCAGTCACCAAATGCCGGGCTGAGTGTCCCGCTGGGCACCGCCGTCACGCTGGTCGTGAGTCGGGGCGACGTCATTCGTTTCCCCGACGTGATCGGCCTGCAGCGCGAGCAGGCCGAACAGATCCTGCGCGCTACGCCCGGGCTGGAGCTCATCTACGTCGACGAGCAGGGTCGTGACCGGCTGGTTGATTACGATCGTTTTGCGGATAACGAGGTGGTGAGCGCGCAGATCGAAAATGGCCCTGGAATCCTCAACGGCCAGTACATCCCGCGGGGCAGCACCATCATCATTGGTGTGAAGCGCCCCGAGTAGCAATGCAGTACCAGGCTGCCGGGGTGATGGGGTGACGAAGTCACTCAGCTGATGCCGTATCGCTGCCCGGCTGGCGCTCGTGCAGGCGCTCGGCTTCATCGAGCAGCCGGCGGCGCTCGGCGACGCTGAAGGCGCGGTCGGCGTAGCGCCGCCACTCGCCATCGGCCTCGTAGGCCCACTGGCCGGCCTCGGTCGTGATCCAGCGCGGCGCTTTGTACATCTTCGCGTTGATCAGGGTGCTCATGCGGTTTGTTTCCTCTGGTTGTACAACGGCACAACGTCCGTCCATCATCGAAGCCGTAGGTACACTGGCCGGTGTCTGCGACTCTAACGCAGCCACGTGACGATCAGCTATCGAACGCCGGTTGCCGCGGTGACAATGGGATCATCTGGCCACGAGCGGCGTGTCCTCGATCAGGTGGCCCTCGCGCATGCGGAGCACACGGTCGGCCACACCCACCACCTCGGGGCTGTGGGTCACCATGATCATCGTCTTGCCCGCCTGGCGGGTCAGGCGGTCGAGCAGGGCCAGGATATGCTGGCCGGTCTCGGCATCGAGGTTGCCAGTCGGCTCATCGGCGAGCACCAGGGCCGGGTCATGCACCAGGGCACGGGCAATCGCCACCCGTTGCTGTTCGCCGCCACTGAGCCGATCGGGATAGCTGCCGCCACGGTCGGCCAGGCCAACGGCATCGAGCATGGCCTGGGCACGCTCGTGGGCCGGGGCACCCGCGTAGCCATTCAACTCCAGGGGCAGCAGAACGTTTTCGAGCACGGTGAGCGTGGGCACCAGGTTGAAGAACTGGAAGACGAAGCCCACGTTGCGCCGGCGGAACAGGGTGCGCTCGCGCTCACTGAGCCGGGTCAACGGACGGCCCGCCACCCAGATGTCGCCGCTGGTCGGTAGGTCGATCCCGCTGACCAGGTTGAGCAGCGTGCTCTTGCCACTGCCACTCTTGCCCAGCAGCACCACCATGTCGCCACGGGCAAAGCTGGCGCTGACCTGGTGCAGCACGAGCCGTTCGCGGCCGCCCTCGGTAAAGGCCTTGCTGACCTGGGCCAGCCTGATCAGCGGCTCGTCCGCCATTTCCACCATTCGCATACCTTTTGCAAAGCTTTCTTTGGCATTATACCCGATCGCGCGCAAAAGGGCTATCCATGAAAAAACGAAGCGGAGGCCAGCTGGCCGCCACGCTCGCTACGATTACGGAAGGTGCGCTGCCCCGCAGGCCTTTCGGCAAGCGGCGCGGGGAAGCAGGGGAGGAAGGCGGAAGCTGGGGAAAACTGCGGAAGTCACGCCGGGGAAAGCTTCGCCAACCGTGGTCCTCAGGGGCCGCGCGCTCTTCTGTTGGTTGTAGCATAACCAATTGAGCTCCGGCCCTCAATAGTCCCTTTCTCCCCTCTGCCGGTGGGCCATCCGGCTGTCACGGTACTGGGAGCAGACAGGACCCGTGCTACAATGAGGTATGCTGCAAACCTGCCACACGATTCGCTCCACAGCTCTACCGCGCTCCAGCGCTCCAGACCAGCTGTGTGGAGCTGTGGGGCACGTGTGAAGCGAGAACGCCCGATCCTGAAACATGCCTGACGGTCACGCTGGAACGCCCGACCTTTTTGACTGGCGACGTCGCTGATACGTCTATCAGCTCGCCTCGTGTACGGAAACCGTCGCACACCATGCCGCCGAAACGTGGTCCAAGCCTCTTCGACACCCAGCGGGCCCAGCTGCTGCAGAGCCAGGCGCCGCTGGCCGCCCGGATGCGCCCACGCACCCTGGACGAGTACATCGGCCAGGCGCATATCGTTGGCGAAGGCCGCCTGCTGCGCCGGGCCATCGCCAGCGACCAGCTCTTCTCGATCATCCTCTGGGGTCCCCCTGGGAGCGGCAAGACCACGCTGGCGCGGATCATTGCCGCGAGCACCAATGCCCACTTCGAGCCGCTCAGCGCGGTCAGCGCGGGAGTGAATGACCTGCGCCGAGTCATCCAGGAGGCGCAGGACCGGCTCGGCATGTTCCAGCAGCGCACGGTGCTGTTTATCGATGAGATCCACCGGTTCAACAAGGCCCAGCAAGACGCGGTGCTGCCCTACGTCGAAGACGGGACGGTGATCCTGATCGGCGCCACGACCGAGAACCCCTCGTTCGAGGTCAATAGCGCGCTGCTCTCGCGGGCCCGCGTCTTCACGCTGGAGGCGCTGAGCGACGACGAGATCGCCCAACTGGTCGACCGGGCGATCACCGACCAGGAGCGGGGGCTCGGCGCGCTCAATGTGATGCTGGCCGCTGACGCGAAGGGTTACCTGGTGAACATGGCCAACGGCGATGCCCGGACCGCCCTGAACGCGCTGGAGGCTGCCACGCGCTCCAAGGCGCCCACCCTGGGCGACAAGCGCCTGATCACGCTCGACGACATTCGTGACGCGCTGCAAGGCCGCGCTACCCGTTATGACAAGCACGGCGAGCTCCATTACGACGCGATCTCCGCACTGCACAAAAGCGTGCGCGACAGCGACCCCGACGGCGCGCTCTACTGGCTCGGGCGCATGCTCGATGGCGGCGAAGACCCGCTCTATATCGCCCGGCGCGTGGTGCGGATGGCTGTCGAGGACATCGGCCTGGCCGACCCGGCGGCCCTGCCACAGACCATCGCGGCGCAGCAGGCGGTCCACTTCCTCGGGCAGCCCGAGGGCGACCTGGCCCTGGCCCAGGCGGTCGTCTACCTCTGCCAGGCCCCGAAGAGCAACGCGGTCTATCGCGCCTATAGCGCCGCCCTGCAGGACGTGGCCGCAACCCGCAACGATCCGGTGCCGCTGCACCTGCGCAACGCTCCCACCCGCCTGATGAAGGGCCTGGGCTACGGTAAGGGCTACGAGTATGCCCACGATCTGCCCGCCGGGCGGAGCGACCAGGCCCACCTGCCGCCCAACCTGGCGGGCCGCATCTATTATGAGCCCACCGACCACGGCTTTGAGCACACGGTGCGCGAGCGCCTGGCCTGGCGGGAGCACCGCGAGGACGCCGATGCCTCGGCGCCAGAGTAGGGCCGCAGCTTGGCGCAATCAGGCCTGCGCTCCCCATGCCGTTCGGGCATCCGCGCACGGCGTCCTGATGCCTTCGCCCCCCGCGCCGCGTGCGAGAGTTTCTGGCAGTCAGCGCTGGCACTGACGCTCACGCAGATCCTGGGCCAGCTCTCGGAAAGGCTTAACTACGAAGCCCTGTACTCCCGGGCGATCAGCGATCCCGAACTGAAACGCACCCGGCTGGAGTTGGAGGCTGCCC
>JACAEO010000370.1 GCA_013388805.1 Chloroflexota bacterium
CCCCTGGCAGGGGAGGGGGTAGGGGGGTGGGGTATGCGGGGCCTGGGGGCGCAACTCCCAAAAACCCTACCCCTGAGAGGGGAGGGGGGTGGGGTATGCGGGGCCTGGGGGCGCACCTCCCAAAAACCCTCCACCGGAGAGGAGGGGGCATCACCGTGCGGGAGAAGCTGCGCAGGCCCAGCTGTGCTGTCCGCCCTTAGACTCCCGCGCGCGGGAAGTGCGCGGCAAGAAGGTGCTAGAAAACGCTAGACCTGAGCGGTGTGGAGGTGGGGACATGGACGCGCCCGATCTTGAACTGCACGAGCTGTTGCCCGAACCAGAGGAGGCCTGGCGCCGTTTGCTCCGTTTTGTGGGATGGAACGCCGGCGACCGGGCCGCGGCGGCGCGAACGAGCGCGGCGTTGCTCAAACATGCGTATCAACTGGTGGTTGACGTCTACGATCACCTGGCTCACGTCCCGGAGACCGCCGCCATCCTTGGCTGGGAGCACCATATTGATGAAAAGCACCTGGAAGAGCGCCGGCGCTTTTTCACCCTCTGGCTGGCCCGCACGATCGGCCTGGACACCAGCGATGAGTTTGCCGGCTACCTGTTCTACGCCGGGAAGGCCCACGCCGGCCATGGCGCGCGGCGCATTCACACCCCGCCCGAATATGTGACCGCCTCGGTCGGGTTGGTGCAGGCCGTCTTCGCCAACACCCTGGCGCGCGAGGACCTTCCAGCAGACGTGATCGGCAATGCCATGGCGGCCTGGAGCAAATATCTCAGCGTGCAACTCAACCAGATGCTCCTCGGCTACCGCGCCGCTCAGGAACTGCGGACCGGCAGCCTGGCGGTGCGCTGCACGCTCTTCGGGCGCCTGCGCCCGCTGCTGGGGATGCAGGAGATCCAGGTCATGGTTGCGCCCGGCGCCTGTGTCGGCGACGTGGCGCGCAAGGTGTTCAACTACTTCCCTCAGGCCCGTGCCGAAGCACTCGAACGCGTCTGGCACGCCGAGGAGAAGAGCGATGCGCTCTGGGTGGAGGTTGTGCCGGTATACGTTACCCGCCCGGGTTGGCGGATCCAGCACAACGGCCGGGAGGTGCGCCACCACGGCGGCTTTGCCGCCCCCGTCCAGTCCGGCGATGAGCTGGCGGTGTTTCCGCCGGGGCGGTAAGCAGGCTGTGAACGACGTTTGCTTGCCTTGCTGCCCCCCTTTCTCGCCCCTGCACGTGGCTTGACATGGCCGAAAAGTTCGTGCTACACTTCACGAAATCGGCACACGACCCCGGGAGGCGCCTGTGGATCGCCTGGACGTACCACCAGATGTTGTCATCCGGCGGCTGCCACTCTATGCGCGCAGTCTGCGCTATCTGCTCGAGGAGGGGATCCACTCGGTCTCTTCACAGGAGCTCGGCGAGCGCATCAATGTGACCGCCGCGCAGATCCGCAAGGATCTGTCCTACTTCGGCGAATTCGGCAAGCAGGGGATCGGCTACGATGTCGAGAAGCTGCTGAACCACATCGAGCGTATCCTGGGCCTCAACCAGCGCTGGCCCGTGGTGCTGGTCGGGGTTGGCTACCTGGGCCAGGCAATTGCCCGCTACGAAGGTTTCCACACCCAGGGTCTGCAGATCGTCGGCCTCTTTGATACCGATCCCGAGAAGATCGGCCAGGAGGTCAATGGCATCCCGATCCTCGATGTTGCGCAACTCCCCACGGTCATCCACACTCACCGGGTGCGCCTGGCGATCATCGCTGTGCCCGCCGCCCGGGCTCAGCACGTCGCCGACCTGTTGATCGAGGCTGGCGTGCGTGCCATCCTCAACTACGCGCCGATCGTGCTCCAGACCCCCGACGACGTCTGGGTACGCTATATCGACCCGGTGGCCGTCCTCCATAGCCTGACCTACTATCTCGCGCGCGAGGCCGGCGAATAGGGTTGCCGTCTTCCCGCTGATAGGGGTTTGTATCCTCCGGTGCCCCTGGTGACCAGCAGCAGCTTCCTGTCGTCTCACGTGACAGGATACTGCTGGCAACCGTTGTTTTTTCTACGCCGGGTGCGCGGGTGTCACGCCCGCTGCGGGCCGGTGGCCCGCGTACCCAGGGTTGCCAGCAGTAGCTTGATAGGAGGCGAGTGGGCAGGTTGGGGCGAACGATGTTGTGCCCCAACCCGCGCCAGGGTTTCGCCCCCGCTGCAGTGCCTACCGGTTCTCCCGGCGCGCGTGGTATAGTTGGGCTACCCTTGCCCCGCATCGTGGCCGATACGTTTGCGCCTGCTCGAGCACGAGATGAAACGTCTGTCGACTCTGCCCCGCCAGCACGTGCCGCTGGTGCTGCTGGCCCTGGTCTATCTGCTGGCTGTCATGCCGTTGATCTGGCCGCAGCAGCCGCACGCCGCGCGCATTGCACCACGCCCTCATGCCCAACCTCCAGCCAGTGGCCCGCTCAACGCCGAGGTGACAGCGCAGCAGGCGCTGGCCAGGCTGCAGGCGCGTAGCACGGCGCCACTCGAGGCGAGCTTTGACCCGTTGACCGGTGTGGCCCGCTTCGTGCTGCCACGCCAGGCGGATGACCGCCTGCCCTACCGGCCCACCGCCGCCGAGCTCGGCAAGCCCGAGGCGATCGCCCGGGGCTTCCTCGACCAGAACCGGGCGCTCTTTGGCCTGCGCAGCGCCGCCGAGGAGCTGCAATTGCTGCGCCTTGAGCCCGATCTGCAGCTCGGCTTCAGCCACGTGCGGCTCGAGCAGGTCTACCAGGGGCTGCCCGTCTTCGGGCGCCAGCTGGTCGTGCACCTGGATGCGGCGGGGCAGATCGTGGCAGTCAATGGGCTGTTTCACCCGCAGATCGAGGTTGCGACCAGCCCCGCGATCAGCGCCGAGCAGGCTATGGCCACGGCGCTGGACGATCTCAAGCAGAACCAGCTCCTGCCCTTCGAGCTGGCCAAAATTACGATCCAGCCGGCCCCCGAGGAGACCCGCCTGGTCGTCTACGTGGACGAGCGGGGTAGCGCTACCCTGGTCTGGCAGGTGACGATCCTCACCGGCGCGCCACTGGGCCAGTGGAGCTACTTCATCAACGCTGGCCGGCCCGTGGTCGTCCATGCCTTCGACGGTGTGATGCCGGTCAAACGGCGCCGTACCTTCACCGCGCAGAACACGACGCGCATCCCCGGACGCCTGATCATCGATGAGGGCGAGCGCGCGCGCGACCCGGTGGCCCAGGCCGCCCACGACGGTGCCGGCCAGGTCTACGACTATTACTTCGGGCGCTTCCAGCGCAACTCGATCGACGGCCGGGGCATGGCGCTCGTCTCCACCGTCAACTTTGGCAGTGATCCGCAGGACGCCGAGAACGCGGCCTGGGTGGGCGAGTACAGCCAGATGATCTATGGCGACGGCGGGCGCATCTTCAAGCCGCTGCCCTACGGCCTCGACGTCGTGGGCCACGAGTTCACCCACGGCGTCATCGAGACGACGGCCAACCTGATCTACGAGGGCCAGTCGGGGGCGCTGAACGAGTCCTACGCCGACGTCTTCGGCGCGATGATCGACCGCGACGACTGGCTGATCGGCGAAGATGTGATCAAGTCGCCGCCCTATCCGCGCCCCTACCTGCGCAGTCTCGAGGATCCGAACGCCGAGGGCGCCTACGACCCGCGCGACCCGCTGCGTGGCATTGGCCAGCCGGCGACGATGGCTGAGTACGCCAATCTGCCCAACTCGCGCCGGACCGACAATGGCGGCGTGCATATCAACAGCGGCATCCCCAACCACGCCCACTACCTGCTGGCCCAGGCCATCGGGCGCGATAAGACCGAGCAGATCGCCTATCGCGCGCTGAGCCAGTATCTGACACCCAGCGCCGACTTCGTCGAGGCGGCCAACGCTAGTGTGCGCGCCGCCGCCGACCTGTATGGCGAGGGTGCCGAGGTGGCGGCCGTGCGCCAGGCCTTCGCCCAGGTTGGTATCACCGACCAGGCGGTGCCGGGCGGCCCGGTGATCGCTGATGGCACTGACGTGCCCTCCGGTGGGCCCGCCCCCGAGCGCCCCGCCCCGGCGCTGCCTGCCGGCTGTAGCGATATCATCGTCGCCGGCGGCTTCGAGCAGCGCGATGCCTGGGTGGAGGTCGTACGCGGCGATACGCCGATCATCGATACCCAGCTCCCGCGCAGTGGCCGCTACAGCGCCTGGCTTGGCGGGCAGGACCAGGAGGCGCTGCAGTACATCTACCAGGACGTTCGTATTCCCGCCAATGCCACCCGGGTCGAGCTGCGCTACGCTCGCCTGGTGCACGCCGAAACCACCGGGCTGTTCGGGCTCTTTGCGCCCGACGCCAGCTTCAGTGCACTCTTCGCAACGCCAGACGGCGACCCGCTGCAGGTCGTCGAGGAGATCCCCTCGAGCAGCGGCGACGACACCTGGCGCGAGCGCAGCTTCGATGTCTCACGCCTTGCCGGCCGCGAGGTGCGGCTGGTCTTCGCTGCCGAGAATCCGCGGGGTAACGTCTCGAGCATGTTCGTCGACGACGTGGCCCTGGTGGCCTGCACCACCGGCGAGGGCCCGGCCGCACCGCCAACCAGCAACGCTGACCTGGTCTACGTCCAGGGACAGATCACCGACGCCAGTACCCGCCGCGGGATCGAGGGCGTGCAGTTCTTCGTCATCCGGCCGGAGATCAGCGCCAGCCAGGCTGCCGCCGATGACACCCTGTCGGCCAACGAAGTGCTGACCTTCGGCACCACCGACCGGCAGGGCATCTTCCGCACGCAGCAGGCCGTGCCCCGCGGCCAGCGCTACAGCGTGATCGTGCTGGGCAGCGGCTATCGCCCGATCATCGCCGACCAGGAGCTGGCCATCCCCGCCGATGCAACCAACCCGTACCGGGTGGATGCCGAGTTGCGCCGCGGGAGGTAGGGAGGTGTGGAGGTGTGGGGGTGTGGAGGTGTGGAGGTGTGGAGGTGTGGGGGTGACCTCCATCACGACGCAAAGCTGGAACTGACCTATGCCCGAGCATGATCCTGGCACGATCGAGTGCTGCATCTGCCATCAGCGGCTGTTGCCGCCCTACCAGACCCTTGGTGGGCGGGCCTACTGTGCGCAGCACTTTGCCGTGGTCAACCGGCCGCACACCGGCTTCTGGCGCGCCACGGCCTTCCAGTTTGTCGGCATCGCGGCCCTGGCCGCGCTGGTCGCCTTTGCGGCCAACCTGATCGGCCCCATCAGCGGCCCGGGGTTGATCATCGCAGGGGTCCTGCTGGCGATCCTGCCCTCGGCCCTGTGGCTAGTCTTCTTCTACCAGCAGGACCGGCTGGAGCCCGAGCCGAAACACCGGGTGGCCGCCGTCTTCCTGCTCGCGGCCCTGCTCACCGATGTTTTCGCCCGGCGCATCATCGGCGAATGGTTCCGCCTGAGCGAGTGGGCGCCCTACAGCGATCTCACCTCGCTGCTCTCCTCAATCCTGATCGTTGGCGTCACCTACCAGGCCATTGTCTATCTGGCCGTGCGCCTGCTGGTCTACAACACCGCCGAGTTTGACGAGCGCATGGACGGCATCGTCTATGGCACGGTGGCCGGCCTGGGCGTCGCAATGGTCACCAACCTCAACTACGTGCTGGCCAACGACGGTGTTGCCCTGGGCCCCGGGGTGGTCGCCACGGTGACGACGGCGCTGGCCGCGGCCTCGTTCGGCGGCCTGCAGGGCTGGTTTATGGCCGAGGCCAAATTCGCGCACAAGCCGGTCTGGTGGGTGCCCGCCGGCTTTGCGCTGGCGACGCTGCTCAATGGCGTGTTCAGCTGGCTGATCGGCGAGGTCAGCGCCGTTGGCCTGCAGGTCGATCCGTGGCGCTCGCTGCTGATGGGGCTGGCCGTGGCCCTGGGGGCCTTCCTGGTCCTGGCGGCGCTGATGCGCCGTAGCACCGAGGTGACCCTGCGGCGCGCCGGGCGGTAGGGGCTGATGGGGAGACAACGATGAGCGAGGTAACGCGGAGCGAGCCGGTCTACCGGTTGCGGATGTGGCCTAAGGATGTGGGCGTTGCCCTGGTGACGCTGCTCCTGCTGCTGGCGGGCGGGCTGGTGATGCTCACCACCACCACGCGAACCCGCGACTTTCAGGATGACCAGTCGCCGCTGCGCTTCGCCTACCCCGCCACTTGGATCAGTGTTGCTGCGCCCCCGGACGTGCTGCTGGCGGTGGTCGACCCGGCCACACCCTCGGCTGCCAAGACCACGATGAGCGTTGAGGGACGCCCGCTGGATCCGGCGAGTCCGCCAACCCTGCAGACCTTGCTCGACCGGCGCGTGGAGCAGCGCCAGCAACTCACCGGCTATCACTTTCTGAGCGAGGCCGAGAGCGAGGTAGGCGGCGCGCGGGCCATCGTCTCGGAGTACGCCTACGTGGTGCAGCCAATCGACGAGCCACGACGCGCCTCATTGCCAGTGGTGATGCAGGCGCGCGAATACATCATCGTGACCGCCGACCAGTCGTATTACGTCACCCTGGCGGCGCCGGAGCCCGCCTACCAGCGGGCCAGCCGGCACTTTGAGCGGGTGATCAGGAGCATGGTGGTGCAATGAGCGACCCGGAAGAGGAGCGCGAGCAGCCTGCGATCCCCGCGGCGGGCATTCCGCTGGGCGGGCTGGCGGCGGGGGCATACGATACGACGCCTGGCGGCGCCCGGCCCGCAGATGCGGCGCCTCCTGGCGACCTGACGCTGCCAGGGAGCGCACTGGTAGCCTTCCGCAAGAGCGGCGGCCTGCGCTTCAGTTCGCGTGGGATCGTCGTCTACCGGAATGGCTGGGTGGTGCCGCTGGCGGGCACTGAGGGCCCGCGACGCCACCTGAGGCCGGGCGTCCGCCGGGCGCTGGTGGGGCTGATCCTGCGCAGCGGGCTCACCCGTGTGCCTGCGCGCAGCGGCGGCGCCACGCGCGACGGCTACAGCTACGAGATCGTGGCCCGTGTGGGCGGCACGCTGCGTTCGGTCGAGCTCAGCGACCCGGTGCCGGCCGCCCAGGCACGGCTGGTGCAGGTATTGACCCGGCTACTGCCCTCACACCCCGGGTAGTGCGGCTCTCAGGGGTAGGGTTTTCGGGAGTTGCGCCCCCAGGCC
>JACAEO010000405.1 GCA_013388805.1 Chloroflexota bacterium
CCCCTGGCAGGGGAGGGGGTAGGGGGGTGGGGTATGCGGGGCCTGGGGGCACAACTCCCGAAAACCCTCCACCTGAGAGGGGAGGGGGCGTACGGTATTGGCCTCAGGGCCGTGGCCCAACCTGACGCAACAGGATCAGCCCGTCCTCCTCATCGACGATCAGCCACGCCGGGTCGGCGCGCAGCCGGGCGACGATATCGTTGCCCCGCGCGGCCTCGGCGCGCAGGCCGCTGGCCCGCGTGTCGATGAAGGCGTACTCGGCCTCGTCTACCTGGTGGTGCATCTTGCCGCCGGGGATGTAGTAGATCGCTTCGCGCGGCAGCAGATGCGGGGCCAGGAACGACGTGGCCGCCACCACCGCATCGGGCGGGATCTGCGCCTTCATGCGCTCCATCAGCGCCACTCGCGCCGGCCGCTCCGGGTTGCGCAGCGCCGAGACCACCGGGTTCTTCAGCGGCAGGTTGATCAGCGCCACCAGCGCAACCATGGCACCCAGGGCGAGTGCGCCGGCCCGCGCGCCGCGCCGCGCGCCGCGCGCCACGCGCGCCCAGAGCCAGGCTGCGCCATAGATCGCCGCAATCACCATGCCCGGGATGACCAGGATCTGGTACTGCTCGGTGATCACATACTGGTAGACGCGGTTGGCGAGCAGGTTGATCGCGAAGATCGGCGCCGCCAGCAGCAGTTCCCGCGGCGCGAACAGCGGCAGGAAGAGCAGGCCGGCAAACATCAGGACGAGATACGCCAGCTTCGCTGGCTGCACGACAAAGAAGAAGACCTCGACCGGGTGGGTCAGGATGTTCGTGACGATGCTCGGAATGCCGCTGCCCAGGTGCAGGTAATAGCAGGCCTGCGGGCTCACCCCGCACGGCCACATATCGTTGTAGTCGCGGCTGAGGTCGAACGGCACCTCGACCCGCACCGGCTGAAAACTCGCGCTGTAGAAGCGCGGCGTGACATAAGTGATCGCCACGTAGAAGTAAACCAGGCCGACCAGCAGCGGCACCAGGCTGTAGGCCGAGGGCAGGCGCCGCAACGCCGCATAGAGCCCGAAGGCCACCACGACCAGCGCCGCGTCGGTGCGCGTGAGCATGGCCAGCCCCAGCAAGAGCAGGTAGGGGGCGAGCCGCCGCCGCTCCAGGAACCAGAAGGCCCAGAACAACGCCACCAGCCCGGGGATGCGCGGCTGGAAGGGCGCGGCCATGGCCATAAACTGCGTCGTCGGGTAGAGCAGGTAGAGCGCGGCGAAGGCCACCCCGGCCCAGGGGCTGCCCAGCCGGTCACGGGCGATCAGGTAGACCGGGATGGCCGCCGAGGCCAGCAGCAGCGTCTGCACCACGACCAGGGTGTAGGCCGAGGGGACCAGGGCGTAGAAGGGGATGGCCGGCAGAAAGCCCAGCGCTACATCCAGCCCCATAAACGTGTCGGTAAAATTGTAGCGCGAGACCAGCAGAAAACGCCCGTGGAGCGTGCCCCAGATCGGCATGTGGAAGTCCACCATGTCGAAGCCGTGACCCCAGTTGGCGTATTTGTAGGCCGCGGCGCCCACGATGATCGCGCTGAATACGAGCAGCAGCGCCGCCAGCGCCCGCCCGGGGCTGAGCCATGTGGGTTGCACGGCGATCCGGGATTGGATTGTCTGGTCGCGTAGCATTACCCCACCACCGGCGAGGTGGCAATCCGCAGCACCCACTGATCGAGCGCGGCGTAGAGCGTGTAGAGCAGTACGGCGATCACCGCCCAGCGCCCCCAGCGCCAGCGCGCCCAGATCCGCTCGGCGTAGATCGCCCAGCAGACACACATCACCGGCAGCATGTAGAAGATCTGCTTATCGACCATTGAGATGCGGTAGCCGGCCAGCATGAACAGGACTGCGACGCTGAGCCAGGTGGCAAAGACCACAAAGGGCAGCGGCTGCCGGCGCAGGGCGAAGAAGCCGGGGATGGTGAACAGCATCGGGATGGCGATCCCATAGTAGAGGTAATCGCCGGGCCAGATGCGATAGTCGAGGTGCGGCACGAAGGCCCACATGTACTGCCCGAATGGCGGGCGCACCACACCTACACTCTCGGGACCCCGGGTGAAGACCGTTTGCATATAGGGCACGGTCTGCGCGAGGATCAGCGGGATGTACTGCCCATAGTAGATCAGCAGGGCCAGGACGATCGCCACACCCGTGGCGATCCAGAGCGGTCTAAGTTGGCGGCGCTGCGCGGCCCATTCGCCGCCGCGCAGGCCATTCAGCCAGACCAGCACGGTCAGGCCGACCAGGAAGACGCCCATAAAGACACCGGTGACGGTGTACTCGAGGAAGGTGCAGAGCAGCAGCAGCGACAGCGTCACCATCACCCGGCGCTCGTGCAGCCGCTCCCACCAGACGAAGATGATCGTATTGCAGACCAGGGTGAGCCAGAGGCCGAGGGTGGTGGGGACGTTGCCCCAGGAGTGCAGCAGGAAGGCCACCGGCAGCACGGCGTAGGTCGCGCTGGCGATCAGCGCGCCGCGGCGGCTGAGGCCGGCCTTGAGCGCGAGCAGGGCGATCAGGATGACCCGGGTGCTGTCGATCAGGATGCTGAACATATTCGCCGCCATGTCCATCGTCATCGGGGTGAAGGCGAAGACGGTGGCGAACATATGGAACCAGGGCGAGTAGGGGATGACCGGGCGGTTCTCCCCCCACTCAGCGGTGGGCATGGTGGTCTCGTTGAGCGGGCTGCTGGTGCCGTAGAGCAGCGGCAACTGGCCGTCGAGGATCCACTGGGCGCGCGTCATGTGCCAGTTGACATCGATGGCGACGAAGAAGGGGTGCAGCGCGCCGGCGGCCTTGAGCCAGTAGCTGACGATAGTGAACAGGAGCAGCAGGCTGAGAAAGCGGCGCCCCCCGCTGGCCGTGTCCGCGTCAGCGCCGTCGAGGGGAAAGCCCGCCGCGCGGAAGAGCCAGGCAGTGAGCGGGCGCAGGGCCAGCGCGAGCAGCACGCTCCAGAGGGCCAGCCAGGCCAGGCGCGGCAACATAAAGCTGCTCGGGAAGCGGTGGGCCATCAGCGCCCAGGCGCCGGCCAGCGCCGCCAGCCCCACGCCGATCGCTGCCCAGCCATACGGCGGCACGCGGCGCCCGGTCGCGGCCTGGCCTGCGCCGACGACCAGGTGGAGCGCGGCAAAGGCGCCGAGCACGGTCACCAGGGCGAGGCCGAGGCCGCCCAGTGGGGGCAGGGCCGTAGCGAGGCCGCTCTCGCCCGCCGGGGCTACCGTCACCTGTGAGAACAGCACACCGAGCGGGCGCGGGTCGTTGAAGGTACTGGCACGGATCGTCAACTCCAGCGAGCCATCGCGCACCAGGCTGGCCGGCACGAAGAGCTGCACGCGCCGCGGCGCAGCACTCTCGGGCAGCGCGGCCAGGCGAACGCCATTGGCGAACAACTCGGCGTTCAGGGGTTGCCCGTCGGGGTGCGCGGTGACCGTGGCCATGTCCACCGTCCAGGCGCCACGCCCCAGGTTGGGTAGCACGATGCTCGCGTCGCCGGTCGACCAGCGATAGGTACGGGCGGGGGCCAGCACCACCTCGCTGACGATGCCAGGCGGCGGCTCAGGGCCGCCCACCAGCGGTGAGACCAGGCTGAAGCTGAGTTGCTCGGCACTCCCGAGTTCAGGGGGAAGCTTGGCGAGCACGAAGTCGCTGCCGCGGCGCGGCATATCGACCCGCTCGCCATTGACGGCGACCGCGGCCTCGCGCAGGATGCCAGGGGGCTGGCCGGGAGCGGCGCGCAGCGTCGCGATCCAGATGCCGTCGCGGCGGCCGGGCACCGTTACGCTTGCTGCGCCGGGCGGCCAGGCAAAGGCCTCGCTCGTGCCGATCGCATCGATCTCGCGCCCGTTGAAGCCGCGCAGGAAGATGGCATCGCGGTCGCCGCCCAGATCGATGCGCACCAGCGGGCGCGCCGCGTAGGCCAGCGTCAGCGCAAGCACCGTCAGCAGCGCCAGCCAGAGGTAGGGCCGCAGATCGCCGACCCGGGGTATCGTCAGGGCCGAGCCAGCGCCGCGCTCACGCGCCAGCGCCTCGCCCGAAGCAGAGCGCGCCATACAGTCTTCAGTCGGCGAGATCGGGCGCTATGCGCCGCGCACCCGCCTGCTGCTCCCCTACGGATAACGCCGGAACCGGCGGAAGTTAGGCTTGCGCTTCTCAAGATAGGCCGTCTTGCCCTCTTTGGCCTCCTCGCTCAGGTAGTAGAGCAGGGTCGCGTCGCCAGCCAGTTGCTGCAGGCCGGCGTGGCCGTCGGCAGCGGCATTGATCGCCGCCTTGAGGAAGCGGATGGCCATCGGGCTCTTCTCGAGGATCTCGCGGGCCCACTGCACGCCCTCGTCCTCCAGCCGCTCCAGCGGGACAACCGTGTTGACCAGGCCCATTGCCAGCGCCTCCTGGGCGTTGTACTGCCGGCAGAGGTACCAGATCTCGCGGGCCTTCTTGTCGCCGACCATGCGCGCCAGCAGGTTGGAGCCATAGCCACCGTCGAAGCTGCCCACCCGCGGCCCGGTCTGCCCGAAGATCGCATTGTCGGCGGCGATGGTCAGATCGCAGACGACGTGCAACACGTGGCCGCCGCCGATCGCGTAGCCGGCCACCAGCGCGATCACCGGCTTGGGGATGATACGGATGAGCCGCTGCAGGTCGAGCACGTTGAGCCGCGGGATCGTGTCCTTGCCGACATAGCCGCCATCGCCGCGCACCGTCTGGTCGCCGCCGGAGCAGAAGGCCTGCGTGCCGGCCCCGGTGAAGAGGATGACGCCGATGCGCTCGTCATCGCGGGCGTCCGCGAAGGCGTCGAGCAACTCCTGCACCGTCTCGGGACGGAAGGCGTTGCGCTTCTCCGGGCGGTTGATGGTGATCTTCGCGATGCCCTCGCCTGCGGCATCGTGCTCGTAGATGATGTCGCTGTAGCTGCCAGCGTTGGTCCACTCGATCGGCATGTCATCCCTCATTGTCCAGCCAGCTTGCTCCGTGCTCAAGGTATCGTACCACAAGATCGCGGAAGGCCCGGGGCTGTTCGAGGTGCACGGTGTGGCCGGCGCCCGGTACGACAACCTGGCGGGCCATCGGCATGGCGGCGGCCATCTGCGCGCCAATGGCGACGTACCTGGCATCGTGTTCGCCACTGATGATCAGAGTGGGCGCGGCCAGCTGCGGCAACTGCGTCCAGAGGCTGGTCTGGCGCCCTGCGCCCATGCCGCGCAGGCTGTTGGCGTAGCCGGTCGCGGTGCCGCGCAGCCGGCGGGCGCGCAGCGCGGCCCGCTCCTCGGCGGGCAAGGCCGCCTGGCTGGCGAAGAGCGGGATGCCGGCCCAGTGGTCCACGAACCACGCCAGCCCCTGCTGTTCGATGCGCGCGGCGAGCGCCTCGTCGGCAGCGACGCGCGCGGCCCGCTCGGCGGCGTCCGCGATGCCCGGCGAGGCACTCTCCAGGATGAGGCCGCGCACCCGCGTCGGGGCCGCCGCCGCCAGTTGCAGCGCTACCCGCCCGCCCAGCGAGTAGCCGAGCGCCTCGACGCGCTCATGCCCCAGGGCATCAAGCAGCGCCAGCAGGTCGGCGATGGTGCGCTCCATGGTGTAGCGCGCCGGGTCGGCGGGGGCGGGCGAGCGCCCGTGACCGATCAGGTCCACCGCGACCACCGTGCGCAGCGGCGCGAGCGCCGGGATGAGTCCGGCCCACTCGGCAATGCTGCCGGTGAAGCCGTGCAGCAGCAGCAGCGGAACGCCGTGACCGCGCTGGCTATAATGCAGGGGATAACAGGTTGTCATGGGGTTTAGGGGCAATACCTTTCACATACGCGCCGTATGTGAAAGATATTGGTGTCAGATGGTCATGCGCGTGGCGCACAACGCCGCGCCGAAAACGGCGGCGGCGTATCGGCCAGTACGACAACAGTTGTACGGTGTCGGTCAGAAGAACCATAGCGTTGTGTCATGCCGCGTACCTGATGGCCCGGCGGCGGGCCAGTGGCGCCGGGAGCAACCCATGTCACCCCGAGCCCTTCGGCTCCGCGGCTCCCGAGCTTGTCGAGGGGCAGGGTACACGCAGCGCGGGGTCTCGCGGCGCATGGGCGCCGCCAGATTCCTCACTCCGCCTGCGGCTCCGTTCGGAATGACATGAACCATGTCATTCCGAGCGCAGCGAGGAATCTGGCAGCGCACCGCGCTGAAGCCCCCGCGCTGCCAGATTCCTCGTATAGTACTGGTATCGATCCTGGGTGCTGGTGAGAACGGGGGATTCCAAGCGGCCTGGACCGCGTGAGTGAGATCGTTCCCCAGCATCCCGGTCGGGTCAGGCCGGACCGTATCGAGTGGCAGCGACCACGCATCACGAGGGTTGCCCGTACCGACCGCAGGTATCGATCCCATGGGTTTCGTTGGTCAGTGAGGGTGTTATACCAAATCCAGTTGGCAGTTCCGCATTGTCGTTGCCGTTATCGCTCATCGTGACGCCATGTACGGCAATCTGCAATCCAAAATCCGCAATCGGAAATGGTATCACTCTGCCTGCGGCTCCGTTCGGAATGACATGAATCCTATGGTTCTGAGGAACGGAGCGAAGCGCAGTGAGGAATCTGGCCGTGCCGCGATGCGCGGGCGGAGCACTACGTCACCCCGGCGGCGCGCAGGGCCGCGCTCACCAGGGGCCAGATGGCGCGATGGTCGGCGACGTTCTGCGCCCGGTCGGTGCGCACTTCGACCAGGTGCAGCCCGCCGGCCAGGCCCGCGGCGAGCGCGGCGCGGAAGTCCGCCCAGTTATGGGCCCGCGTGTAGCGTGCCCCGTACAGCTCGGCCAGCGGCTGGAAGTCGAGCCCGTGGGGGGTGCCGAAGAGCTGCTCGAACTGGTCACGCTCGCTGGCCTGGGGCAGAAACGAGAAGATCCCGCCGCCGTCGTTGTTGATCAGCACGATCGTCGCGCTCAAGCCATGGAGCTTCGCGGCGAGCAGGCCGTTGGCGTCGTGGTAGAGCGAGAGATCGCCGAGCACCATCACCAGTGGCCCGGCGCCGCCTGCCACCGCGCCCAGCGCGCTGGAGACCAGGCCGTCGATGCCGTTGGCGCCGCGGTTGCCGATGATCGTCAATGGGCGCGCAGCGGCAGGAAAGAACGTGTCACAGTCGCGCACCGGCATGGAGTTGCCGACGAAGAGGGTGGCCCCGGCTGGCAGGAGCTCGGCCAGCTGGACGAAGACCCCCGGCTCGCTGATCGGCTCGCGCCCGGTCAACTGCGCCGCGATCACCTCGCGGGTAGCCTGTTCGGCGGCCAGCCAGGCGCGCGCCCAGGCCCCGGCGCCGGGCGTGCCAGCGGCGGGGAGGCGCTCGCCAAGCGTCGCACAGAGCCAGAGCGGGTCGCAGTGGAGGTGCGTGGCCGCCAGGCTGGTCGGCTCGCGCCAGCCGGCGCCCTCGTCAACGACGATCTGGTGGGTGGTGGGATGGCGCTGGAGGAACTGGAGGACGGGCTTGGCGGTGGGCAGCGCGCCGAAGCGGAGCGCCACCTGCGGGGCATACCGCGTGGCGAAGGCCTCGTCGCGCAGGAAGGCATCGTAGGCCGCGAGGACCAGCCGCTGGTCGTGGGGGCCGCAGCGCAGCCCGGAGAGGGGATCGGCGAGCAGGGGCCAGTCGAGAGAGGCTGCCAGGCGGGTAACGGCCGGCGCGAGATCGGGCGGGCAGCCGGGGCCGCAGAGGATGAGGCCGTGGGCAGCCTGGCCCAGCCGATCGGCGAGCGCGGCCAGGACAGGCTCGGCCAGCAGCCGCGGGCCAGCCACAACCGTCGCGGCGGGGTCGCCCCCGGCGCCGCGGGCCGCGGTAGCGCCGCCCGGGGCCGGAACGGTGCCCGTGGCACGGCTCTTGAACAGATCCTCAAGCAGCGCCCGGTCGGGCACTAGCGGCTCGCGGAACGGCAGGTTGAGGTGGACCGGGCCGGCCGGCGCGCCACGGGCGGCGGCCAGGCTGCGGGCGGCCACCGCCCGGAGGTAGCGCAGACTTGCGGGCTCGCCATCGGGAACAGGCAGGTCGCTGAACCAGCGCGTCCGCGGGCCGAAGAGCCGCACCTGGTCGATGGTCTGCGGCGCGCCGTTGTCGCGCAGTTCGTGGGGCCGGTCAGCGGTGAGCAGGATGAGCGGCACACGAGCCAGGTCGGCCTCGGCGACGGCGGGGAGGAAGTTGGCGGCGGCGGTGCCCGAGGTGCAGATCAGCGCAACCGGCTCGGCCCGCTGGCGGGCCATGCCCAGGGCGAAGAAGCCGGCGGAGCGCTCGTCGAGGTGCATCCAGATGCGGGCAGCGGGGTGGCGGGCCACGGCGAGGGCCAGCGGTGTGCTGCGCGAGCCGGGGCAGATCACAAAGCGGGTCGCGCCGCCGCGCACCAGTTCGTCGATCAGAGCGGCGACCCAGTGGGTCAGCGCGCGCGTGTGGTCATGCATCTCATACCAGGTGGAATTGGCATGCCATCAAGCAGAATCGGTATCAGCCCACCCCGAGCGCGCCGAGCATCGCGCGCAGCTTCATCTCGGTCTCCTGCTCCTCGCGCTCGGGGTCGGAGGCGGCGACGATTCCGCATCCGGCGAAGAGCGCCGCCTCGTGGCTACCGACGAGCGCCGAGCGAATTGCGACGGCGAACTCGCCCTGACCGCGCGCATCGACCCAGCCGACCGGGGCGCCGTACCAGCCGCGGTCGAAGCCCTCGCGGGCGCGGATCCAGGCCAGCGCGGCCTCGCGGGGCTGCCCACCGAGCGCCGGGGTGGGATGCAGCCGCGCGACGAGGTCGAAGATCGTGTGCTCGCCGCGGATGCGCCCGGTGAGCGGCGTGAAGAGGTGCTGGACATTGCGCAGGCGCATCAGCTCGGGCTCGGCGGGCGCGACGACATCGTCGCAGAGCTCGGCCAGATTCTCGCGGATGCGCTGCACGACCACAGCCTGCTCGTAGCGATCCTTGGCGCTGGCGAGCAGCGCCTGGCCGAGCGCGGCATCCTGCTCGGCGGTGGCGCCGCGTGCGATCGAGCCCGCCAGCGCGCTGGCGGCCACGTGGCCGTCGCGCAGGCCAACCAGGCGCTCGGGCGAGGCGCCGAGGAAGGTACTGCCGCCGCGGGCCACGGCGAAGACGAAGGTGTCGGGATAGTCGCGGCGCAGCACGTCGAGCGTGGCAGCCGGGTTGAAGGGCCGCGCGGAACGGGCGCGCACCTCGCGGGCGAGCACAACCTTCTCGAGGCGACCGGCCCGCAAGTCGGCCACTGCATCGGCTACCATGGCCCGCCACTGGCCGGGGGGCAGCGCATCGGCAAGCTCGACACCGCCGGGGACGCGGGGCGGGCGCCAGCTGCGGCCGATCAGGTCGCGCAGGCGGCGCGCGGCGGCGAGGTGCAGATCGATCGACGAGGTCTCCGGCCCGACGAGGCCATTGACCGTCAGGCTGGCCAGGTCGCCGTGGCGGGCGAGGACCAGGCGTGGGAGCAGCAGCAGGCCATCGGGGTAGCCATGCCAGAGGCCGGCGCCGGGGCGCGCGGGGTCGAAACTGAAGCCGGCGGCGGCCATAGGGCCGCTGAACGGTAGGGCCGGATCGGCAGCGACGCAAGCATCGGCGATCAGCTCGCGCCAGGCGCTGGCGGCGGCAGTGAAGCGCTCGGGGCCGTGGGCAGCGAAGCTCCAGGCCGCCCCGAGGCCGGCCACCGCGAGCCCGGCGGCGGGCACGCTCCAGAAGAGCCGGTTATGGGTCACCCCGAGGCCACGGGCGAAGAGCGCCAGCGGGTCACGCGGGCGCACCCGGGTGGTGACGCTGACCAGCACGGGGCGGCCGAGCTCACGGGCACGTTGCCGGGCGATCTCGGCCAACTCCTCCATCCGTGGTCGCTCGCGCAGGGCGGCGGTTGCAACACTGACACCGATCATGCCTGTACCACGCAGCGCGCCGCGTGACGCGCACCAGAGATCGACATCGCCTCCGATTCGATTATACCAGGGATACGGTGCAGGCCCCAACCCCCAGTGTTTTGGGTGGATCTGGCGGCGTAGCCGCCCCACAACCCCTGCCGGAGCCGGCTGTTGCGCAGGACGTGTTCACATGTCTCCTGGGAGCAAGGGCATCTTGCCCTCGTGGACGCGACGAGGGCGGGACGCCCTCGCTCCCAGGCGCGTGTGGTACCCCGAGTGTGAACACGTACGTTGCGCAAGCCCTGGGCGGCTACAGCTCTCAGGGGTAGGGTTTTTGGGAGTTGCGCCTCCAGGCCCCGCATACCCCACCCCCC
>JACAEO010000350.1 GCA_013388805.1 Chloroflexota bacterium
CCGCGGGCAAGATGCCCGCGTTCCCGGGAGACATGTGAACACGTACGCGCGTAGCGACGGCCCTGCAGGGCTATCGCTACGCGCGCCAGGCAGCGACTTGCTACTCGTCGCGACCGACCTGCTGCAGCGTGCGCTTGATCGCGTCGCGCTGCCGCCGCTCGTGCCGATCTTCGACGCCATCGTCATCGAAATCCTCGTCGCGCCGGCTACCCTTGCGGTCACGCCGTGCACTGCCAGGGCCACCGAACTTGGTCAGCAGATCCTCCAGCGTCGCGTCACCAACAAACTCTTCGTCGACCTCCTCGGTGCTGTAGGTCTCCGGCTGTGCAGGAGCGTTGCCACGCACACGTTCGCGGCGCTCACGCCGCTCACGGTCACGGTCACGTCCGGCGCGCGCTTCTGCGGCAGAGGCGAAGCGCGCGGCCGTTGCCGTTGGCCGTGGCGCCGGAGTTGCGCTGGAGGAGGGATAGCTCTCCTCCTCACGCTCGCGCGCAGCTGAGGGCTCTGGCTCGTCCAGGCGCATCGTCAGGCTGATCCGCTTGCTCTGCGAGTCGACCTCAAGCACCTTGACAGTGACCTTATCGCCCACCTTGACCACGTCCTCCACCCGGTTGACCCGGTTGCTGGACAGGGCCGAGATGTGCACCAGGCCATCGCGGCCCACCCCGATATCGACGAAGGCGCCGAACGGTGCGATGCCGCTCACGGTACCCTCGAGGACCTGGCCAACCTCAAGCCCCTGCATCTTCTGGGTACGCTGGGCCCGGCGCAGGCTCAGGCTGATGCGGGTACCCTCGGGATCCACCTCGAGCACCTTGAACTGCAGCCGATCACCGACCTTGACCGCATCCTCGGGCTTCTCAACGCGGCCCTCGGCCAGTTCGCTGACGTGGATCAGGCCATCTTTGCCCACCCCGATATCGGCGAAGGCGCCGAACGGCGCATAGCCAGTAATCACGCCCTCAACGACGTCACCAACCTTCATTGAGGCGAGACGTTCCTTGTCCACCTCGACGCGCTTCGCGCGGCTGCGCCCACCACCACCACGGGAGCCATCGCTCTTCTCGCCGCCCGTCGAGCGCATGGTCAGGCTGATCCGGCGGGCCTCGGGATCGATGCTCTTGATCCGCACCTTCACCGTATCGCCAATCTGCACCAGGTCCGAGGGCGTTTCGATGCGCGTATCGCTCATCTCTGAGATGTGCACCAGGCCATCGCGGCCCACGCCGATGTCGACGAAGATCCCGTAGAGCGCGATCGAGGTTACCCGGCCCTCAAGCTCCATCCCGGGCTGGAGATCCTTGAGCTTGCGCGGGCGCACCCCCTCCTCGGCTACCGGGGTAAAACTCGCGCCTGTACCCTCGGCCGGCGCCTCAGCGGCAGCTGCCACCGGCGTCTCGGCGACGAGCGCAGCCGGCGCCTCCGCTGCCACCGGCGCCTCGCCGACGAGCGCAGCCGGCGCCTCCGCTGCCGCCACTGGTTCCGCCGCGGCAAGCACCGCCGGCATCTGCGGCACAGCTACCGGCGCCTCGGCGACGACCACGGCCGGTTCCTCCGAGGTCGTCACTGGTTCCGCCGCGGCAACCACCGCCGGCGTCTCGGGCGCATCCGGTGTGGCCGCGGGGGCCTCGGGTGCGGCCATCACCGGCGCTTGCTCAGGGGTAGGCTGCGCGGCAGCCACAACCGTTTGCTCCGGCGTGGCAGCATCGCGCTGAGCGGCCGGAGCGTCCGCTGCGTCGAGCAGCGTGTCAAGCAGCTCGCTCTCGGCGGACTCTTCCCTACGTACCTGATCCGTCATCTGCTCCATTCCTCCTGGTGTGTCACGATATCGCCTATTGCTGCATCTGGTGACGAATGGCCTGGACCAGGCCCCCATCACTCAGATCTTCAAGCCGGTAGTAGGCACCTTTGAGGTGCTCAGCGAGGCGGCGTGAGAGGCCGCGCTCGAAGTTCGGGTGCTCAGTATCGATCACGATGGCGCGGATTTCGTGGGCCGCGATCAGATCGGCAATCTGGTAGGCCTCCTGCTGGGGCGGCAGACTACCAATTGCGACATTGGCCTGTCCGTCGGTGAGCAGCACCATCAGCGGGAGGATCTCTTCGTCCTGGCGCCGCGCCTTCGCAAGCAACTCGAAGGCGGTCAACATGCCACGGGCGAGCGGCGTCTTGCCGCCGGTAGGCATGGTCTGCAGTCGCTTCTGCGCCAGCTCGACGCTATTGGTCAGTGGCAGCAGGACCCGCGCATAGTCGCGCTGGAAGCTCACCAGTCCGACCCGGTCGCGGCGCTGGTAGGCATCGCGCAGCAGGGAGAGCACCGCGGCTTTGGTTGCCTGCATACGCTCCTCGGCGGCCATACTCCAGCTGGCATCGACCACGAAGCAAACGGCATTGCGGGTACGGCGCACGCGCACCTTCTGGCGCAGATCGGCCTTGCGGATCAGCAACCTGGGGCGACGGCGATGCGGCCCGGCGATCGTGTGGCTCAACTCATCGCGGCGCTTGCGCTGGTAGATCGCTGCCTCGCGCAGGGTCGCGTCGAAGGCCAGGTCAGTCACCCGCGGCACACGGCGGCTCCGCACATAGCGGCCCTGCTTGCGTGTGGTGCGGGTACGCGAGCGTTTGCCTGCCGCCTGGCGCATCCGCCTATCGCTCGCCCCCTCAAGCCGGCGGGCGCGGAACATCTGGTCGGCCTCGTACTGCTTTCCGCCAGTGTGGGTATCGCTGGCCTGGCTGGTATCAGCGCTCCCGGCGCTGCCCACGGGGGCGAGGGCGCCCTGGCTGCTGGTGGTATCGTCGCCACCCTCACCCTGATCGACCTTCTGGCCGTCCTCATCCTTTTTTTTTACATCCTCACTGGCGCCAGCATCGGCGGGCTTGCCGCTCCGCTCGAGGATCTGGCCCACGCGCTGCTCATCGAGCTTGATATCGGTGAAGGGCTGACGTCGCATCCGGTGAGGCAGGGCCAGTTCGGCGGCGATGCGGATGTCTTCCACCCCAAGGCTGGTACGACCGCTCCAGGCGGCGTGCGTCCGCGCCGTTTCGAGGATGGTCAGATCGGCGCGATGGCCATCGACCCCCAGTTCGAGGCAGAGGCTGGCCACCGCGGCCATATCGGAGCGATCGATGCGCACGGCGGGCAGCAACTCACGGGCAGCCACCACCTTCGCGGCCAGTTCCTCCTCGGCGCCCTGCCACTGCGCGATGAACGCCTGCGGGTCGGCCTCATAGGCCATGCGCCGCTCGATCACCGCCACGCGCGAGGCGACATCGGTCAGCCCGACCACCTCGACGGCCAGGCCGAAGCGGTCGAGCAACTGGGGCCGCAGCTCACCCTCCTCAGGGTTCATCGTACCAACGAGGATGAAGCGGGCGGGATGCGAAATACTCACCCCCTCCCGTTCAACCGTATTGACCCCCATCGCGGCGGCGTCGAGCAGGAGATCGACCAGGTGGTCGTCGAGGAGATTGACCTCATCGACATAGAGCAGCCCACGGTTGACCTGGGCGAGCAGGCCGGGCTCGAAGCGCCGCTGGCCCTCAGTGATCGCGTGCTCCAGATCAAGCGAGCCCACCACACGATCCTCGGATGCCGAAACGGGCAACTCAACCAGGCGGGTGGGCCGCACGACCGCCGGCAGCGGCTCGCCATCAGCCGTCCGGCCCTGGCAGACCTGGCAGAGCCCCACCGGCCGATCGGGCACACAGGAGTAGGGGCAGCCTTCAACCACGGTGATCGACGGCAGCAGCCGTGCCAGGGCGCGAACAGCGGTCGACTTGGCCGTACCCTTCTCACCACGGATCAGCACACCCCCCACGCGCGAGTTGATCGCATTGAGGATGAGCGCCCGCTTCAGCCGTTCCTGGCCGACGATAGCGGTAAAGGGATAGATTGGGCGTTGGGAGGAGACCGTCACGACAATAAAAATCTTCCAGCTCGGGGCGAGCTAGAAGCCCTGGCAGCCACGCCGTGTTGAACCTCGCCCCGGGAACATATACGGACGCGGGGCGACCATGCGAATTGCGTACACGGCAAGCTACCTGAACGTGATGAAATAAGCGCCCCAGGCCTACGACGGGGCGTATTGTCGCACAAAGCAGGGCAAAAGTCAAATCGCCGCAGCGCGGTAACTGTTCACACCCGGGGTCATACACGCACCTGAGAGCGAGGGCGTTCCACCCTCGTCGTGTCTCCGCGGGCAAGATGCCCGCGCTCCCGGGAGACATGTGAACACGTACGCAGCGCGCTAATCCGACAGGCTATCAAGTGCCAGCGCAACCGCACCAATCGTGACGCTCTCGGGGCCGAGCACCGAGGCAACCACCGGCAGCGGGCGCGCGAACTGGGGCGCAATGAAGTCGTTGACCCGCGTCCCGATAGCATTGACGAATTGCTCACCC
The DNA here is from genome assembly GCA_013388805.1 of Chloroflexota bacterium. GTDB lineage: Bacteria > Chloroflexota > Chloroflexia > Chloroflexales > Chloroflexaceae > JACAEO01. Next base: position 4,399 of record JACAEO010000350.1, read on the forward strand.
CCGATCCGTACCACGATCCCACCCAGCACGATGATCTCCGGATCGATCAGCGCCACAATCTGCGCGCAGCGAATGGCCAGCAGATCGACCGTCTCACGTACCACGCGCTGGGCAGCGGGCTGATTGCCAAAGATCTGCTCCAGGTCATCGGTTGCCAGCCCGTACTTGCTGGCCAGACGCAGCAGCCCGGCGATCGAGACGAGCTCTTCGAGCATCACCGGGCGGCCGCTGCCGTCCCAGCCCTGGCCAACCACGGCATGGCCGATCTCGCCCGCCGTCGAGGTGGCCCCGTGGTACAGGCGCCCGTTCAAGACGAGGCCGCCGCCGACGCCACTGCTCAAGTGCAGGTAGAACACGTGCTGGCAGCCACTGGCCGCGCCAAAGGTTGCTTCGCCGAGGGCGATCAGGTTCGCATCGTTGTCGATCAGCGTGACGGCGTCAAACGCCTGCTCAAAGCGCTCTTGCAGCGGGAAGTTCTCCCAGCCGGGCATGCGCGGCGCAAGCCGCACCGTGCCATAGCGCATATCCACGGGCCCGGCGAAGCCCACACCGACACGCACCAGCCGGTCGGGCGTCACATCCGCCTGCTGCAGCAGGCCCCGGGCCAGGCTGAGCGCATGGTCGACGACCTGGTCGGGTGGAGCACTGGGCAACGTGGTATGGACCGTGTAGAGGGTATGATGTTGAAGGTCGACGAGGGCGGCCCGCAGGTCGTAGCTGCCAAGGTCGACACCAAGCACATAACCCTGGTTGGCAAGCATGCCCCAGCGATTTTGTGCCAGCCGTTCCTTGATCAGACTGTGAAGATCCGCCATCGTCGGGCTCCTTTCGTGCTCACCAGGCAGGTCGCCCGTCGGCGGGGCGTCGCTGCGCGCGGCCATCTTATCAGGCGATTATAACACACCGTCTTGATCGGCTCTGCCGCCCTGCAGTTTCCGGTCGACAACAAGGAGCGCGCAGGCAACACTGATCAATACCAGGCCGCCGGCCGCCATCATCGCGCCGAGCGGGCTTCCCGCCGGCTGCTCCGCGATCACTGGCCCAACGGCCGGCACGGGGGTGGGAGTGGCTGATCGGGGCTGCGTCGCGGTGGGCAGGCGGTAGCGCTCGCCCCCGGCAGCGGCATAGGTGGGCACGTTGCGTGGTCCTGGCACAGCAGCACGCGGTGCACCGGCGGGGCTGGTTGGTGGCGCGGGCACGTGCCCCGCACCCGGTGCGCCTTCCACCCCGCTACCCACGGCCGCCCCCGGCGGAGCGGGCTGCGGCGCGACGCCTGGCGTGGCAGCCTCGGCCGGGGCTGGCTCGCTAGCCGCCCGGTGTGGCGCGCCGGGCGACGGATGCAGCGCAGGATACCATTCGTTGGTGGCCAGGTCACGGCTAAAACTCAGGTCCGCTCGAGCCGGGCCAAAGCTGTACCAATCGACCAGGACCGCGCCCGGCGCGAACAGCCGTACCGTGTCGCCACTATTGTTGAGCAGCGCCCGTGTGAGCTCCACAACCAGGTATGCCCCTGGCGCTACCAGGTGTCCATCGAGAGCCTGAGCGCCGCCATCGCTGGCATCATCCAGGCTCCAGCCGCTGGTATCGATCGGCACGTTTCCGGGGTTGAAGAGTTCGACCCACTCCCGCGTGAAGCGCTCACGCGGCGCCGGCAGCACTTCGCTGATCAGCAGTGTGCCCGGGGGTACGGGCGTGACCGCCACGGTAGCGATCGACGTGCGCGTGGGCGATGGCGTGCGCGTGGGCGATGGCGTGCGCGTGGGCGATGGCGTGCGCGTCGCCGAAGGCTCGCTGGTCGGCGAGGGCGTGCGCGTGGGCGACGGCGTGCGCGTCGCCGAGGGCTCGCTGGTCGGCGAGGGAATGCGCGTGGGCGACGGCGTGTGCGTGGGGCTGGCCGTAGCGGTTGGGCTCGGGGTTGGTAACAGGTTCGGCGCGCCTGGCGATGGTGGATAGGCGGTACTCCAGACGCTCGCTCCGTCACCTGCCCGGGCGAAGACGGCATCCCCGGCGAGCGCCGGATAGACGATCGGCCCGTCGATCACCAGACCGTCGCCGGAGCGGAGTGTCAGGCTAGCGCCACCATTAGGGAGCGTGCTGCGCGGCAACGCAACCACAGCGTAGGCGCCGGCGGCCAGGGTCATCTCGGGCAGCGCGCGGAGGACGGTCTGGCTGCCGGACACGCGCTCCAACTGCCAGCCGCTCATGTGCAGCGCAGACGGGGTGAGGTTGTAGAGCTCGATCCATTCCGGGTCGCTGCCTGGTGCGATCTCATTGATCACAACCGCTCCCGGTACCGCGGCGGGCGTGGGGGTGGGCATCGTGAGCGCCGTTGCGGTAGCGGTCGGGGTAGGGCTTGCGGTGGCGGTTGGCGACGGCGGGACTTCGGTGGGCAGCAGGTCACCCTCGGGTGAGGGCGAAGGGCTGGCTGTGGGCGCAGCGCTCGCGGTTGGCGCATCCGCCGCTGGCGACTCGACCGGTGTGGGGGTCGGGGGCAGCGGGGCATTAGGGCTGCCGCGGGTGGGCGCGCCCCAGACCCAGGTAGGACCGCCGTCAGGCTGGCGGGCGAGGCTGAGGTCGCTACTGGCGCCACCATAGGTGCAGCTATCGATCGTCTGCCCGGCAGGATCGATCAACTGGATGGTATCGCCGGTATTGTTGAGGAAGCTGGTAGGCCACTCGATCACAACGAGGTCACCGGGCGGAATGAGTGTGCCTGGAGGCAGCACTGCCTGGCCACTATTACCCGGCAGATCATCATCGATGCGCCAGCCGCTCAGATCGGCGGGGCTAGCGCCCAGGTTGATCAGTTCGGCCCACTCGCGGCCGGTACTCGGCGCAGGCATAAACTCGTTGATGCGGACGGTGAGATCCTGAGCCTGGGCCCGCGGAGATGCGGGGAAGGCCAGCACACAGAGGATCGCGGTCAGCAGGAGCGCAGCAGTCAGGCGATGGGCGGCCACAGACACCTCCGGTCGGCACAGAGCAGGGCAGCGGGATACACCTGCCTATGTACCGCCGGAAAGCGCCGCATGGTGACAAACACGCGCGATGAGTGCAACGAGACGTCGGCGTTCGTTACGTGCGGACGCCACCCGCTGTCACCCTGAGCGGAGCCGAAGGGCGCGGGATGCCACCCCGCGGTGCGCCCGGCGCCACTGGCCCGCCGCCGGGCCACCAGCTATCCGGCATGACGCGGCTCGTTGTCCTGCTACGGACCGGTCCCGCTGGGGATTTCGCTGGTGCCGACGGGCCAGCCGGTGGGGCCGGCGCCAGGCACGAGGAGCTGGAGCCCGCTGGCATCGGGGGGCACATCGAAGAGCAGCGGCACGCTGCGCATACCGCTGCCGGGCGCAAAGCTGTCTTCGAGGGCCAGGTCGCCGCGTTGGGCGCGCTGATAGAGCGCGAGGTAGGCGCTGGAAGCGCCGGGGACGGGGGAGTAGCTACGGCCGGCGCTATCGCGCAGGACAAACAGCTCGGGGGGGATGACACGCGGCGTCGGGCCGTTGTTGCTCACGGCGACGACCGCCAGCACGAAGCGCCCGGCGGGCCGCAGGTCGCCGATCGCGCCGTCAAGGGTGACAGCGTAATCGGGGCGGAGCAGGGTGGCGCTCCAGCCATCGTAATCGACCACGGTGCCGAGAGGCAGGGGGATCGGTGCCGTCGGGCTAGCGGGGGGGAGGGTGGGCGATGGCGCGAGCTCAGGCACGGTCGGCACGACCACGGCAACGGCGGCGCTCGTGGGCACAGCGGTCGGCGGCAGCGGGGTCGGCGGGGTTGTAGCTGTCGGTAGGGGCGAGGGAGGCGCGAGCGGCGGCGCGCTAGCGGCGGGCCGGGTGGTGGGCCGGGCGGGCGCGGTGGGGGCAGCGATCGTCTGGTTGCCGGCGAGCAAAGCGCGCCCGATCACGAAGCCGAGGGCGGCCAGCAGCAGCACAATGATCCCGGCCATGATCAGGTTGAGCAGCGGGAACGGGTTGCGTTCGGGCTCCGCGTCCTCCTCCGCTGCTACCGGCAGCGCGCGGGGCGCCGGGGCGGCAGCAGCGTCCGGCGGCGCCAGCGCGGCTATGGTTGCGGCGTCGCGCGCGACGAGCCGCTGGAGCGCCTGGTGCGCCTGCTGGTTGGCGGGGTCGAGGGCCAGAGCGCGTTCGAGGGCCTGGCGCCGCTCGTCGGTGCTGGCCGTGGCGGCGGCGAGCCCCAGCCAGGGCCGGGGGTCCTGCGGATGTTCACGGGTGAGCGCGAGGAACAGGGTCCGGGCGCCGCCGGGGTTGCCGCCACGGGCAAGGTCGGTGGCCATCACCAGCAACCGCTCGATATCGGGGCCGGGAACGGGCGCCTGGCGAGCCTGGCTCACGACGGTACACTCTCAGCTACAGGGGGAGCAGGATGGTGCAGCGCGGGCCGGGCCCGCGCTGCGTGCGGCGCCATCCTCACCCTGGCGAACCGGTGCAGCTACACGCTACGCAGGACAATCCAGCCCTGGCCGGGGTTGCTGCGCGCGAAGAAGACCAGATCGGTGGCATCGGGGGCCACATCGAAGACGATGGCCACACTGCGCGTGACCCCATCGGAAGGCATTGACGCGGTGTGCGGCAGATCGGCATTGATGCCAGGCACCACATAGGCCTCGGAGACCTCGGGGCGGGCCTCCCAGACGCGGCCCTGGGCGTCCTTGAGCACGAAGAAGCTGGCCGGGACGGCCTGCGTAGTCCCGGTATTATTAACCGCATAGGCCAGCACCACCACGAAGCGGCCATTCTGCGGGCTATACCGGCCGAGGTTACCGATGATCGAGGCAGCGAAGGTCGGCTGGTTGAAGTCGTAGAGCCAGCCCTCGCTCTGCAGCGGCGTATTGGCCGGCACAATCGCCGGGTTGGCCCCGCTGACATCCGCCGGGGGCGCCGTAGGCAGGACCGCGGGAGCAGTGGTGGGCACCACGCCCGGCTCGGCAGTGGGCACCACGCCTGGCTCGGCAGTGGGCACCACACCTGGCTCGGCAGTGGGCACCACGCCTGGCTCAGCGGTTGGCAGCACGGCTGGCCCGGCAGTCGGCACCACACCGGGCGCAGGTGTGGCAACGGAGCCGCCGAGAATGGGACCGGTGGTTGGCGCGAGGCTAGCCTGCTCGGTCTGCGCGGCCGTCGTCTGGCCGGCCGTACCGGGGGCGGCCAGGTTGCCACCGAAGATACCGGGGAAGAGGAAGGCGATGAGCAGGCCGATCAGGCCGAGGCCGACGAGGAAGAGCAAGAGCGCGAGCAGCGGGCTGATGCCGCGGCGGGCCGGTTCCAGTTCGTCTTCCTCGGGGTAGCGGGTGCGTCGGGATGGAGAGGCCTGGCCGGTGGCGCGGTCAGCGCCGCGGGTCGTCGTGCCGACGGCGGCAGCAGCGGCCGCGCCGGTAGCCACCGCGGCCGCTTCAACGGGCTCACCCTCGGCGCGGCGCACCGGGCCGGAGGTATCGGCGGCAATGGCATCCGAGAGGTTATCGAGCTCGGCGAGCGAATCATCGTCGCCATAGGGCGACGCAACGGGCGCGGGGGCCGGCGCTTCCGGGGCCACTGGAGGCTCGGGGACAACGGGCGGCGGCGGTGCGACCGGGGCGACAGCGATGCCGAGGGCCTGGAGCCCCTTGAGCGCCATCTCGTTATCCGGATCGAGTTCGAGCACACGCTCCAGGGCGGCCTGGCGCTCCTCGCGGTTCTCTGCAACCCCGGCCAGCCAGAGCCAGCCCTGGGGATTATTGGGCTCCTGGCGGGTCAGCAGGCGAAAGAGTTGGCGTGCCTCTTCCTTCTTGTTTTCGCGTGCGGCTTCAATGCCGAGCTGCAGAATGCTTTCCGGCTCCGCCATGAACGATCCTTCCTCCTACACCTGCGCGGGCAGGAATGAGGGTACACCAGCACACATCGCGGCTATTCTAGCACACGTACGTGCAAAGATCAACAACGGTCACGAGGAGCGCCGCGCTATTACGGGGTGGATGCCGTCCATGTGGAAAAAAAGTGCAAAGAGTTTTCCTGCCTACGCCGCGCCTTCCTCGGCTGGTTCAGCCGCGGCGCGCACCGCCGGTCGCGTGCCACGCCGGGCCGGTAGCCCAAACGCGCGCCGACGACTGTTGACCGTGCTGACACTCACCCCCAGACGCTCGGCAATGACCCGCAGGGCAAGCCGCTCCTCCAGATAGAGACGGGCCAGTACCTCGGGTGAGACCTCGCAGGCCCGGAACCGCCCCGAGCGCGTCCGGATCCCGCATTCGCGCAGGCGCCGCCCCACCGTCGGCGCACTGCAGCCCAGCCGGGCCGCCAGGGTCGCCAGCCCCAGCCCCTCCTCAAGGTATAGCCGCCGCAACTCGCCGCACGAGATCGTCAGTCGCCCGCCCATCTTGCCCTCCCAGGTAACACGTTACCGGATATGCATGCTGAAAGAAAGAGCACGCGCAGCGTCGTGCTCTTTGGCAGGGGTGGACCTGCCCTACATCAATCTCTGCCAGCTAGGATAACACGATATCGTGTAATTGTCAAGACTGCTCTGGAGGCGGGTTTTCGTTGTTAGTCGACTGCTCAACGACGGGCTCTACCTGATAGACAAACCCGGCGCGCTCAGCAACCAGCGAGAGCGTCTTCTGCGTCGAGCGGTGGGGTCGATGCACGCCCGTCTCCCACTCACTGATCGTCTGCTGGCGCACCTCCAACTCATCAGCCATCTGCTGCTGGGTCATGCCCATATGCTCACGCAGGGCACGAATACGCCGTGCGTCCCACTCATGGCGCACGCGCCGGCGCTGCCGGGCTGATGGATAGCGGATCTCATCGCTCATCGACATCCCCCTCACGCTAGATGTACGGGACACGAACCGGGCCTGGTCTGAACATAGCCGATAGCCAAGAACCGATAGCGCAAGAAAAAGAGGGTCGCATACTAGCCATCCATTGTAACACGTGACCGGATAATTCGGATCGCGGCCCATCCCATCAGTTGTGCTCCCCGACCGGTCGATCTATACTGCCCACCTGCATGAGCATACAGACGCGGAGAGCGGCCCATGAGTCACAGCCCTGGCGAGAATCACGCCGCGATCAAGGCGCTGGTCCAGGCCCAGTTCGCGCCCGCGGCCCAGGCCTATGTCAGCAGCGCGACCCACGCCTATGGCGCCGACCTGGCGCGCCTGGTAGCCCTGGCCGCGCCCCGCGGTCACGAGTGCGTGCTTGATGTGGCAACCGGCGGCGGCCACACGGCGCTGGCCTTTGCCCCACACGTCCGCCAGGTGATCGCCAGTGACCTGACGCTGGCGATGCTGTACGCCGCGCGCGCCCATCTCGCGGCGGCTGGCGTGCGCAACGTCAGCTATCTGCGGGCCGAGGCCGAGCGCCTGCCGATCGCTCCGGCCAGCCTCGACCTGATTACCTGCCGGGTGGCCGCCCACCATTTCGCCGACGTGCGCGCTTTCGTCCACGGCGCGGCCGCGGCTCTGCGCCCCGGCGGGCGGCTGCTGATCTCCGACCATATCGGTAGCGCCGACCCGGAGCTCGATGCCTTTATGGATCGCTTCGAGCGCTGGCGCGACCCGAGCCATGTGCGGGCCTACAGCTACGCCGAGTGGCAGGCGTTCTGCGCCGCAGCCGGCCTGCGCCTGGTCCACCACGAGGACGATCCGCGTGAGCCCTATAACTTCGCCGAGTGGACTGCACGGTCGCACATGCCACCAGCCGAGCGCACTGGGCTGGAGCGCTGGCTCCTGGATGCGGAGGCGCGCTTGCGCGAGCACTTTGCGATCGTCGAGCAGGCGGGGCGCGTGGTTTCGCTCCGGGGGAGCTTCGGGATCATCGTCGCACAGAAGGCGGAGCGCCGCCCGGTCGAGCCCGGCTGATGCCAGGATGCCAGCTAGCCGACAGCCCGACACGCGGCTGTGTCGGGCTGTCGGGCTTGCCGGGCGCCTCGACCTGGACGCATATCATTGGGCGAGGGTCGTGGTGCCTCGTGGATGTTCGATGGCGCAGCAGGGGCGGGTTCAGAACCCGCCCCTGACCTTTCGTTGCATAGCACGGGGCCTACACGGTGATCGCGCGACCGCGGTGGATGCGGCCAGCGTAGCGGCTGTCCTCCTCGGGGGGCAGCGGCGCAGTGGTGAGCAGCACGGCATCGACGAAACGCTCGAGCTCCTGGCGGCGCTCCACCTCGCTGCGCGGCTCTTCGGCGCGGGCCTGGCGCGTCAGGTCCACCTGGTTCACCAGGATGCGATGGACCGTGCGCTCACTCTCCACGCCCACTGTGGCGGTGAAGGCGTGCAGCGTCGTCTTGACGAAGTTGGCCAGGGCAAACTGCTCGGTGCTGGAGGTCGCGGTCGTCTCCGGGGTGACGAGGACGAGGGCCACGCCATCGAGCAGGCTGGCCTTGCGCGCGATGCGGAAGTGATGGGTGAGTTGCTGGTCGCAGAGGTCGGCGAAGCCCTGCTCGCTGAGCACGGTGCTCCAATCGCTGTCGGTGCGGCCCACCAGGGGCGCCGCCGGCAGCGGGCGGAAGGGCGTGCAGACGATGGGCCCCGGGCGTCCATACTCAGCGATCGCGCGGTCGAAAGCGCCCTCGAGGTCATCAGCGGCAACGACCAGCCCCAGACGGCCGGCCGCGGCGTGGTCCTGCAAGCGGCCCATGAGGCGCTGGCCGCCGGCCTGGGTCTCGCTGATCAGCACCAGCTTGCCAGCGCCGTGGCGCTCCAGGTAGGCGCGGGCAACCAGTTCCAGGTGCTCCTCCAGGTGTTCACCGATCAGGAAGACGGTGGCGCCCACGAGCTGGGCGAGGCGCTCGGCCGGCGGCTGGCCAAACAGTTCGCCGCCGGTAGCGGTGCGCTCGTAGCGCAGGCCGCCCGAGGGGTGGAAGGTTTCGCCGCTGACGTTGCGGTCGGCGAGGTAATAGACGGTGGCCATGGCGACATCGAACTCGGTCGGCATGCGCTGCAGGTAGAGCATGCTGAGAATGCCATCGCGCACCTTGCGCGCCTCGCGCTCGATCTGGGTGCGAGCGAAGAAGGGCTCCGGCGGGGTGGCCCCATTGGTCACGGCACTCAGCAGCGATGGCGCGGTGACGAGGCCAGCGGTCGTGCCGGGCCGGGCCTCGCCGCCAACGGCCGCCAGCGCTTCGTGTTCGATGCCGAGGTAGCCCCCGGTGCGCAGGCGGGTCATCAGCTTCTCGGCGATGTTGCGGTTCATCAGGAAGCTGCTGGACGAGGCGCCCGGGTCACCCTCTTTGATCAGCGCCTGGGCCAGGGCGCGCAGGCGCGCGGGGACCTGCGGCGCCTCGAGCGCCTGGACGCTATTGCTGGCGAGGAAGGGCAACAACTCGGCGACGGGCAGGCCACTTTCGCGGTGGGTTTCGATCAGCGCGGCGTAGAGATCATTGATCCGCCGGTTCTCGAGGATCAGGCGGGCGCGGCGCATAAACAGGCCGGGGCGCTCGCCGGTGCCGCGCAGCCGATCACCCTCCACCGGTCCCGGGGCGAGGGCATTGATCTGCACCTCGGGCCCAAGGAAACGGGCCAGCACTTCGGCCATCGCGCGCTGGCCGGCTTTGCTCACGGCATAGTCGGCGCGATTGGGGTAGGCGATGGCCACGTACTTCTCACCGCCGAAGTAGGACGAGACGTTCAGGATGTAGCCGCTGCCCTGCTGCTTCATGAGGGGCGCCACTTTGCGGATCAGCGAGTAGTTGCTGATCAGGTTGGCGTTGAGCGTATGGCGCCAGCCATCGAGCGGCATATCGAGCACCATCTCCTCTTCGCCGGCGATGCCCGCGTTGTTGAGCAGGTAGTCAACCTGGCCGAACACGGCGATTGTGCGCTCCGTCAGCGCGGCCAGCTGGGCCTCGTCGGCCACGTCACAGTCCGGGTAGATCTGGACGCGCGTGCATGCGTCGTTGTAGCCGACCTCTTCGAGCTCGTGGACGATCGCGTCGCGCATCTGCTGCAGCTTGACCCGGTCGCGGGCGGCGAGCATAACGCGGGCGCCGCTGAGGGCGAGCAGGCGGCCCACCTGGCCGCCGATACCGGCGCTCCCACCGGTAATCAGGGCGACCTTGCCGAGGTGGAGCCCGATCAGGCTTTCGGCCCAGCCGAAGGAGGGCCGGCGCGCGCCGGTGGCGGCGACGATCTGGTGCGGCAGGTAGAGGTTGATCTCTTCGATGCGGCGATCGCTGAGCAGCAGCTGGGCGACGGCGGCGCAGGCGAAGTCCAGGTTCTCGTCCTCATTATTGACGAAGCGGACGATCTGGTTGGCCCAGACGGGAGGCAGCGGGCGCGCTGCCCCATCGCCAGCATTGGCGCGGGCATAGTCAAGCTCGGCCTCGTGGCGCCAGACGCGCACCAGCTGCTCGATCCCGGCCCGCAGGACATTGCCGAAGACATTGCCCGCCCGGTCGTCGCCATTGCTAAGGAAGAGCACCCGGGGCGGGAAGGCCGTCGCGCCGGGGGCCACGCTCACCTGCTGCCAGTGGCGGGCGAGGCGCGAGGCCAGGGCCACCGCGCCGGCGAGCTCCTCGTCGAGGAAGGCCGCCGTGGCCGCATCGGAGGCTTCGCAGACGGCGCGGGCCGGGGGTGTGCCCGTGGCCGGCAAGATCACGGCGCCGTGGGGCCCGCCGGTATTCTCGTGCATCCAGCTCAGCGCGTTCTCGATGCTCTCCGGCTCACTGGGATTGAGGTAGAGGGCCACCGGCGGCGTATAGTTGGCCCCGGCAAAGCGCCGGCTCTCCTCAAGGATCTGCTCGAGCTGGGCGATGGCCGCTCGCGAGCGGAAGCCAAGCACCACCTCGGCGCGGCAGGAGCGCAGCACGCCGGTGAGCGCCATCGCATCCTCGATCTGGTCACCCGCGCAGATCAGGATCACGCGGCCGCTGCCATCCACCGCGCGCAGCCCGGGGCGCGCAGTAAAGGTTGTGCGGCTCTCCTCCGGCACGTCCATGCCGTTGGTCACTTCGAGCGCCTCGCCGCTCAGGGCCGCCGACTCGGCGGAGCCGAGGAAGACGGCGGCGTTCGCCACATCGAGCGTGGTCGGGAAGCCACGGGCCAGCTTGCCCTCAGCATCAGGACGGCTGAGGTACATACGCTTGAAGAAGGCCTCGGCGGTTGAATGTTCGGGCAGGCCCTTCAGCTCATCCATGCGGCGGAAGACGTTGCGGATGCGTTCGCTATCGATCGGTCCCGGGTAGATCACATTAACACGCACGCCGCGCGGGCCCAGTTCGCGGGCGGCAGCCGTGGTCAGGGCGTTGAGCGCGGCTTTGGGCACAACGTAGGGAATGCGTCCGTAGTAATCGGTGCGCGAGAAGATCGTGGAGACATTGATAATGCTCGCGCCGGGCGGCATATGGGGCGCCGCGACGCGGATCAGGTTCCAGATAACGCCAAGCACATTGCCGATACCCTCGCGCAGGGTCTCGCTATCTTCGCCACGCAGCTCATCGCGCTGCAGCGGGATGTCGGCGAGACGCTGGCGGGCGGCATCGCTGCCGGCATTGTTGACCAGCACGTCGATCCGCCCGAAGCGCGCCACCACCTCGGTGACGGCGGCGCGGGCGGCGGCGGTATTGCTGCCATCGAGCGGCACGGCCTGGAGCCGCTCGGAGTCCAGCCCATACTCGGCGCACAGCTCCTGGCACTGGGCCTCGAGCTTCGGCATATTGCGGCCTGCGACGACAACGGTAGCACCCTCTTCGAGGTAGCGCCGGGTAATCACGGCGCCGATAGTTCCGGCGCCCCCGGTGATCAGGGCAACTTTGCCGGCAAGCCGGCCCGAACCTATCAGTCCGCTCATGGGTAGGACCTCGTGGTATTGCGCGTCAGACGCTTGAAGAGTTACTCGTCGTAGGCCAGCTGGTAGAGCTCGATGATCTCCTGGCGGGTGGGCTTGCGCGGATTGTTGGCCGGGCTGCCGCTGTCGATCGCCGCGTCGGCCATCGAGGGGGCCAGTTCGAGCAGCCGCTCACGCTCCACGCCAAGCTGACGCAGCGAGGGGATCTTGATGTCCCTGACCAGTCGCCGGATCGCCTTGACGGCCAGGTCGGCCGCCTCCATCACCGGCAGGCCGGTCACCTGCTCACCCATCGCGCGCGCGACATCGGCATAGCGCACCGGGTCGCCGATCAGGCTGAACTGGGTCACCACGGCCAGCAGCGCGGCATTGGAGACACCGTGGGCGATGTGGAAGTGAGCGCCGATCGGCCGCGACATGCCATGGACCAGGGCAACCGAAGAGTTGCTGAAGGCGATGCCGGCCTGTAACGCGCCGAGCATCATCTTCTCACGGGCCTCAACATTGTTGCCGTTCGACCAGGCCTGGCGGATATTCTGGCTGATCAGCTCGATCGCCGAGAGGCAGAAGATGTCGGTCATCGGCTGGCGCTTGACCGAGACATAGGCCTCGATCGCGTGCACCAGCGCATCAACGCCGGTTGCTGCGGTGACACCGGGAGGCGAGGAGAGCGTAAGCATCGGATCGACGACCGCGATGGTCGGCATGAGGTAGGGGCTGCCGATCAGCATCTTGACGTCGGTCTTCTGGTCGGTGATGACGGTGTAGAGTGTGGCCTCACTGCCGGTGCCGGCGGTGGTGGGGATCGCGACCAGGGGAACGCCGGGCAGCGTGAGCTTGCCGATACCCTTGTACTGCTCGATCGAACCGGAGTTGGTAACCAGCACGGCAATCGCCTTGGCGGCATCGATGGGGCTACCGCCACCGACAGCAACAACGAAATCGCATGCGTTATCGCGGTAGAGCTGTAACCCCTCCTGCACATACTCGACGACCGGCTCGGTATTCACCCCGGTATAGGCCGCACTGGCGATCCCATTCGCGCCGAGCAACTCCTCGACTTTCGTCACCAGACCCAGACCAGCCATGATCTTGTCGGAGACGATCAACGCCTTCGTCCAGCCGCGCTTCCGACACAACGCGCCCATCTGCTCCAGGGCCCCCGAACCGACCACCATGTGCGCGGGTGTGATGAACTCTCGTGGCTGCATAGGCGAACCTCCTCGTTCCGGGCCTCGCGCACAGCCGGTCATCTCCCCGGCGTGGCCGATGGGGCCCTGATCTCGTGAAAAGGGGAACGGACTCCTATGACGCATTGTATCATGGCGGTCACCGTCTGTCCGGGTAGGAGTGGGAGTCGGTTTCGGCCTACCCGATGGGGTAGGGGCGCAGCTCTCAGGTGGAGGGTTTTTGGGAGGTGCACCCCCAGGCCCCGCATACCCCACCCCCCTACCCCCTCCCCCTACCCCCTCCCCTGCCAGGGGAGGGGGCCG
>JACAEO010000230.1 GCA_013388805.1 Chloroflexota bacterium
CTGGCGCTGCCCATGCGCCGCAACACCCCGCGCTGCGCTCCTCAGAACCATATGGTTCATGTCATTCCGAACGGAGCCGCAGGCGGAGTGAGGAATCTGGCGCTGCCCATGCGCCGCAAGACCCCGCGCTGCGCTCGGGGTGACATGGGTTGCTCCCGGTGCCACTGGCCCGCCGCCGGGCCATCAGGTACGCGGAATGACACAAACGATGGTTCTGAGGAGCCCTTCGGCTGCGCGCAGGGTCCACGCCGCGCGGAATGACAGGGGCGCTGCGGGTCAGCTGGCGCACGAGCGGCGCCGCGCCGATGTCGCCCTGCACGATCACGTACTGGCCGGGCTGCACATTGGCGCCTACGCGCACGGCCACGTCGGCGTAGCGGCCAGGCATGTCGTCGAAGGCTGTCATAGAAGGTTCCCCACGGCCCTACGCAAAGCGCTGGCTGTCCCACTGCAATTCGTGGTCGGCGATGTAGACGGTATCGCCCTCTTCGAGGCCGGCGTCGAGCAGTGCCTGGCTGATGCCGCTCGCGTCGAGCACGCGCTGCAGCCGGTCGACCGCATCGGGCTGGGCGAAGTTGGTCATACGCACCAGGCGCTCGATCTTCACGCCACGCACGCGCCAGCCGTCGCCCTCAGGAACGATGCTGAAGGCGTCTTCGTCGACCGGTGGCAGCGGCCAGCTCAGAGGGGGCGTATCGGGGTCGACCGGTTCGCGTTCGGGCGCGGGCTGCTCGCGCAGCACGGCCGCAACGCGCCGCAGCAGGGCCTCGACGCCCTCGTGGGTGGCGGCGGCGATCGGAAAGAGATTTTCGGGAGCGACGGGCAGTTCGGCGCGCAGGCGGGGCAGGTTTGCGCGGGCGGCCGGCAGGTCCATCTTGTTCAGCGCCACGATCTGTGGGCGAGTGGCCAGCGCGGGCTGGTAGCGGCGCAGCTCGTCATTGATCTGGTGATAATCGGCCAGCGGGTCGCGGAAATCGACCCCCGCCGCGTCGATGATGTGGATGAGCACGCGGGTGCGCTCGATGTGGCGCAGAAAGTCGTGGCCCAGGCCGACCCCGGCGTGGGCGCCCTCGATCAGCCCGGGAATATCGGCGACCACGAAGCGGTCGTGGGTGCCGACCTCGACCACCCCGAGGTTGGGCTGCAGCGTGGTGAAGGGATAGCTGGCGATCCGGGGCCGGGCGGCGCTGATCACCGAGAGCAGTGTCGACTTGCCGGCATTGGGGAAGCCGACCAGGCCCACATCGGCGATCAGCTTCAGCTCCAGCTGCAGTTCAAGCTCCTGGCCCGGCTCGCCGAGCTCGGCAATACGCGGCACCTGGCGCGTCGCAGTCGCGAAGTGGACATTGCCGAGGCCGCCCTTGCCACCGCGGGCGGCGAGCAAGCGCTGCCCGGGGCGCGCCAGGTCGACCTCGTAGACCACGCCGTCGATTGTGGTGCGCACGAGCGTACCGGGCGGCACGGGGATGACCAGGTCGCGACCCTGGCGGCCGTGCATGTTGTTCTTCTGGCCGTTGCCGCCAGGCTCGGCGACAAACGTGCGCTCATAGCGAAAGCCGAGCAGGGTGTTGAGGTTCGGGTCGGCCACGAGGTAGACGTGACCACCGCGCCCGCCATCGCCGCCGTTGGGGCCACCGCGCGGCACATACTTCTCGCGGCGGAAGGTGGCCGCGCCATTGCCGCCCGCGCCCGAGCGCACCACGATCGTGGCACGGTCGAAATAGTCTTCAGCCATAGCTGCGCTCGCCTGTCGTCGGTGGAGGGTGGGGCGGGGGAGACATTCGCCGGCCGCCGCACAGATCAAGAGGGGTGCGGCGCGCCGCACCCCCCTGACAGATCGCCCGTGAGCGACGGCGAGCAGCGCTGAGCAAGACGCCGGCGAACCTTGCGCGCAGCCCTCAGCCCTTGGCTCTCAGCCCTGTGGTCAGGCCTTCGTCTCACCCTCGGCCCGCGGTTCGGGCCTGGCCGCCGGCGTCTCGTCCTCTTTGACGGCCTTCTTGAACTCACGGATGCTGCCACCGAGAGCGCCGCCGATGCCAGCCAGGCGCCCGGCGCCGAAGATTGCGATGATGATCACGAGGATAATTAACAACTCACCCCAGCCGAGGCCAAACATGGCTATCTCCTTCCGTCTTGCCGCGCCATGCGAGCCCGAGACCACGCGAGGGGGACGCGGATCCGCCATCCGTTGATCAAGGCAGCCTCATTATACCCCAGGCAAGGGCCGTGTCAACCGAACTGCCAGGCCGGTTGACAGGCCTGCGCACAGGGTGTATACTCGCCGAAACCGCTTTCCGATGCGCTACAACAGGCAAGGATTTCACGGGCTCGCCACTCCGGCGCCGGGGCCGCCATCCGTGCGACGAGCCAGGTGAGCTTCGCCTGTCGCGCAAGAAAGTCTTGACACACGTGTGACGCCGGACGGCGCGGCGTCCGCGGGCCCACTGTGGGGCCAGCCCAACGACGGGTACCAGGCATGCCGACTATCGACGAAATCGCCAGGCTTGCGCGCGTCTCGCCGGCCACCGTCTCCAAGGTGCTGAACAACCGCCCCTACGTCAGCCCGACGACGCGGGCGCGGGTCGAGCAGGTGATCGCCGAGACGGGCTTCGTCCCGAGCCTGCGGGCCCGTGGGCTGAGCGCGCGCCGCTCCTTCATCCTGGGGCTGCTCATCCCCTACCGCGCCGACCAGTTCTTCGCCGATCCGCATCTGCTGGAGATTATGCGCGGGATCGAGGCCGAGGCGAATCGCCACGGCTATCACCTGCTGCTCTCCACCGCCCGGGCGCCGCGCGAGGCGGCCGGTGCCTTCAGCCACCTGCTGCGCAGCGATATGCTCGACGGCGCGATTCTGGTCGAGACGCTGGACGTGCAGCCCTTCGCCGAGTTGCTGCGCCAGCGGCCCGCCCCCTGGGTGGTGATCGGCTATGCCCCACCCGGCCCGGCGCCCGCCGTGCACGCCGACGACTTCGGCGGCGCCCTGGCCGCAACGCGCCACCTGCTGGGGCTGGGCCATCGCCGCCTGGCCGTGATCAGCAGCACGCCGCGCCCCTCCGCGCTCGATGAGCGCCTGCGCGGCATCCGCGCCGGCCTCGCCGAAGCCGGGCTGACCCTCGACAGCGCCCTGCTGGTGAGCGGTGATTGTTCGCTGGCGAGCGGCGAGGCGGCCGCCGCCGACCTGCTCGACCGGCCCGCTCCGCCCACCGCGATCGTTGCCCTGAACGACCGTATGGCCGCGGGCGCCATGCGCGCCGCCATCGCCCGCGGGCTGGAGGTCCCCGCGGACCTTTCGCTGGTCGGCTTTGACGATATCGCCCTGGCCAGCCTGCTCAGTCCGGCCCTGACCACGGTGCGCCAGCCCGGCTATTGTCTGGGCGAGGCCGCCGCCGCGACCCTCTGCGGGCTGCTGGGTGGGCAGGCGCCCACGACAGCGGCGGTCATCCCCACCGAGTTGATCGTTCGCGGCAGCAGCGGGCCGCCACGGGCCCCGGAAAGGGGGTGATCGTATGTCCCGGGGGCGCTGCGCCGCGCCCGCCCGCTGCGCGCAGCCACACCCCGCAAGCCTGTTGGTGCCTCCCGACGATGGGACCGACCTGCACCGAAGCAGTTCGTCAGTGAAAGGACAGTTCGTATGCAACGCAGATTCGCATGGCTCAGCCTGCTGGCAATCCTGAGCCTGGCCCTGGCCGCCTGCGGCGGCACGCCGGCCGCGCAGCCGACCAGCGCCCCGGCTGCCGAGGCCACCACGGCCCCGGCGCCCACCGCCGCGCCCACCACCGCACCCACCGCAGCGCCAGCGCCTACTGCCGCACCCACCACGGCCCCGGTCGCCGGCGAGGCGATCACGCTCCGCTGGCGCACTCGCCCCGATAACCAGGCCGAGATCGATGTCTACCAGACGATCTCCAACGACCTTGACGCCGAGTTCGACAATATCACCCTGGTCTACGAACCGGGCGGCTCGGAGACGGCCTCGTACCAGGACGTGCTCAAGACCGAACTGGCGGCTGGCACTGCCCCCGACGTATTCTGGATCCCCGGCACCGACATCGCCGACTTCGCTACCCGCGGGCTCATCCTGAACCTGCGCGACCTGGCCGATGCCGACGCCGGCTACAACGACGCCGACTTCTACCCCGGCCCGATGTTCCACCTCACCTACAACCCCGAGACCGGCAAGACCGGTGAGGCGCTCTGGGGCCTGCCACGCGACGTCTCGACCTTCGCCCTCTACCTCAACCTGGACCTGCTGGAGCAGGCCGGTGCACCCGACCCGCGCGAGCTGGCGGCCGCCGGCAAGTGGGACTGGGACGCCTTTGTTGAGACGGCGGTAGCGGTCAACAACCTGGGCGGCGACATCAAGGGCTTCGGTATGAACGCCTGGTGGGCCAACCCGGGCCTGTTCATCAACTCGGCCGGTGGCGGCTTCTTCAACGAGGAGCGCACCGCCTGCGCGCTTGACACCGACGAGTCGGTGGCGGGCCTCGCGTTCGCCTCGCGGCTCTACAACGAGCTCAAGGTGGCCGTACCCTACGGCGAGGACAGCGAGCCGCCCTTCCTGGCCGGCAACGTGGGCATGTTCCTGAACGGGCGCTGGGCCACCCCAGGTACCCGCGCCGGGGCCACCTTCGACTGGGACGTGGTCGAGGTGCCCGCCGGCCCGGGTGGCGCGCGCAGCTGGCTCTTCTGGGGCGCGTATGTGGTGAACGCCAACACCGCGCACCCCGAGGAATCCTGGGCGTTGATCCGCGCACTGACCCGCGCCGATACCCAGGGCAAGATCTCCGCACTGGGCGCCAACATCCCCTCGCGCGTCTCCGACGAGGCGATCGCGGCCTTCCTGACCTTCACACCCCCGGAGAACAACCAGGCCTTCATCAACAGCCTGGAGAACGACCCGGCGGTGGAAGGCCCGCTGTGGGCCGGCTCGTGGCCTGAGTTCGACAACTCGACCCAGGCCAAGTTCACCGCAGTGCTGAACGGCGACCTGTCGATCGAGGATTACAAGGCCACTGTCTGCCGGGAGGCCAACCTGGCCGCCTTCGGTCAGTAGGCAACTGGCCGGCCGGAACGGGGTGGGGCGGGCCACGGCGCGCCCCACCCCGCACAGAGGAGACAGCGATGGCGACCACAACGGCACGGAGGCCAGCAGTGGCGGGCAATGCGACCCTGCTCGCCCGGCTCGGGGCGGCCTGGCACGCCCTGCTGGCCGTTGGCCTCGCCCTGGGGGCCTGGAGCGTGAGCCAGGCCGACTGGGCCCAGCGCGACGGCCTGCGCCCGCTCGCCACGGCTCTGATCGGGCTCGGGGCGGTGTGGAGCGTGGCGGCTGCGGCCCTGCTGCTGCGCCCTGACCGGCGCGGGCGGCTGCTCAGCCTCGGGTTGAACTACGTGCTGAGTGTGGGGTGCCTGCTCGCGCTCCTCGGCACGCTCGGCCTCTACAGTGGCCTCGACATAGTCGCCAGCCGCTTCTACCGCTGGGCCTGGCTGCTGATCGGTGTGCTGGCCGGCTATCTGATCGCCAGCATCGGCGACCGCTACCTCCATGCGCCGCGCACCCAGGCCGCCTACCACCGCGCCGGGCGCTGGGTGATGCTTGGCACCATCGCGGTGCTGCTGCTGGCCATGGGACTGCCGCAGGGCCTGATCGGGCTGCTCGCCGGGCTGCGCCAGCTCACCGCCCTGGCGCTCCTCGCCGGCCTGCTGCTCTGCGGGACGGCCTTCTGGCTGCTCTGGCGGCCGCAGGCGGCGCGCGCCTTCGGCGCCGGCAGCCGGGACGCCGAGGCGCTCAACGGCTACCTGTTCATCGGCCCGAACCTGCTCGGCTTCCTGCTCTTCTTCGCCGGGCCGCTGCTCTTCTCGCTCTGGCTCAGCCTCACCAACTCCGATGGCTTCCGGGCCGAGTTCGTCGGCCTGCGCAACTACGTCAACATCTTCAGCCTGGAGTTCGCCGGCCTGGAGCACAGCGGCCAGCGCGCCAGCGAGGTGCTGAGCCCCGGCTTCGTCGAGCTGAACCGCTTCGGCACGACGATCATCGGCGCCAAAGACCGGCTGTTCTGGATCGCGCTCTGGAACACGGTGGTCTACTGCTTCTGGGTGACGCTGCTCTCGGTGGTCCCAGCCCTGCTGATCGCAACCATCCTCAACAGCAAGATCCCGGGGATGACCTTCTTCCGGGCGATCTACTTCATCCCGAGCATTGCCGGTGTGGTAGGCGTGGCCGTGATCTGGAAGTGGCTCTACAACTCGAACATCGGCTTCCTGAACTATGGCATCAACCAGCTGATCGGCGTGATCAACCTGCTGCCGGGCGTGGCCCTCGACCCGGTGAACATCCCCTGGCTGGCCAGCCAGCAGACGGCGCTGGCCTCGATCATCATAATGGCCGCCTGGCAACTGCTCGGCTTCAACACCATCCTCTTCCTGGCGGGGCTCCAGGGCATCCCCAACGATGTCTACGAGGCGGCGACAATCGACGGCGCCAGCACCTGGCAGCGCTTTCGGACCATGACCCTGCCATTGCTCGCCCCAACCACGTTCTTTGTGGTCACCACCACGCTGATCACCACCCTGCAGGTCTTCAGCGAGCCCTTCGTGATGACCCCACCCCCCGGCGGCGGCCCCAATAATGCCACCCTGACGGCGGTGCTCTACCTCTACCAGAAGGGCTTCAACCGCTTCGAGCAGGGCTACGCCGCCGCAGTGGCCTGGGTGCTGTTCCTGTTCATCTTCGCCGTCACCCTGGTGCAGTTTCGCCTGCAACGGCGCTATGGGGAGATGTGAGGGGCCCTATGCGCAAGTCACAAAGCTACCGCGTCCAGAAGCTGCTCACCTACGCCAGCGCCTACCTCGTGCTGATCGGCTTCGGGCTGCTGATCCTCTTCCCCTTCCTGTTTATGGTCTTTACCTCGCTCAAGCTGCCGACCGACGTCTTCCGCTCGCCGCCGCGCCTGCTGCCGATGAGCCCGCAGACGGTGACGATCGACGGCCAGCAGTTCCCGCTCTACATGGTGGAGACCGAGCGCGGCAGCGAGCGGCTGGCCAAGATCGACCGCGGCGCCCCGGTGGTCATCCTGGCCAGCGTCGACGACCCGCGCCAGATCTTCGAGCGCGCCCCGCGTGAGGCGAAGCCGGTTGGCGGCTTCGCGAACCAGGAGACGGCGCTGATCGACGGCCAGGAGCGCAAGCTCTGGGAGATCGAGGAGCAGGGACGCATCCTCCGGGTCTACGAGTTGAGCCGTGGCAACCGCGGCGTCTTCGCCGACCCCGCCGACCCCGCGCGGACGTTCGAGGCGAGCCTCAACGAGGCCCGGCCAGTCGAGCGCTTTGATCCGCAGACCGGCAATTACCGGCGCGTGCTCGAGCTGCAGAACATCGACCGCAGCCTCACCAACACCATGCTGGTGACCATCCTGGTGGTGCTCGGCCAGGTGACGACCTCGGTCCTCGGCGGCTACGCCTTCGCCCGGCTGAATTTCCCCGGGCGCGATTCGCTGTTCCTGGTCTACCTGGGGACGATCATGATCCCCTTCGTGGTGCTGATCATCCCGATGTACCAGCTGATGGTGATCATCGGCTGGGTCGACCGCATCGCCGCGCTGACGCTGCCGTGGATCTTCACCGCCTACGGTACGTTCCTGATGCGCCAGTTCTTCATCAGCATCCCCAGGGATCTGGAGGAGGCGGCGCTGATGGACGGCGCCTCGCGGCTGCGTATCCTCTGGCAGGTCTTTGTGCCGCTGGCAGGGCCGGCGATCGCCACCCAGGCGACCTTCACCTTCCTCTACGCCTGGAACTCGTTCGTCTGGCCGCTGGTGGTGATCAACACCGGCAACTACAGCAACCAGGTGCTCACGCTCTCGCTCATGGTGCTGCAGGGCCGCGCGGCCGATAGTCCGAACCTGGTGATGGCCGGCACCACCATCGCCGTGGCCTTGCCGCTGCTGATCTTCGTGCTGGCCCAGCGCTACTTCGTGGAGGGCATCGCGACGACCGGGATCAAGTAGGCCGCCAATCGCGGTATAATGTGGCGCAGATGAACCGCACGTCGCCGGACCCGATCACCGCGATGCCATCTGCCGTTCCGAGCCCCACCCTGAGCTACGACGCTGCGCTGCGCCGCGTGGCCGCGCTTGCCGCCCACGAGGCGACCCTGCCGCTCAACCCGGTGGCCCACAGCTTTGCCCTCAACCACGGGACCAGTACCGAGCGCTGCTTCCTGCTGGTGCACGGCTATACCAACTGCCCGCAGCAGTTCCGCGCCTTTGGCGAACTGCTCCACGCCCGCGGCCACAATGTCTATGTGCCACGCCTGCCACACCACGGCCTGGCCGATCGCTTCACGCCCGAGCAGGGGCAGTTGAACCGCGCTGAGTTGCTCGGCTACCTCGATGATGCCCTGGCCGTCGCCGGCGGCCTCGGCGCCCGCGTGAGCGTGATCGGCATCTCGGCGGGCGCGGTGCTCGCGGCCTACGCCGCCCAGCACCGCCCCCAGGTGGAGATGGCCATGCCGATTGCGCCCATGCTCGGTACGCCCAGCATCCCGGCCTGGGCCACCTGGCCGCTGGCAACGCTGGGCCAGGTGCTGCCGAACCGCTTCCGCTGGTGGGACCCCGAGCACAAAGACTCGCGCCGCAGTCCGCCCCATTGCTACCCACGCTACGCGACCCGCGTGCTGGCGACCATGACTGCGCTCGGCCTGGAGGTGCTCCGCGACGCCGCCCGCCAGCCGCCACGCGCCCGCTCGATCGTCGTGGTGCTCAACGAGGCCGACGAGGCGATCACCAACCCGCCGGTTGAACGGCTCGCCGCCCGCTGGCACGCCCACGGCACCCCGGTGCACGTGTACTGGTTCCCCCGCGAACGGCAGCTCATCCACGATTGTATCGACCCGGCTCAGGAGCTCCAGCAGGTTGATTATGTCTATCCGATCCTGCTCGAACTGGCCGAGTATGGCTGGTGATACCAACCAGTGGTCTGGCCTTGAACCGCCGCGTACACACGCCAGCTCGCGTTCAGCGCAACGCTATTGCAGCCTGCTGCAAGCCGACATCTGTAATCTGACATGTATGTGATCGGCACCGCCGGCCATGTGGACCACGGCAAATCGACCCTGGTGAAGGCGCTGACCGGGATCGACCCGGACCGTCTGGCCGAGGAGCAGCGGCGGGAGATGACCATCGACCTGGGCTTCGCCTGGCTGACGCTGCCCTCGGGGCGCAGTGTCAGCCTGATCGATGTGCCCGGCCACGAGCGCTTCATCAAGAATATGCTTGCCGGTGTGGGCGGCCTCGATGCTGCGCTGTTCGTGGTGGCCGCCGACGAGTCGCTGATGCCGCAGAGCCTGGAGCACCTGGCCATCCTCGATCTGCTTGCTGTGCGCCACGGCGTGGTGGCCCTGACCAAGGCCGACCTGGTGGATGCCGAATGGCTGGCGCTGGTGCAGGAGGAGGTGGCGGCGCGGCTCCGCGGCACCAGCCTGGCGGGGGCGCCGATCGTCCCGCTCTCGGCGCGTACCGGCCAGGGCCTCACTGCGCTGCTCGCCGCGCTCGATGCAACCCTCGACGCCACGCCGCCCCGTGGCCAGGCCAGCGGTGTGCCACGCCTGCCGGTGGACCGTTCGTTCACCATTGGCGGCTTCGGCACCGTCGTCACCGGCACGCTGCTCGATGGCCCGCTGCGCAGCGGCCAGGAACTGGAGGTGCTGCCGGGCGGGCTGCGCGCCCGGGTGCGCGGCCTGCAGATCCATAAGCAGCGCAGCGAACTTGCCCTGCCCGGCACCCGGGTGGCGGTGAACCTGGTCGGGGTGCACCACACCGAGGTGGCCCGCGGCGCCGTGCTGGCCCCGCCCGCGACGCTGCGCCCGACCACCCTGCTCGATGTGCAGCTCCGCGTACTGGCCGATGCGCCCGCACCGCTCACCCAGAATACCGCCCTCGATCTGTTCCTGGGCGCCGCCGAGGTGCGCTGCCGGCTCACCCTGCTCGATGCCACCGCCCTCGAGCCGGGGACGAGCGGCTGGGTCCAGCTGCGGCTGGAGCGGCCACTGGTCGCCGTGCGTGGCGACCGCTGCATCCTGCGGGTGCCCTCGCCGAGCCGCACGGTGGCCGGCGGCATGATCGTCGACCCGCACCCACCGCGCCACCGCCGCTTCCGCCCCGAGGTGATCGCCGCCCTCGAGACGCGCGCGCAGGGCGACCCGGCCGAACTGCTCCTGCAGGCGCTCGGCGACGGCCCACCGCGACCCTGGGAGGAGGTGCTGGCTGCGGCGGGCATCAGCGCCGCCCTGGCCCAGGAACTGGTGCCACAGCTCGCGGCCGCAGGGCGGATCATCGTGCTGCCCGAGGAGCCCGGGCGGCCGCTGGCCGGCGCGCCGGTCGGCCCGGCGCTGCTGATCACGGCGACGGGCTGGGCGCAGCTGGCGCAACGGCTGACGCCGCCGCTGCGCGCCTACCACGGCCGCTTCCCGCTGCGCAGGGGGATGCCCCGCGAGGAGCTGCGCCAGAAACTGCGCCTGACGGCGCGCGCCCTCGGGCCGGTCGTGGAGGAGGCCGCCCGGCGCGAACTGGTGGGCCGCGATGAGACAACGGTCTGGCTGGCAGGCCACGAGCCCCGGCCCACGCCGCAGGAGCAGCGCGCGCTCGAGGCCGCCCTGGCCGCGATGCGCCGCACTCCCTACGGCCCACCCGCGCCTGAGCTCGACGAGGAACTGCTGGCCTGGGCGCTCGAGCGAAACCTGCTGATCCGGGTCGCCCCCGAGGTCTACTTCCTGCCGGAAACCTACGCCGAACTGCTCGCCTGGGTGCGAGCCACCGCTGGCAGTGCGGGTAGCGTCAGTGTTGGCGCCGTGCGCGACCGGTTCGGTAGCAGCCGCAAGTACGCCGTCGCCTTCCTCGAACACCTCGACGAGCGCAGGATCACCCGCCGCGTGGGTGAAGGGCGCGTGCTGGTGTAGATGTGGTAGACTGATACGGTGCGATGACACCACCCTGCGGAGCCCCGTATGCCCGATGTCCGCGCATTGCGCGACGCCTTTGCCGAGCGCTACGGCATCCACCCACGACTGATCGTGCGCGCCCCGGGGCGAGTAAACCTGATCGGCGAGCATACCGACTACAACGAAGGCTTCGTGCTGCCAATCGCGATCGACCGCTCCACCTTCGTGGCCGCCCGCGCGCGGACGGACCGCATCGTCCGGGTCTATAGCGCGCAGTTTGCTGCTGAGGACGTCTTCAGCCTCGATCAGATCGAGCGCAACCCCGACCAGCCCTGGAGCAACTATGTGCGCGGCATGGTCAAGGGGCTGCTCGCCCGCGACCTACCGCTGGTCGGCAGCGACCTGCTGATCGATAGTGACGTGCCACTCGGCGGGGGGCTGTCATCCTCGGCTGCGCTGGAGGTGGCAACCGGCTATGCGTTGCAGCTCCTCAACAATGCCGACCTGCTCGGCGAAGAACTGGCACTGCTGGCCCAGGGTGCAGAGAACAGCTTCGTCGGCATGCAGTGCGGGATCATGGACCAGTTCATGGCTACGCTGGGCCGCGCCGGCCACGCCCTGCTGCTCGACTGTCGCGATCTGAGCTACCGGGCGATCCCCATCCCGCCCGACGTGCGCGTGGTCGTGTGCGACAGCGGTGTGCGCCACAGCCTGCTCGGCTCCGCGTACAATGAGCGGCGGGCCGCCTGCCAGGAGGCGGTGCGCCTGCTGCGCACACGTCTGCCGAAGATCACCGCGCTGCGCGACGTGAGCCCCGAGCAACTCGCCGCCAACGCCGACCTGCTGCCGCCAGCGGTGCTGCCCCGCGCTCGCCACGTCGTCAGCGAGATCCGCCGCACGCTCATGGCCGCCGCGGCGCTGGAACGGGGCGACCTGGCCGCCTTCGGCACACTGATGCTGGAGTCCCATCGCAGCCTGCGCGATGACTACGAGGTCAGTGTCCCGGAGCTCGACACGCTGGTCGAACTTGCCCGGGCGCTGCCCGGCTGCTATGGCTCGCGGCTCACCGGTGGCGGCTTTGGCGGCAGCACGGTGAGCCTGGTGGCGGTCGGAGCAGTGGAGGATTTCGCGGCGGGCCTCGTTGCAGGCTACCGTGAGCGCCTGGGCCTGGACGCGCATGTGCTGGTCTGCACCGCCTCGGAGGGCGTGAGCCGCGCGGCGACGTTTTAGCGCACCGAGTTGAACAACGATCACAATGATTGAACAGGTACTGCGCCAGCGGCTCGATGTGGGCTCGCCCCTCTCGCGGGTGCTCATCCCGCTGGTTCTGGGCTTGCGCCGGCGGGCGCTGCTCCGCGCCGGGGCAGTGAGCGAGGAGCGCCGGCTCGCCGGCATCAGGAGCCACTTCTACCGCATCCCGGGCCGCCGGGGCAGCGATCCCGCGCTGCCGATCGTGCTTATCCACGGCATCGCCGATAGCGCGCTCACCTGGGCCTTCACCTTGCGCGGCCTGGCCCGCGTTGGTCCGGTCTACGCGCTGGATCTGCCGGGCTTCGGCCTGAGCGGCTACCCACCGGGGCGGCGCTATGCGACGATCGATGAGCAGACGGCCGTGGTCGCCGCGCTGGTGCGCGAGGTGATCGGGCGCCCGGCGCTGCTCGTCGGCAACTCGATGGGGGGCTGGGTCGCCCTGCGCCTCGCCCAGGCGCAGCCCGGGCTGGTGCGCGGCATCGTGCTGCTCGACCCGGGTGGGGCGATGCTCGGTGGGCGCGCCTCGTGGGAGCCGTTCATCAGCGCGGTCGCCGTCCCCGATCTGCGGACGGTGCGTCAGGTCTACCGCCAGATGTACGGGCGCGTGCCCCTGGCGCTCTACATGGCCCAGCACGGCTTCCAGGAGCTCTTCCTGCGCGACCCGGTGCGCGAGTTCGTAGCGGCAGCCAGCGAGGCCGATTTCTTCACCGCTGAGGAGCTGCGGGCGATCACGGTGCCGGTGGCCCTGCTCTGGGGCGAGCGCGACCGCTTCTTGCCCGCCGGCTCCTTCGAGTTCTTCCGCGAGAACCTACCGGGGGCCGCGGTGCGCGTGCTCAGGGGGGTCGGCCACCTGCCGCAGCAGGAGCGCCCCCGCGCGGTGACCCGCTACGTGCGGCACTTTGCCCGGCGGCTCGACCCTCGCCCGGCGCAGAGCGTGACACGCTGACCTGGAGTTTTTATGTCAACACCTGTCGAGGCCCATACCCTGCCGAATGGCATGCTGGTCCTGCTGCGTGAGGTTCATAGCGCCCCGGTGGCCACAAGCTGGATCTGGTACCGGGTGGGCAGTCGCAACGAGCCCAGCGGCCAGACCGGGATCAGCCACTGGGTTGAGCATATGCTCTTCAAAGGCACGCCCAGCGTGCCCCGTGGCGAGTTCGATCGGCTGATCGCGCGCAATGGCGGGGCCTTCAACGGCTTCACCTGGATCGACTATACCGCCTACTACGAGACGCTCCCCGCCGATCGCATCGAACTGGGCCTGCAGATCGAGGCCGACCGCATGATCAACGCGCTCTTCGAGCCGGGCGAGGTCGAGAGTGAGCGCACGGTGATCATCTCTGAGCTCGAGGGCTACGCCAACTATCCCGAGACCTGGCTCGACGAGGCCGTCAAGGCGATCGCCTTCGCCGCCCATCCCTATCACCACCCGGTGATCGGCTACAAGAGCGACCTGCTGGCCATGACCCGCGATGAGCTCTACCGGTACTACCAGACCTTCTACATGCCGAACAACGCCGTGCTGGTGCTGGTCGGCGATTTTGACAGCACGGCGATGCTGCGCACGGTGGAGGGCTACTTCGCCGACCTGCCCCGTGGCCCGGCGCTGCCCGCGGTGCGCGCCGTCGAACCGGAGCCCCAGGGTGAGCGCCGCGTGACGATTCGCCGCCCCGGGCCCGCCGAGTATGTGCAGATCGGCTACCTGGCCCCCGATTGCCGCAGCGCCGACTTCGCACCCATGGCTGTGCTCGATGCCGTGCTCAGCGGGGCCAAAGCGCTCAGCTTTATGGGCGGTGGCGCCCAGACCAACCGCAGCGCGCGGATCTACCAGGCCCTGGTGGAGACGGAACTGGCCGTCGCCGCCTGGAGCAGCTATGGGCCAACCCGCGACCCGTACCTCTTCGAGCTCAACGCGACGGTGCGCCCCGACCGCGATGCCGCCAGCGTCGAGGCGGCGCTGATCCGGGAGATCGACCGCATCCAGCAGGACGGGATCGGTCCCGACGAACTGGCAAAGGTACTGAAGCAGGTCCGGGCGCAGATCGCCTACAATAGCGAGAGTGTGACCAACCAGGCGCTGCAGATCGGTATGTGGGAGGTGCTGGACAGCTTCCGCCGGCTTGACAGTCTGCTCGACGAACTGGCCGCGGTGACCCCCGACGATGTGCGCCGGGTCGCCCAGCACTACCTGACCGAGCGGCGGCGGGTGGTGGGCCACTTCATTCCGAGTACCTGATGGCCCGGCGGCGGGCCAGTGGCGCCGGGAGCAACCCATGGCACCCCGAGCCCTTCGGCTGCGCGGCTCCCGAGCTTGTCGAGGGGCAGGGCAGGCTCCGCGAGGGGTCTTGCGGCGCATGGGCACCGCCAGATTCCTCATACCA
>JACAEO010000281.1 GCA_013388805.1 Chloroflexota bacterium
GGCGTAAACGCCTCGGCGAGTGCTTGCGAAGGCCACCTGCGTGGCCTGTTTAGCCCACGAAGGTGGGCTTTGCCCCCCGTAGCCGAGGGCTTTCAGCCCGACGGGGAGCGCACCTACAATTGTAGTACTAGCTTACATCCTATATCCTGGTTGCCCGGACGTCAAGGCTTCAGCAGGGCTTGATCCTGGTCAATGATCAGTTAAAAGACGAGAGAATAGTAGTGATAGAATAAAGATTATCAAAAGCTTAATCTACTCATGAAAACGTCTGTGTTATCGCTTTGTGGAGCACGGTACAATGCGACGACGCACCCCGCTGATCCTGATCGTGGGCCTGATGCTGCTCCTCTGCGCCGAGTTCCTCCTCCCCCGCCTGCCCCGCCCGCTGGACCTGCCACCCCCGCAGGCGGTCACAACGACCAACCCGCTGATCGGCGTTCACACCCGCCTGACCGGCGTGGGCGATGAAGCCTACATCAGGCGCACGCTGGAGCAGGTGCGCGCCATGGGCGCCCCCTGGATCGTCGAGCTCTTCCCCTGGGCCTATGTGCAGCCCCGCTCGCGCTACGGCTTCGACTGGGCCGGCGCCGACATGGTGATCGCCCACGCCCGGCAGCAGGGGCTGACCGTGGTGGCCCGCCTCGACCTGGTGCCCGCATGGGCGCGCCCGCCGCGCACCACCGACCGCTACCTCGACCCGCAGCACTACGCCGACTACGCCGCCTATGTCGTCGCCTTCGCCGAACGCTACCGCCCGCTTGGCGTGCGCCACTTGATCATCTGGAACGAGCCCAACCTGCGCTTCGAGTGGGGCGAACGCCCGCCCGACCCCGGGGCCTACGCCGCGCTGCTCAAGGTCGTCTACCCGGCTGTCAAGGCCGCCGTGCCCGACGCGATCGTGATCGCCGGCGCGCTCTCACCGGGCGGCGAGCTTGATGGCGGGCAGACGCGCATGGACGATATGCAGTACCTCGCCTCGCTCTACGACGCCGAGGCCGGCCCTTTCTTCGATATGTGGGCCGTCCACGCCTATGGCGGCCAGGTGCCCCCCGACGCGCCGCCAGCCCCCGAGCAGGTCAACTTCCGCCGCATTGAGCTGGTGCATGCGTTGATGGAGCGCTTCGGCGACGCGGCGAAGCCGATCATCGTCACTGAGGGCGGCTACAACGACCACCCGCGCTGGAGCGCCGCCGTGCGCCCCGCCGACCGCATCCGCTGGACGATCGCCACCTACGAGCAGGCGCGCCGCTACCCCTGGCTCGCCGCCGTGGCCCTCTGGCAGTTCTCCACCCCCTTCGCCACCCGCTCCTACCCCGACGCCTGGAACTTCGTGGCCCCCGACGGCACGCCACGCGCGATCTACGACGCTGTGCGCGCCTACGCCCACGGTGAGACCGGCACAGCCACACACGATGGTATAATCACCACGGTGCCCTGAGACCAGGGGGACGGCTCTCACATGAGCCGTGCTCGTCACGCATCACCTGTCACTCGTCACTGCTGCACGGGCGCCGTAGCATGTTGAAACTTGCAGGAGCGTAGCATGACCGCCAAGAAGGAGTACCGCCTCGCCCGGCGCCTGGCCCAGCTCGAGCCGTCGGCCACCGCGGCGATGAACGCCCGCGTCCAGCAGCTGCGAGCCGAGGGTGTTAAGGTCATCTCGTTCAGCGTCGGTGAGCCCGACTTCAATACCCCCGAGCCGATCAAGGCCGCCGCGATTGACGCCATCCACAAGAACTACACCCACTACACGCCGGCCGGCGGCATCGCCGAGTTGCGCAAGGCGATCGCTGCCCGCGCGAGCGAAGACCAGGGCATCAGCTACGGCATCAACCAGGTGACGGTGACCGCCGGGGCCAAGGAGGCGCTCTACCTGGCCTTCCAGGCGCTCTGCGATGATGGCGAGGAGGCGATCATCCCCGCGCCCTACTGGGTAAGTTATGTCGAGCAGGCCAAGCTCGCCAGCGCCATCCCGGTAACCCCACCGACCACGGAGGCCACCGGCTTCAAGCTCACCCCGGAGCAACTGCGCGCGGCGCTCACCCCGCGCACCCGGCTGATCGTGCTCAACTCGCCCTCCAACCCCACCGGTGCGGTCTATAGCGCCAGCGAACTGCGCGCGCTCGCCGATGTCATCCTCACCAGCGAGGCCCTGGTGATCACCGATGAGATCTACGATGCGATCAGCTATGTCCCGTATGCCCGCTTGCTGCGCGTGGCTCCCGAACTGGCCGACCGCACCCTGGTGGTCAATGGCGCTGCCAAGGCTTACGCCATGACCGGCTGGCGGGTGGGCTATGTCGCCGGACCGCAGCCGATCATCACGGCGATCAAGGATATCCAGAGCCATACCAGCACCCACACAACCTCGATCGCCCAGTACGCCGCGCTGGCCGCCTACACGCCCAATCCAGCGATCGAGCAGACGGTGCGCGAGATGGCCGCCGCCTTCCTGCGCCGGCGCGACCTGATCATGGCGTTGCTCGCCGAGATCCCCGGCGTCACCTGCACCGTGCCCGATGGCGCCTTCTATGTCTTTCCCAATGTCAGCGGGCTGCTGGGCAAGCCGCTGAAGGACGGTATTGTGTGCCAGACGAGCGACGAATTGAACACCTATCTGCTCGATCACGCCCACATTGCCTGCGTGAGCGGCGAGTCGTTCGGCGCGCCCGGCTATCTGCGCCTCTCCTACGCCACCAGCGATGAAGAGATCGTCGAGGGTATGCGCCGCTTCCGCGCCAGCCTCGGCTGAAAGAGGGCCGACCCATCGTCTGTGCTTGGACGGAGAACTATTCGTGGTGTGACACCCTGGTTGTGATGGATAGTCTTTCGCGGGACGAGTTGTCCCCTCCCAGCGCCGCCGCGCTCGCCGCACTCGTCCCCCGCCTCGCCGGCCGGCGCGTGCTGGTGATCGGCGACCTGACCCTCGATGAGTACCTCTACGGGCGCGCCACCCGCCTCTCGCGTGAGGCGCCGATCCCCGTGCTGGAGTTGTTGCGCCGCGAGGTGATTCTCGGCGGCGCAGCCAACCCGGCCCGCAACATCGTGGCCCTCGGCAGCGTTGCCACCCAGGTCGGCCTGATCGGCGACGACGCCGAAGGCGACCAGGTGCTTGCCCTCTGCAGTGCCGCCGGCATCGACACCGCCGGCCTGATCCGCGCCCCCGATCGCCCGACCACGCGCAAAACGCGGATCATGGCCGATGAGGCGCCGCGCCTGCCGCAACACGTGGCCCGCCTCGACCGGCTCGACCGCGCCCCGCTCTCCGCCCACGAGGAGACCGCGGTGCTGGCCGCGCTCCAGACGCTCGTCCCGCGCCACGATGCGGTGCTCTGCTCCGATTATCAACTCGGGCTGCTGACCCCGCCGGTCGTAGACACCGTGCAGCGCCTCTGCCGGGCCCACGGCGCGCTGTTCTGCGTCGATGCCCAGGGCAACTCGCACTACTACCGCGGCGCCGACCTGTTCCGCTGCAACAATCGCGAGGCCGAGGCCGCTCTGGCGCGGCCCCTGCAGCACGAGGCCGACTTTCCAGCGGGCCTGGCCCGGCTGCAGGCTGCGCTCGACGCCCGGCTGGTCATCGTGACCCGCGGCCCGCAGGGGCTCTCGCTGCTGGGCGACACACGCGGCTACACCCATATCCCGGCGCTGCAGGTCAGCGAGGTCTACGATACCACTGGTGCGGGCGACACCTTCGTCGCCGTGGCCACCCTCGCGCTGAGCGCCGGGATTGACCCCCTCGCCGCCGCGCACCTGGCAAACGCCGCCGCCGCCCTGGTCGTTCGTCGCTTCGGCAACGCCGTGGTGACGCCCGCAGAACTGGCGGCGGCCATCAGCCAGTGACAGAGCGGAATCGCCAATGCCAATCGGTATGACGTGCGCGCTACGGCAACAAGACGCCCGTGTGGGCGTCTTGTGGACGATCTGGGGAGGAGCCGCTGGATCAGGTCAGGCGCTTGAACCGGCTGATCGCCTCGTCCTCGTCCTGGTAGATCTCGGCGTACTGGGCGAGACCGACCATCCGAAAGATCTTCTGGAAATGCTGTGACAGACCGCTCACCGCAAGCTTCTGCTCATTGCGACTGACCTCGGTGACGATCCCGATCAGAATGGCGATCCCGGCGCTGTTGATGTAGTCGTTCTGCCGGAAATTCAGCAGAACAAAGCGCGCCCCCTGGTTCGTCACCTCGCGGTAGGCATTGTTGATCTTCTCTTCGGCGAAGGTGGTAATATCGCCAAACAGATCGATAATCGCCACGCCATCCCGCTCACGGGTGCTGACTGTCAACTCGTCTTCCAGCATCATGCGCTCCTCCCGAGCGGTCACTGATCGTGCAAACGGCAGCAGGGATCGTACGACAACGAGACATCACCGTGGAAGCGCATTCTGATGCCGATCACCCCCTGTCACCCTGAGCGGAGCCGAAGGGCTCGGGGTGACAGGCTATCAGTTGCTCCCGGCGCCACTGGCCCGCCGCCGGGCCACCAGCTACGCGGCATGACACGTCTCGTTTGTCATGATAGGCAGCTCTCGCGTAGCGTTCTAGCAATGGGCACCACCGATCGCCTGGCGCTGGAACGCCAGGCGAAAGCAGTTGCCCGCGCCACTCCGGGACACAAACCCGGCCTCATCGCAGAGCTGGCTGATCAGCAGCAGCCCCATGCCACGCAACGAGCCTAGCCCGGACACCTTCTCGATGATGCTGAGCGGTTCACCGCGGGGCGCGAACGGGCTGACTCCCTGGTCGAGCACCTCAATCACCAGCCGCTCCGCCTCCACGCGACAGTGGACCTGCACCCGCAGCTCCGGCTTGAGCAAATTGCCATGCTCAATCGCATTGATGCAGGCCTCACACAGCGCGGTCTTGAGGTCCTCGATCCGCTCGGGGGCCAACCCAAGACGGCGGGCAAAGGCTGCGATCGCATCGCGTGCGATCACCTCATAGCCGAGTTCGCTGGGCAAGGAAAGCTCGATACTCATCTGTGCGGAGGCAGATGTACTCATCGCTCGAGATGAATGACCATACGCACCTGATTGCCACCACTCGGCGCGGTCGAAAACTCAACCTCGTCCATCAGTTCACGGATCAGCCAGATGCCCCAGCCGCCCTTATCATCCCGCTCGAGGCGCTCTGCGATCTGCGGCTGGCGGGTCGTACACTCCTGGTCCAGCGGCTTGCGACCCTGGTCGGCAACCTGGACGATCAGTTCCGCATCACGGGCGGTGAGCATCACCACCACTTTCGTCGCCGCGTCGTGCTGGTTGCCGTGCTCGATCGCATTGGTCACTGCCTCGCCGATCGCGGTCTTGAGCGACTCCACCCGATCGGTGTGAAAGCCCATGCGCCGCGCCAGTGCCGAGGCCGTATCCATAGCGACCCGCTCATAGCCGAGCCTGCTCGGCAGACGCAGTTCGATGACCTTCTCCACCGGCTCACGCTGTGCGGTTTCGTCGCCCATCGCCTTCACATCGAACGGCATCGGCGTAAAAACAGAAAGCAGCGTGTGGCAAAACACACGGCTTCAGCGCCATCATAACACAGGGCACAATTGCGGCGCAATAGGACGGAAGTTCGAACCCTGATCGCTACAACGGGATATTCCCGTGTTTACGTGCGGGCATACTCTGTCGCTTGGTGCGCGCCAGCCTGAGCGCCTTGATCAGCGCCGGGCGTGTCTCCCTGGGCTCGATCACCGCGTCGATGTAGCCGCGCTCGGCGGCAACATAGGGGTTGGCAAAGCGGCTCTGATAGTCCTCCACCAGCTCGGCCAGGCGCTGCTGCAGATCGGCGGCCTCGGCCAGCTCCTTGCGGAAGATGATCCGTACGGCGGCATCGACCCCCATCACCGCGATCTCGGCGGTGGGCCAGGCGAAGTTGAAGTCTGCACGAATGTGCTTGGAGGCCATCACGTCGTAGGCACCGCCATAGGCCTTGCGCGTGATCACGGTCAGTTTGGGCACCGTGGCCTCACAGTAGGCGTAGAGCAGCTTGGCGCCGTGACGGATGATCCCGCCGAACTCCTGCTGCGTCCCCGGCAGAAAGCCCGGCACATCCACAAAGGTCACCAGCGGGATGTTGAACGCATCACAGAAGCGCACGAAACGTGCGCCCTTCACCGAACTGTCGATGTCGAGCGTCCCGGCGAGCTGCATCGGCTGGTTTGCCACCACACCCACCGGGAAGCCGTCGAGCCGCGCAAAACCGATCACGAGGTTGCGCGCCCAGTAGGGCTGCACCTCGAAGAAAAAGCCATCGTCCACCACCGCCTCGATCACCCGGACCATGTCGTAGGCTTTGCGCGGGCTATCAGGCACGAGTGTCTGCAACTCCTCCTCGGCGCGCTCCGGGTCATCGGTCGGCGGGACGTAGGGCGGCTCGTCCATGTTGTTCGCCGGCACAAACGAGAGCAAGGTGCGCAGTTGCTCGAAGCTCTCATCCTCGTCATCGGCGGCGAAGTGGGCCACGCCGCTGCGGCTATTGTGGGTCATCGCGCCGCCGAGCTCTTCGAAGCCGACCTCCTCCCCGGTGACCGTCTTGATCACGTCGGGGCCGGTGATGAACATCTGGCTGGAGCCCTTGACCATGAGGATGAAGTCGGTCATCGCCGGCGAGTAGACCGCGCCGCCGGCGCAGGGCCCGGAGATGATCGAGAACTGCGGGATCACCCCGCTGCTGATCACATTGCGGTAGAAGATCTCGGCGTAGCCCCCCAGGCTGACCACCCCCTCCTGGATGCGCGCGCCGCCCGAGTCGTTGATGCCGATACAGGGCACGCCCATGCGCAGCGCCAGGTCCATCACCTTGCAGATCTTCTCGGCGAAGACTTCGCCCAGGCTACCGCCGAAGACAGTGAAGTCCTGGGCGAAGAGGCAGACCGGGCGCCCGTCGATCGTACCGTGCCCGGTGACGACGCCGTCGCCCAGCGGTTTGCGCCGATCCATCCCGAAGGCAGCGGTGCGATGGACGGCGAAGGCGTCGAGCTCGACGAACGAGCCCGGATCGAGCAGCCGGTCGATGCGCTCGCGCGCTGTGAGTTTCCCACGCTCGTGCTGCTTCGCAATCGCCTGCGCGTCACCGGCGAGGGCCTGCTGGCGGCGGCGGCGAAGCTCTTCGATCTTTTCGGCGGTCGTCTGCGACATACGGCTGCTCCTTAGCAGATACAAAGTATTGCGCGCCCTACGAGCCAGGCCCGCGCCTCACCACCGCCCAGATGAAGCGTGGCACCGCATCGACGATGCGGGGCCAGCGGGCGGGCTGGCGCACAAGGCGATAGAGCCACTCGAGCCCGAGCCGGCGCATCCACCGTGGGGCGCGCGGCACGCGCCCGGCAAGGTAGTCGAAGACCCCACCAACCCCGACGGCCAGCGGGATGCCGAGGTACGGCTGGTTGCGGGCGATCCACAGGTCCTGGCGTGGATGCCCATAGGCCACCAGCAAGATGTCAGGCTGCGCCGCGGCGATCAGCTGGCGCAGAAACGGCTCGTGGCGCGCAGCGGGCGAGCCGGCGAACGTCCCCGCGATGCGGAGCCCCGCATAGTGCGCCTGCAGCGCCGCGGCAGCCGCCTCCGCCACCCCCGGGGCCGCCCCGAGCAGAAAGAGCCGGTAGCCCCGCTGCGCGCTCAGCGCCGCGAGCCGGTGGGTCAACTCCACCCCGGTGACCCGCCCGCGCAGCGGCGTCCCCAGATAGCGGGCCGCCAGCAGCAGACCGACCCCATCGGGCGTCGCCAGATCGGCCCCCTCCAGGACCGCAGCAAATGCCGGGTTGCGCCCGGCCTCCAGGACAAACTCCGGGTTCACCGTGACGATCTGATGCGGGCCGCCAGCCTGGAGCCATCCCGCAACCAGCGCCACCGTCTCGTCCTCGGTGACGTCGTCGACCCGTACCCCAAGGATGCGAACCGCGCGCGGGGCGGCAGGTCGGTAGCTCAGGGATGCCGGCTCTCTCATCGCCATGATCTGCCACCGGGCTATGCAGTCTTAGGCATGGTTCAGACCTGGATCTCCCAGCGTGACCATTGCTCCACGGCTCCGCATGACTGGTCTGTGGAGGTGTGGAGCTGTGGAGGTATGGAGGTGAGGGCCAGATTGTCACGCGAGTTTGAAGCATGCCTGAGGCATGGTTCAGGATTGGGCGTTCTCGCGTGACCGTTGCTCCACACCTCCACACCTCCACACAGCCGGTCTGGAGGGCTGGAGATCTGTGGAGCTGACGGCTGGATTGTCACGTGCGTTTGAAGCATGCCTTACCCCTGGATTATAACAGACTGGCGGTCCACGCACGGCGTGTTATAATGCCGCGGAGTTCGTTCATCGGCGCTGAACACCTGCCTTCACGCCCGGGCAACGCCGGGGCAGCCATCGGCGGTTGCTGATGGCCCATCCAGGCAGGCCAGGCCGCTATTCGTTTTCAGGAGCAGTTATGTTCCGCTCGCACACCTGCGGCGAGCTGCGCGACGAGCACATCGGCACTGAAGTGACGCTGGCAGGCTGGGTCCATCGCCGCCGCGATCACGGCGAACTGATCTTCATCGACCTGCGCGACCGCTACGGCATCACCCAGGTGGTCTTCGATAGCCTCACCGCCGCAGCCCATAAGGTCGCCGAGGAGGCCCGTTCGGAGTATGTGCTGCAGGTCAGGGGCCGCGTGCGTCCCCGCCCTGCCGAAGCCGTCAACCCCGACCTCGCCACCGGCAGCGTCGAACTGGAGGCGCTGGAGGCCAGCGTGCTCAACCCCGCCCGCACCACGCCGCTCTATATCTCCAAGGAGGGCGGCGAGGACGAGGCCCTGCGCCTCAAGTATCGCTATCTGGACCTGCGGCGTGAGCGGATGCAGCGCAACCTCATCCTGCGCCACCGCATGATCAAGTTCATGCGCGATTTTCTCGACCGCGAGGGCTTCCTCGAGATCGAGACCCCGATCCTGATCAAGTCCACGCCTGAGGGCGCCCGCGACTACCTGGTGCCTGCCCGGCTGCACCCCGGGAAGTTCTACGCCCTGCCCCAGAGCCCGCAGCAACTCAAGCAGTTGCTCATGGTGGCCGGCTACGACAAATACTTCCAGATCGCCCGCTGCTTCCGCGACGAGGATCAGCGGGCCGACCGCCAGCCCGAGTTCACCCAGCTCGATATGGAAATGAGCTTCGTGGACCAGGAAGACGTGCTGCAGCTGATCGAGCGGCTCTTCATCGCCCTCTGCCGCGCCGTCGTCCCACACAAGACACTCAGCACCCCCTTCCCGCGCCTCACCTACCAGGAGGCGATCGAGCGTTACGGCTCCGATAAGCCCGATCTGCGCTACGACCTGGAACTGGTGCGGCTGGACGATCTGCTCGGCGATACTCCCTTCCAGGTCTTCCGCGGCGCCCTGGAGCAGGGTGGCCAGGTAAAGGGCCTGCGCGCCCCTGGCTGCGCCAGCTACTCGCGCAAGCAGATCGACGAACTGGCCGAGCTCGCCCGGATCGGCGGCGCCCGCGGCCTGGCCTGGGCCGCCCTGCCTGCCGACGGCGGCGAGGTGCGCTCCTCGTTCGCCAGGAACCTCGCCCCCGGCGAACTACAGGCGATCGTCGAGCGGATGGGCGGGCAGCCCGGCGACCTGCTGCTGATTGTCGCCGACCAGCCAGCCGTGGTGGCCGCCGCACTCGACCGGCTGCGCCGCGAGCTTGCCAGCCGCCTCGGCCTCATCGACCCGAACCGGCTCAGCTTCGCCTGGATCGTGGACTTCCCGATGTTCGAGTGGAATGCCGACGAACAGCGCTGGGACGCCGTCCACCATCCCTTTACGGCACCACGCGACGAGGACCTGCCGCTGCTCGATAGCGATCCCGGGCGGGCGCGCGCCAAAGCGTACGACATCGTGCTCAACGGCTATGAGGCCGGCGGTGGCTCGATCCGTATCCATCGCCGCGACATCCAGCAGAAGATCTTTGACCTGCTCGGCATTAGCCGCGAGACGGCCATGGCCCAGTTCGGCCACATGCTCGAGGCCTTCGAGTATGGCGCCCCGCCTCACGGCGGCATCGCCCCCGGCATCGACCGCCTGGCGATGATCCTCGCCGACGAGCATACCATCCGCGAGGTGATGGCCTTCCCCAAGACCCAGCAGGCCGTCGACCTGATGACCAACGCGCCCTCCCCCGTGGACGAGCGCCAGCTTGAAGAACTGCATATCGCGCTGCGCCGACCGTTGCTTCACAGCTCCACAGAACCGCTCTGTGAAGCTGCAGGCTGGGGTGTCACGTGAGTTTGAACCGTATCTAAGGCCCCGGCCAGCCATGGCCTTGCAGTCCGGCGAGATATGCTATCATACCGGCGGCCACCGATCGTGCCGGGAGGCGTTCACCCGCTAGAAAGCTGCCGCCATGGTTCGCTCGCGCTTTGCCGTGTTTGCCTGGGCCAATGTGGCCTACAATCTGCTCGTTATCCTATGGGGCGCCTTCGTGCGCGCCACCGGCTCCGGCGCCGGCTGCGGCGATCACTGGCCGCTCTGCGATGGCCAGGTGCTGCCCCGCGCTCCCAGCACCGAGATGCTGATCGAGTTTACCCATCGTCTCACCAGCGGTGTTGCGCTGCTCGGCGCGCTGGCGCTGCTGGTCTGGGCCTTCCGCGCCTAGGGGCGCGGCCATCGGGTGCGCCGCGGCGCGCTGGCGGCGATGATCTTTATGCTGCTGGAGGCGCTGCTCGGCGCCGGCCTGGTGCTCTTCGAACTGGTTGCCCACAACGCGTCGGCGGCCCGCGCCGGGGCGATGGCCCTGCACCTGGTCAATACCTTTCTGCTGCTCGGCGCCCTGACGCTGACCGCCTGGTGGGCCGCCGGCGGCGCGCCGGTCAGCCTGCGGGGCCATGGCCGCCTGCCCTGGCTGCTCGGCCTCGGCCTGCTGGGCACGGCGCTGGTCGGCTCCAGCGGCGCGGTGACGGCCCTGGGCGATACGTTGCTGCAGTATGGCGTCTTGCCCGGCGGTGTCAGTCAGCCGATCGGCAGCAACTCGCACCCGCTGGTACAGATGCGGATCATCCACCCGATCATCGGCACCCTGGTAGCCCTGTATACCCTGTTCCTCGCCCGCACTGTGACGGCCTACCGCCCCGAGCCGCAGGCCCGCGGCTTTGCCTGGGGCCTGGTCGCGCTCTTCTTCCTCCAGATCCTGCTGGGCGGGCTCAACGTGAGCCTCAAGGCTCCGGTCTGGATACAACTCGTCCACCTGCTCATGGCTGATGCCACCTGGATCGTGCTGGTGCTGCTCAGCGCCGTCGCCCTGGCCGTCCCCGAGCCCGTACCGACGCCGCGCGCCGCACCCCAGCCTGGCCGTGCCCAGCTGCGCCCTGAGGTATAATAAAAGGGTTGTAGTTGCAGGCCCAACGGCGCTGGAAGCGAATGAGGGGAGAAGCGATGAAGACGGTAGGGCGGGTGCTGGAGCATAAGAGCAAACGGGTCTGGAGTATCGAGCCCGAGCAGCCGGTGGCCGAGGCCCTGCGCCTGATGGCCGAAAAGGATGTCGGGGCGCTGCAGGTGGTTTCTAGTGAACGCCTGGTCGGCATTGTTACCGAGCGCGATGTGGTGCGTAAGCTCGCCCTCCAGGGCCACGATGCCGCCGCTACCCCCGTGCGCGCGATCATGACCGAGCGCGTACTCTATGTGCGCCCCGAACAGACGATCGAAGAGTGTATGGCGCTCATGACCGAAAAGCACCTGCGCCACCTGCCGGTCGTCGACGCGGGCCGCATCCTCGGCATTATCTCCATCCGCGATGTGGTCGCCGACCTCATCGCCGAGAAGAGCTTCATCATCGAGCAGCTCGAGAATTATATCTACGCCATCCCTCCCTATAACCGCACCTGACCGGACCGGACCGGCCGGGTGCGCTCCTGATGCGCGGGCCCTCCTGCGGCCATCTCTCAGGTATAGGGTTTTTGGGAGTTGCGCCCCCAGGCCCCGCATACCCCACCCCCCTACCCCCTCCCC
>JACAEO010000351.1 GCA_013388805.1 Chloroflexota bacterium
ACCCTGCCCCTCGACAAGCTCGGGAGCCGCGGAGCCGAAGGGCGCGGGGTGACAGAGCAGACAGCTTCCGCTTCCCTTAAAGGATCCGCTTGCCGAGGGCCGACAGCGCCAGTTCGACGGCAAGCTCGGCCGTGGCGTTGCGCTCGTCGAGGATGGGATTGACCTCGACCAGGTCGAGGCTGCGGATGCCGCCGCTGAGCGCGAGCAACTCCATCGCCAGGTGGGCCTCGCGCCGCGAGATGCCGCCGAAGACGGGGGTGCCCACGCCGGGGGCCTCGCGCGGGTCCACCACATCGAGGTCAAAGCTGACGTGGAAGCCGGCGCCGCCGGTGCTCACGCGCTGCACGGCCTCCTCGACCACCGCGGCCATACCGCGCCGGTCCACCTCGTGCATGGTGAAGACGTGGATGCTCGAGCCGCGCAGGGCCTCACGTTCGAGCGGGTCGAGGTCGCGCACGGCGATGAGCGCGACCCGCTCGGGGGGGACCGCAGGCGTCCGGCCGGCCAGGCCGGTCAGCAAGGGGTGGCCGTACCCGGTGAGTGCAGCCAGCGCCATGCCGTGGATATTGCCACTGGGCGTTGTCGCAGCGGTGTTGAAGTCCGCGTGGGCATCGATCCAGATCAGCCCCGGGCTGCGGCCACGAGCACTGCCGCTGACCGAGCCGATGGCCAGGCTGTGGTCGCCGCCGAGGATCAGCGGAAGCTGGCCCGCGGCGACCGTGGCCGCGACGCGATCAGCGAGCGTCGCACAGAGCTCGGCAATCGGCTCGAGGTAGCGCAGCTTCGCATCGGCGGGCGGGCTGACGCTCGTCTCGAGCATCGGCACCGCGAGGTTGCCCAGGTCGTGCACCGTGTGGCCCAGGGCCTCCAGGCGTGGGCGCAGGCCGGTATAGCGCATCGCGCTGGGGCCCATATCGACGCCGCGCCGCCCGGCACCCAGGTCGATCGGCACGCCGATGATGGCGATTGTTGTGGCCATGCGATGCGCTGTTTCGCCCTCACGCCGGCCCCCGTCGGTGGCGTGGGCGCGATGGCCCGATGGGGCACAAGCCACATTGACGCAGCTGCGACCGTCGTTGCGACAGCGCCACCGCTCTACAAGCCGGTCGTGTGGCGCCGAGGAGCGGCTGTCATGCAGGAACCCCTGATCCTGAACCACGGCCCTACGAGCTGGCGTTCTCACTCCCGTTGGGCGTGTCGAGGGGCAGCATCTCGGGTTCGCCGAAGCGCACCTCGAGCACTCCACCGCGGAAGACGGCGCGGGTCGCCGGGCGCTCGGCGAGGATGAGCGGCAAGATCATGTCGCGGCGGAAGTTGCCGATCTCGATGAACAACTCATCGCCGCGTTTGGTCATCGAGACCTTACCAATCTCGACGTGGGGCAGGGGCAGGCGCATCACATACTCCGTGCCGTCGCGCACGATCTCCTGCATCTTGCCCTGGAACTGCACCTTCACCGGGTCGATCTCGCCAAAGAGTTGATGACCGACCATCGCGAGGTCCTCGATCCCTGCCAGGTCGCGGGCGTAGTAGGGGCACTCCCAGATCGGCAGGGGCCGGAAGAGGTCATAAACCAGCTGGCGATAGCCCTGCTGGATG
Source organism: Chloroflexota bacterium (assembly GCA_013388805.1). Classification (GTDB taxonomy): domain Bacteria; phylum Chloroflexota; class Chloroflexia; order Chloroflexales; family Chloroflexaceae; genus JACAEO01. The sequence continues at coordinate 1,600 of JACAEO010000351.1, forward strand.
CGGGCCAGTTCCTGCATGAAGGCGCCCTCGGCCGCCTCGATGGGCAGCACCCGGTTGAGCACCACGCCATCGACGGGATAGCCAAAGAGCGAGAGGTAGGTTGCGGCGCGCTGGGCCTCCTTGATGACCATACGCTCGGGGTTGACCACCAGGCGGTAGGAGCTGACCTCGGGGTCGGTCAACGTCTCACGCAGCGCCTCGACGCCCTTGGTCAGCCGCTCGAGGGTGGCAAACATATCGGCGGCGGGCATCAACTGCTTGACCAGCGGGCGCGCAGCCTTGAGCGTGGTTGGCTCCCAGTCCATCACGCGGGCGGCGTACCACTGGAAGGTCTCGGGCATGGTGAGCAGGCGCACCGTCTCGCCGGTGGGGGCAGCGTCCACCACCACCACGTCGAAATCACCGGTCTTGGCCTGGCGGCGGATGTGCAGCAGGCTGACGACCTCTTCCATACCCGGAATGATCGCCAGTTCCTCGGCTGCGACATCATTGACCCCGCGCCGGCGCAGCAGGGTCGAGAGGTAGCCGCGCAATTCGCCCCAGTGCTCGCGCACCTCGTCGAGCACATTGATCTCCTGGCCCCAGAGCCGGTCGGTGAGCGGCGTGGGCGTGGAGCCGAGCGGCGTATCGAGCGCATCGGCCAGGCTATGGGCCACGTCGGTGCTGACCACCAGGGTCCGGTAGCCGAGCTCCGCCGCGCGCACCGCCGTAGCCGCCGACGTGGTTGTCTTGCCGACGCCGCCCTTGCCGAGATAGAGGATCAGCCGCATCGTAGCGTTCCTTTGCTAGAGTCGCAGCACCGGACGGGCCGGTCTGAGGGTGTCGCGGCGAGGCGCGCGCGGCCTGTGACCGCGCCCGCGCCCGGGGACTGGCAGCCTGGTGCGGGCCAGGGTGAGGCGCCGCACGTAGGACGTCCTTAGCATTGTAATTGTTGCGCCACGGCGCGTCAAACCGTTGACAGGCCAACGTGGCGTGTGGTACCCTGCCGTGGTTGTCGCTATGCGTGAGGAGCGAGCTGTGCTCACCGATCTCTACCTGATCCGCCATGGTCAGCCGGTGCACAACCCTGCCATCCCCTACCAGGTGCCTCCGGGTCCCGAGCTCTCGGAGCGTGGCCGCGTGGAGGCCGCCCAGGCAGCCGACTTCCTGGCCGACAAGGGGCTCGAACACCTCTTTGTCTCACCGTTCGCCCGCACCAGTCAGACTGCGGAGGTACTGGTGGAGCGGCTCGGGCTGCCCGCCACCTTCACGGCGCTGGTCCAGGAGCACGGGCCAGGCGAGCGCTTTGAGCAGGTGCGGGCGCGCATCAGCGAACTACTGCTCGCTGCCCACGATGCGCCGCACACCCGGATCGCGATTGTCGCCCACGGCTCGCCGATCCGTGCCGCGCTGCTCGAGCTGAGCAACGAAAAGATCGACCTCAGCCGCCACGTCTATGCGGGGGGCAATCCAGCTCCCACCTGCGGGATCTGGCACGTGCAGTTCCTCGACGCGCACACCCGGCGCTTTGAACTGGTGTTCATGCCGGAGTAGCAGCGAGCCATGGCTACCGAGAGCAACATCCCGCCGGAGCTGGTTACGGCGCTGCGCCAGGCGCGCCACGTGGCAGTGCTCACCGGGGCGGGCGTCAGCGCCGAGAGTGGCATTCCCACCTTCCGTGACGCGCAGACCGGGCTCTGGGCCCGCTACGACCCCGAGGACCTGGCGACCCCGGAAGCGTTTCAGCGCAACCCACGCCTGGTCTGGGAATGGTACGCCTGGCGGCGCCAGCTGGTCAGCGGCGCCGCGCCGAACCCGGGGCACCTGGCGCTGGCCCGGCTGGAGCGGCTGGTACCCCGCTTCACGCTGATCACCCAGAACGTCGATGGGCTGCACCACCGCGCGGGCAGTTCAGCGCCGATTGAGTTGCACGGCAACATCATGCGGGTGCGTTGCTCGGCCGAGGGCACGGTCTACGAGCACTGGGACGAGGGCGCCGAGTTGCCGCCGCCCTGCCCGGCATGCGGCGCCCCACTGCGCCCCGACGTGGTCTGGTTCGGCGAGCAACTCCCCAGCGATGCGCTGGAGCAGGCCTGGAACGCCGCGACACGATGCGACCTCTTCCTCTCGGTCGGCACCTCGGGGCTGGTCGAGCCGGCCGCCTCGCTGCCGCGCCTGGCCCACGCGCGGGGGGCCACCCTGGTGGTGATCAACCTCGACGTGAGCGACACGGTCCGGGAACGGCTCTTCTCCCTCCACGGCCGCTCTGGCGTGTTGCTGCCGGCCCTGGTCAGCGCGGCCTTCCCCGACGCGGCCGCGTGAGCTACTACCGTTTGCGAAACAGGAACAGGTACTCGTGGCGGAAGACGTAGAAGCCGCCGACGAGCGCGCGGTAGCGCCACAGCTCCTTCTGGGCGCGCTTGCCGGCCGTTCCGTTGATATCCTTCACCACGATGCTCTTGAGCGCAAAGCCCCGTTCCTGCACCGTCTGCATAGCCAGAAAGCCGAGGGGCACCCACTCACCGCGGGCGTACTTATCGCCGATCACCAGCGCGAGATAGCGCCCACGGTCGAGCACATCGACCACCCGGCTCACCACCTGGCCGAGCAGGGCCAGGAAGCGCTCGATCGAGGCGGCGTTGGAGAGATCGCGCGGGTCGTCGCTAAAGCGGATGATATCGTGATAGGGCGGGTGGAGGATGGCGAGCTGGGCCGAGGCGGCGCCCTGCTCGGCGAGCAGCGCGCGGAAATCGGTGCAGGTGCTATCGCCCGCCACCACGTGGACCAGGGCGCCGTGGCGGTTTGGCTCGGCGGCCACGAGGTCGCGCACGCGCTCGACCAGGGGCGGCTGCAGCTCGACGCCAAGCACATTGCGTCCCAGGCGTTGCGCCTCGATCAGGGTCGTGCCGGCGCCGGCAAAGGGGTCGAGCACCCAATCGCCGCGGCGGGTATAGCGGCGCAGCAGCTGGTTGGGGATCTGGGGCACGAAGTTGCCCCAGTAATCGGCGCGGTGCACACCGCTGCCGTCGCGGCGCTCGATCAGCCAGAGGCTGTCGGTAACGATATCGTCATAGGCCTTCCAGCGGTTCAGGTCGATTTCGTTGATCGCAGCGGTGCGTTCGCCCTGGGCGGCCTTACGCAGGCGCCCGGCATAGTAACGCGCCCGCTCCAGGCTCAGCGCCGCATCGATCTGCGCGAGCTCGGCCTGCAGCAGTGGTTCCGGAAACACAACCGCCTCTTCGCCACCAGGGGCCCGGAGCGCGCCACCGGGCACGATCGCGGCGCGCAGCGCGGCGAGCTCAGCGCGCAGCGTGGGCAGATCGGGGCTTGCGCAAAGCGCGGCAAGCGCCTCGAGCAGCGCCGCCCGCCGCAGATACAGCGGCGCCCCGGCGCCGGATTCCGGTCCGTCCGGCGCGGACGGGGCGGGTGGCTCGACGATAGCCATGGCGGGGCTCCGTATACCGAGGTGAACACTGACGGTATTGTAACACATGAAGCTCTTTCATGCCTAGCAGAAGGCATGAAATTGCCATGGCTGTAAATACATGTGTCGGAGTTCAGCGTGCTGCACACCCTGCCGGATGGAACATGTTCACCCTGCTCCCGGGAGCGAGGACAGCTTGCCCGCGAACGCTGACGAGGGCGAGGCGCCCGCGCTCCCGGGCGTGGATCGTTCGGTACCGGCGACGGGACAGTGAACACGAGCTGCCTGCCTTAGCCCAACGCTGAGGGCGTGGCCCACGGATCAACGGCGCCAGTAGCCGGATGATAACGCGGCGTGAAGCAGGGCATTCGCGCAGGGGCACCTGCCCATGATATGCTTGGCAGGGGCGGCCTCCGTGTCGCTTCGTCCGAGTTGCCGGCCTATGGTTCCAGCCTGACCAGCGCCTGCTAGCTTCACACCACTGCGCAGCCCGCGGGGGCGTCTCCTGCGGCAGCCTGGCGCTGAATGGGTGGAGCGGGAAGGGAGCAGCGGCCATGATCACATTCCAGGACCTCTTTCGTGCGGCGGAAGCGCGGGTGCTTGCCTCGCCGCGGCTCAAGGGCTATGCCGAGGTGCTCCTGGCCGACTGGCCGGAGGCCGAGGCCCACTGGCAGTGGGTGCTCACCGCGAGCGAAGACGACCTGGTCGCATGGGCCCAGGAGGCGGACGTGCGCAGCGAAGACGAGGAGGAGCGTGGTCGGGGGTGAGGCGAGCGGGGGTGATCTGGTCACCCTGTGGCCTCAGGCCCGGATCGTGGCGCCGAGCTCGCGTTCCAGGCCGGTGATGATCTTCTTGCGTACCCGGGCCAGGTCTTCGTCGCTGAGCGTGCGATCGCTGGCGCGGAAGGTGAGGTGGTAGGTGAGGCTGCGCCGCCCGTCGCCCACCTGGGGCCCGCTGTAGACGTCGAACAGCGTCAGCGCTTCGAGCAGCGGGCCGGCGCCGCGGCGGATCAACGCCTCGATCCGGGCGGCGGGCACGTCGATCGGCGCGACGATCGACAGATCCTGGACGGTGGCCGGGAAGCGCGAGATCGCCGTGAAGCTGGGCGGGCGGGCCGCGGCGAACAGGGCAGCGAGGTCGAGTTCGGCCATGGCGGCCCGTGGCACGCTCAGGCCGAGCCGTGCGCGTCCCGCCGGGTGGAGCTCGCCCAGCACGCCCACCCGGCGGGATGTGGAGGCCGGCGTACCCGCGCGCGTGGGCTCCTCGCCCGTCGTGAGCAGTAGCGCCGCCGCGCGCCCGGGGTGGAAGCGCTCGTCGTCGGTGAGCGGCGCGTACGCCACCTGGTCGCTCAGGCCGAGCCGCGCGACCAGTGTCTCGACGACGCCCTTGAGGTCGAAGAAATCCAGCGGCTCACGTCGGGCCGCAAGCCAGCTCTCGGGCTCGCGTGGGCCGGCCAGTGCGATCGCCAGCCGGCGTGGCTCGTCGGGCAGCCAGCGTCCGCCCGCGCCGGGCTGGTCGGGCTTAAGATAGACACGCCCGATCTCGAAGAGCGTGGCGCGCTCCCGTTCACGCAGATTCAGTGCCAGGGCCGCGCCCAGTGAGGGCAGCAGCGAGCGGCGCATATAGGTCTTCTCGGGGGTAGTGGGGTTGGCGAGCTTGACATAGTGTTCGGCCACCGCCTCTGCAGGGGCCAGGCTGGCCACCAGCGCCATATCGATCAGCGAGTGGGTGATCAGCTCGGTCAGCCCGGCGCCGACCAGCACCTCGCGGGTCCGTTGTTCGAGCACCAGTTCGCTATGGGTGTCGGACGGCGGCAGTTCATCGGCGAGCCGGGTTGTCGGGATCTGGTCGTAGCCATAGATCCGCGCGACTTCTTCGCACAGATCCGCGACGATCGTCACATCCTGGCGAAACGAGGGCACCTGCACCAGCACCGGCGGCTCGCTGGCGAGGCTGAGGAAGTCGCCGGCGCCTGAGCTGCTACGCAGCGTGCAGCCAAAACCGAGGCGGCCGAGCAGATCGGCGATGGTGCGGGCGCTGAGGTGCACACCGAGGATGCGTGCCACCTCGCGCGGGGTGAGCTCCAGTGTGACTGGCTGCCAGGGGCGCGGATAGGCGTCCACCAGGCCCTGGGCGATGGTTGCGCCGGCGTACTGGCGCATCAGTTCGAGGCAGCGGCGCTGGGCGATCGGCGGCAGAGCATAGTCCACCCCGCGCTCGAAGCGGCGTGAGGCCTCGCTCGGCAGTTTCATACCGCGGGCCGTCTTGCGGATCTGCACCGGCTCCCAGATTGCCGCCTCGAGCAGCACGCGCGTCGTGTCGGCGCGCACCTCGGAGGACTCGCCGCCCATCACCCCCGCCACGGCCAGCGGACCGCTGGCATCGCAGACCATAAGCGGGGTACGCTCGAGCCCGCTCGCCGGGCCGGGCGTCAGGTCGCGCTCTTTACCGTCGAGGGTGACCAGCCGTTCCCCGGGGCGGGCGAGGCGCACGATCAGGTGCTGGTCGACCACACGGTCGGCGTCGAAGGCGTGGGTCGGCTGGCCCCACTCCAGCATGACATAGTTGGAAATATCGACCACATTGTTGATCGGGCGCATCCCGGCGTAGTTGAGGCGGCGCTGCATCCACTGCGGCGCAGGGCCAACGCGCACCCCCTCGGCGAGGCCCAGGCTGAAGCGCGGGCAGAGCTCAGGGGCCTCGATCGTCACGGTGGCGCGCCCGGCGATGGGCGGTCCCGCCGCGTGCACCTGCGGGTCGGGCAGGGTCAGTGGCGCGCCGGTGATCGCGGCCACCTCGCGGGCCACGCCCACGATCGAGAGCGCGCGGGCATAGTTCGGGGTAATCTCGATCTCGAACACCACCTCGCCCAGCAGGTCGCGCAGCGGCACACCAACCGGCGTATCCTCGTCGAGGATGATCACCCCCTCGTGTTCGTCGCTGATCCCGAGCTCCTTCTCGGAGCAGAGCATGGCATCACTCATCACCCCGCGCACCGGTCGCCCCTTGAGCGTCACGATCTGCCGCTCGTCGGCGTGGCCATCGTAGAGGCGCGCGCCCTCGCGGGCGAAGACCGCCTTGAGCGGGTGGCTCAGTCGCCCCAGGCCGCGGTAGGGAAAGAGGTTCGGCGCGCCGGTGACCACGGTATGGGGGGCGGCTGCGCCGTAATCTACCGTGGCCAGCACCAGCCGGTCAGCGTTGGGATGGGGCAGCACCTCGAGGATATTGCAGCTGACGATCCGCTCCGCGTCCCAGACCAGGTCGGCGCCTGGCAGCCCGACATAGTGAATGGTTGCGACTTCCAGGCCGCTGAAGGTGAGTTTGTGGGCGAGTTCTTCGGGCGGCAGGTCAACCGCAACGAACTCCTTGAGCCAGCTCAATGGTACTCTCATCGATGGCCTCGCAGCGGGAATCCGGCAGGATTGTAGCCCGCCCGCGGGCCGGCGTCAAGCGCAGGCAGTGGATCCTGAACCATCCCACTCAATCACGCCCGATTCCGGCCTCGGTGAGCAGGCGTGTGACCCGCTCGATCCGGTTCAGCGCACGGGCCAGCATCAGGGCCGCGTCGGCGATGATCGCCTCACTGAGCGCCGGGTTAGTATTGAGCTTCTCGCGGAGCGGGCGCAGCACCTGCTCGGTCTCTTCGAGCTGACTGACCGCCGTTGCGAGCGCATCTTCGGCCTCCTCGCGTTGCTTCGAGGCGCCCATGGGCCAGCGGCCCTGGATCGGTTTGCCACGGGCCAGCGACAGGTAGCGCGCAACACGGTCGGCCCGGGTCAGCGCATCCGAGAGGTGGCGTTTCGTATCGGTGATCAGCACCAGGGCCAGACTCTGGTTGCCATGAACGCGCGCGCGGGCGGCGTCGAGCGTGCTCTGGGCGCGCTGCAGGCTCTGCGCCGCCTCCTCAGCGGCCAGAATCGCCGCTTCCCGCTCGCTCTCCGCTTCGACTGGCCAGCGCCGTGGAATCGTCGGCATAGGCTTCCGGGGTGTGTTGCTCCCGTGCAGCTGCATAGCGCATCAACTCCATCTGGCGTAGCATCGCCTCGCCGATCTGCCACAGGATGATCGGCGTGCCGGAGGCGATAAAGTTGCGCCAGACTGCCCCCTCGTAGAGGCGCCAGTCGAGCTGGGGGTGCCTGCGCGCCGCAAGGGCGACCGGGACCAGCGAAATCAATACACCACCCGCCACCTCAGCCCAGGTATGGTCGGGCTTGATCGGAAAGCGCCGCTCCAGATAGCCTAACGCTGCGGCATAGGCGGTGGCGATGCCCAGGACGGTGAGCGGCACGCCGATCGTCAGATCGTCGACGGCACGATGGTCGGTGGTTTCGGTACGAGACTCGATCATTTGTCGGGTTCCTTTCGGGGTCTCGTAGGGTTGCATTATACCGGATAAAGCGTCACTTGTCTAGCACCTGTGCGCACGTTCGGGCGACGTGATCATCCACACGCCGGGCTGCTATTGCCGGGTTCCTGGGTGGTTGCACCTCCTTTGCTGCTGATCGTTGCGCGCCATCCAGCGCCAGGGCCCGGCCCGGGCCAACCTGCGATGTCGAGCGCGCCATCTGAGCCGTACGTCCTGGTTGGCGCGCATACTACTACATGTCGTAATAAAATGCAATCCCCTCTTGTCGTCTGGAATCAGCGGCGAACTTCCACCGCATGGGGGCTTAACAAAGGCTGAACTACGTGCTATAGTAACACCCCATAAGAGACTAATAAAGACCCGATAACTCCTAAAGAGGCCCCTCACTGGCAGCCAGTGCTCGACCCGGAGCAGCCCGTTCCATCTGCGTGGAGGTCAACGATGATGCTCATTGGCACCTTTGAACTCGCCCTGGAGCCATCCGGCAGGCTCGTTCTGCCGCCCGCCTTTCGCTCTGCGATCGACGAGGGCCTGACCATCACCCGTGGCTTCGACCGCTGTCTGCAGGCCTTTCCCGGCGTAACCTGGCGCGCCCTGGCGCGTCGTGTCAGTGACCTGCCGCTGGCTGTCGATGCTGCCCGCCACGCCCGCCGCCTGATCTTCGCCGCCGCCGCCGATCTCGCCCTCGATGCCACTGGCGCCCTGACCCTCCCGCGCCCGCTGCTGACCTACGCCGAGCTCTCCTCCAGCGCCGTGCTCGTTGGCATGGAGTCCTTCTTTGAGATCTGGGCTCCCGAGGCCTGGCGGACGGCCAACGATCAGGTGCTGGCCTCCGTCGGCCGCTGGGCCGGGCCTGATCTGCCCCTGGCGATTGCGGCTATCTAATGCACTGAGCAGCGTCTACCGACGCCGATCGATCGAGCCCTGAGGAGGCCCTATGCCAGCTCCCGCGCACCCACCCGCCCGCGTCAGCGAACACCCCGCCGGCAGCGCCGCCATTGCCCGCGCCCGCCTGCACCACGCCCTGGCCCGCGACCGCGCTCGTTCGCCCCTGGTCGCCCCCGCCGAGCTGCTCGCCAGCCTGCTCGCTGAGCCGCCCCCCGCGCTGCGCGACCAGCTGCTGCCCGAGGGTCTGCCGTCAGCGCGGGGGGGGCAATGAGTGACCTGGCTGCTGCCCTCGGCGCCGACCTTGCGGCGGTCGCCGCTGCGCTCGCCGACGCGGCTGCCGCCGAGCCTGCGGCGACGCCGTTGCAGCCACGGCTCAGCGGCCTGGCCACGCTCGCCAGCGGGCCACACGCCCACGCCTTCGTGCGCGCCGTGGCCCAGGCCGAGGGCCGTCTGCGGCGCGAGCACCCCGCCGCTGCTGCGCCGCTGCTCGCCCTGCTCGCCGACCAGCGCCCGGCTGCCAGCCGGCTGCGCGCTGCAGCGATCGAGGAGCTGTTGCTTGCCGGCGAGCCCGATCTCGCCCGCCTGGTCGAGCTCTATCGCCGCGATCTGCGCGCCGCCCTGGCCGCCAGCGGCAGCGAGCCGCCGCCTTGGCGCCTGCTTGGCCCGGCCCTGCTGCGCTTCCTCGGCGAGTTGCTGCCCGCCGCGATCGGCGAGCAGCCGCGCCTGCGCCGTAGTCTGCCCTCCGAGGCCGAGCGCGCCCTGATCGACCAGCTGCGTGCCGCCTGGGCCGAGCCGCTGCCCACCCTCGGCGAGCAGTTCGGCCAGAGTATCCTCGCCAGCGCTGGCGCCGCGATTAGCCAGGTGCAGCAGACCATCGTCCATGGCGATCTCTACACCCTGCCCGGCGCGCCCCAGCCCGATCTGCCCCTGCTCTACACCCGCTACCGCGCCTTTGTCGTCGAGAGCTTCGGGGCGCTGGATTTCCGCGGTGTGCTGCAGCTCCAGGCCGCTACCCGGATCAGCCTCGAGCAGATCTACATCCCGATCTGTGGGCGGGCGCATCACGATGAGCGTGGGCCGGGCGCCCCCCTGGCCACGCTCCATGACTTTGTGCGCGAACAGCCGCTGCTCGTCGTGCTCGGCGATCCCGGCAGCGGCAAGAGTACCCTGGTGCGCTACTTGCTGCTCACCCTGACCCGCGGCGACCCCCGGCGCGGCCTGGGCCTCGACCCGCTCTGGCTGCCGATCTTCTTCCCCGTCGCCGCCTTTGCCGCCGCGCGCGCCCAGCCCGGTGGCGCCGACCTCTCGCCGTTCGCCTATCTCAGCACGTACTATAGTGGCCTCTCGCAGCCCGACTATGGCCCGCTCTTCGCCCGCGCCCTGACCCTGGGCCGCGCCCTGGTGCTCTTCGATGGCCTCGATGAGGTCCGCGACGACCGGCAGGCCATCGTTCACTCGCTCGAGGCCTTCGTGCGCGAGTGGGACGCCGTGGGCAACCGCTTTGTCGCAACCTCGCGCATCGTTGGCTATAGCGACGCGCCGCTCGACGCGAGCCTGTTTGCCGTGGTCACCATTCAGCCCCTGGCCGACGAGCAGATCCACGCCTTTATCGAGCGCTGGAGTCGCGCCTATGCCGCCCTGGGCGAGCCGGCCACTCCCTCCGGCGGTGACCTGCTCCACGACCTGATGCGTGAGGCCGCCAGCTCCGAGCTCGAGCGCCGCGTCGCCGAACGGGTTGCCTCGCTCAGCCAGGCGGTCTTCGCCGATCCCCAGGTGACCGATCTGGCCCGTAACCCGCTGCTGCTCACTATCCTTGCGCTCATCCACAATCAGGGTGCCCGTCTGCCCGACCGTCGCGCGGATCTCTACCGGCTCTGTGTCGAGGCGCTGGCCGAGACCTGGAACCGCACCCGCTCGCTCTCGGGCCGCCCGGTCGATGTGCTGCTCGGTGATGAGCAGATCGATGAGCGCTTTGTCGTCAATGTCCTCGGCCCGGTGGCGCTCTGGCTCCACGGTGAGCGCGCCGGCGGGCTGATCGACCAGGATGAGCTGGAACGCCACATCGCCGCGACCCTGGCCCAGAGCGACGGTGTCCCTCGCCGCCGGGCCCGTTGCCTTGCCCGGGCGTTCATCGAGCTCATGCGCCGTGACACCGGATTGTTGATCGAGCGCGGCCATCGCCGTTTCGCCTTCCTGCACCTGACCTTCGAGGAGTACCTCGCCGCGCGCGGTCTGCTCGAGTCGGTCGTGGTTGAGCATCCCGACGACCTGCTCCAGAGTTACGCCGCCGATCCCCGCTGGCACGAGGTGCTGCGCCTGGCCATCGCCGCGGCGTCGCAGCGCGAGGCCCAGCGCCTGCTGCTGACCATGCTTGCCGCGCCCGCCACGGGCGAGCAGCGCGGTCTGCCCACCGTGCTCGTGGGCGAGTGTCTGTGTGACGCCGGGCGTAACGGAGCCGGCGGCCGGGCCTGGGAGGCCGGGATCGCCGCGCTGCTCACCGTGGTGGCCGACCCGGCCGTGCCGCTGGCCACGCGCGTGGCGGCAGGGACGGTGCTCGGGCGCCTCGGCGACCCGCGCCAGCTCGACCCGAACACCGGCCGCGCCCGCGGCGCAAGTGGCGCGGCGGTGCCCGATTACTGGTGTGACGTAGCTGCCGGCCCCTTCTGGCACGGCGACGAGCGGCTGCGACGTGGCCGGCGGCTGGCCATCCGCCAGGTCGAGTTGCCCTACGCCTTTCGCCTGGCCCGCTACCCGGTGAGCAATGCCGAGTTCGCCCGCTTCATCGACGCCGGCGGCTACCACGACCCTCGCTGGTGGACGCAGGCGGGCTGGACCTTCATCAGCCCCGCTGGCCGCCGCTCGCCCCCGGAGCAGCCGGGCACGCCGATCGGCCAGCCGGGGCTCTGGGGTGTAGCACCCTACAACACCCCTGCGCAACCGGTGGTTGGCGTCTCGTGGTACGAGGCGGCGGCCTACGGCGCCTGGCTCACCGCCGCGGGGCGCGCTGCTGGCTGGCTCTACCCGGGCGAGTGTCTGCGCCTGCCCACCGCGCTCGAATGGGAGCGGGCCGCGCGCCACCTCGACCAGCGGATCTATCCCTGGGGTGACCAGCCCCCCGACGCCGAGCGCGCCAATTTCGACGGCGCCGGCCTGCGCGCCCCCGCGCCGCTTGGCTGTTTCCCCGCCGGGGCGGCCGTCTGTGGCGCCCTCGACCTGGCCGGCAATGTTTGGGAGTGGACCTGCAGCCTCGCCGATGCCCTGGACGCGCCGCGGCCCTGCGCCGACGTTGCCCCCGGCGAGACGCCGGCGATCAAGGGTGGCGCCTTCAACTGGGAGGCCGATGCCCTGCGCTGTGGGGCCCACTACTGGTTCCACCCCGGTCAGCGCCACAACCTGCTCGGCTTCCGCCTCGTCTGGGTCGCCGCCACGGAGGAGCCATGACCGTCAGCCCCGAGCCTGTCAGTCTACGCCTGGTCTTCGCGCCCGTCGCCGAGGGCGCCGTCCTGCGCTGGGAGGCCGCGGTGCTCGGCGTGCGCACCAGCCGGATCCGCAACCCCGTGCCCGCCGCTGAGCTGGCCCTGGTGCTGCGCGCGCTCGATGTGCTCCAGGACCCCGCCTACCCCCAGGCCTGGAATGCCGACCAGGCGCGCCACTTCAGCTTCACGGCCGAGGAGCAGTCGTGCCTGGCCGCACTTGACCTCTGGAGCGACGCCGAGCGGGTGCCCGCCAACGCACCGCGGCGCGTCGGGCGGCGGCTCTTCCGCGCGCTCACCGCCGACCCCGTCGCCGCCCAGGCGCTCGCGACGGTTCGCGACCACGCGACGGCCCTCGGCCAGCCGCTGGCCCTGGAGCTCTGCTTCCCGCCCGGCGCGACCGCGCTGGCCGCACTCCCGTGGGAGTTGCTCTGGGACGACGGGCCGCTGCCGTTGCTGCTTGGCGCCGGCGTGATCGGCGGCATCGCGCGCCGGCTTGATCTGCCGCAGGCGCTGCCACCGGCCCGCCGCGCGAGTGGCCCGCTGCGCATTCTCGCCATCTCACCGCAGGCCGGCATCGCTGCGGAGCTGCGCCAGGTCGAGCGGGCCGCCCGGCTGGAAGCCTGGCAGCCCCTCGTCGCTGCGGGGCGCGCGGTGATCAACGAGGTGGAGCCGGCCAGCCGGGTGGCCCTGGTGCAGGCGCTCGGTGTCGGCGCGCCGCCCGATGTGATCCACTTCTACGGCCACGGGCGCTATCTCGCCGGTGAAGGGGCGCTGCTGCTCGATGATGGGCCGGGCAGCGCCTGGACGCCCGCCTCGACGCTGGCCGCCCTCTTCGGCGGCGTCTCGCTCGTCGTCTTGCAGGCCTGTCAGGGCGCCATGCTCGGCCCCGGCGAGCCACTGCTTGCCGGCGTCGCCCAGGCGCTCTGCGCAGCCGGCGTGCCCGCCGTGCTCGGGATGCAGTTCACCGTGCGCGCCTATGCGGCCACCAGGGCTGCCGCGGTGCTCTACCAGGCGCTGGCCGCCGGGCGCAGCCTGCAGGATGCGCTGGCGCTCGCCCGCCGTGCGCTCTTCGTCGAAGAGCGTGACCGGGCCTCCTGGTTCGTGCCCGCGCTCTATCTGCGTGACCGGGCCAGTGGCGCCTTCTACCTCCGGCCGTCCGTCGCCACCACCCGGCCCGACCCAAGCGCGCCACCCGCGGCGCGGCAGACCGTGCTGGCCCGCGGCGGGGTCATCCGCGCATTGCGCATCCAGGGCCGCGCCGGCTCTGCGCAGCGGGTGGTCGCCCTCGATGGCGGGCGCATCAGTGGCGTAACGATCGAGGACCGTACATAATCGCGGCCCCCCGTTGACCAGCTCGAGGGAGAACACCTGCATGCAGATCGAATGGCTCGAGATGACCCGCCGTCACTACCAGCCCGGATCACCAGGCCGGGTGCGTATGGTTGTGCTCCATGCCACCGCCGGGCGCGCCCCGGGCGACCTGGGCTGGCTGCGCAAAGGCGGCGATGAGCGCCGCCCCGTCTCCGTCCACTACTACATCGACAAGACCGGCCGCATCGTCCAGCTGGTCAAGGAGGATGACATCGCCTGGCATGCCGGCAAGAGCACCTGGGCCGTCGATGGCCGGGTGATCCAGAACTGCAACACCGTCTCGATCGGCATCGAGCTGGAGAACCTCAACTCGGGCCGCGATCCCTACCCCGAGGCCCAGTACGCCGCCGCCCTGGCGCTCACCCGCGACCTGGTGCGCCGCCACAACGTGCCCCGCGGCCAGCTGGTGCGCCACCTCGACATCGCCCCTGGCCGCAAGACCGATCCGGCCGGCTTCCCCTGGCAGCGCTTCGTCAGCGAAGTCTACGCCGGCATACCCGGCGCGAGCGACGATCCGCAGGAGCACCTGCGCGCACTGATGCACGACCTGGCCTACCGGGCCGCGGGTGGCGCGCTACCGGCCGCCTGGCCCCTCTTTGCTGCCGCCCGCGCTGCCGGGCTCGGCATGCCGGTCGCCGCCATCAGTGGCCGGCCACTCGTGCCCAATGCGCCCGCTGCCCAGGACGACCGCGACCGGGCCGTGCGTCTGCGCGGCCAGCCGCCGCTGCTCGTTGAAGTCTATGCCCGTGACCTGCTCTACGCCCCGGTCATGGGTGAGGACGACGCGTCCCCCGCGCCGGCGGCAGCCCGGCGCCTCAGCGACACCCCGCCCGGGGCGCTGCGTGATGAGTTGATCAGGCTGATGTTCCGCACCGCCGACCTGGTCAACGGCTTTCAGCCCGGCTGGGCCTTCCACCAGTACTGGCTCGCCCACGCCGCCGAACTTGGGGCGCCGGTCGGCCCGAACCACCGCATCGTGCTCGCTGGCAGGGCCTATGCCTGCCAGCACTTCGCCCTCGACAGCCTCTGCTCACCAGTGGGCGACTGGCGCACGATCTACCGGCTGGGCGAGCTCAGCGGTGTGACCGCTGGCCTCGACCTGCCGGGCGCGATCGCCCTGCGCGGCGCGCTGCTCGACGATCTCTACCGGGCACGCACCGCGCGCCGCTACGACCCCGCGGCGCTGCTCACGCGCCACGCCGAGTCGCGTCGCCTCGGCGCCCCCCTCGCTCCGCCCGAGGTGGCGATGATCGAGGGTCAGCCCTACCTGCTCACGCCCTATGCGCTCGACGTGCTGGCCTGCCGGCTGCCGCGCCTGAACTGGCCCCTCGAGCAGCAACTCCCCGCCGAGACGACCGTCAGTGCCCTGAGCGAGGCGCTGGTCACCCTCGGCGCCCCGGCGAGCCTTGGCCCGGGCGCGCTGCTCGGCGCACCCGGCACGTCCACCCTGCTCGACCTGAGCCTCTATGCCCCGGCGCGCCGCATCCGCGCCAGCCCCGGGCCCGATACGCTGCTGATCTGCGATGCGCCCGGCCCCGCCGCCGCCGACCTGCGCTACGAAGCCGATGCCGCCCGCTGGCACTATTACGTCGAGACCGGTGGCATGATCTATCGCCTGCGCGATGAGCGTTACGCGGCCGCTGCCGCCCCCGGCGCGGATCTGGCTGAACGCGCGGTGGTCGTTGCCGTCGAGGGTGGTGCCGCCAGCGCCGGCCTGATGCAGCGCGCCGCCCTCGTCTGGCTCGTCCGTACCCTATCCACCGGCCTGCGCATCGCCCCGCAACGGGTGCACGCCTTCAGCCCCGCACCCGTGCCGCTGGACCGCCAGGAACCTGCTCTGATTGCTGAAGGGGGAGACAACGACCATGGCTGACCAGACTGCCGCCCGCGTCGATCAGGAGCTGCGCCCGCGCCCCGACAATCTCATCGTCTTCAGCCGGCCGGAGGATGTCGTGGCCCGTCCCTCACTCTTTCTGGCCCAGCTCCCGCTCGACTCGGCGCCGGTCAAGATCCGGGTGGTCGGCGTGGGTGGCGCGGGCGGCAACGTAATCGACGGGCTCGCCGCCGAGCGCATCCCTGCCGTGGACACCCTCGCGCTCAACACCGACCGCCAGGCCCTCGAAGCCGGGCGGGCCAGCCATCGCCTGGCGCTGGGCGAGACGCTCACCCGTGGGCTCGGCGCCGGTGGCGATCCACGCGTTGGCCGCCAGGCCGCCGAGGAGAGTGTCGCGCTGCTCCACGAGCGCCTGCGTGGCGCCGACATGGTCTTTATCGCCGCCGGCATGGGCGGCGGCACCGGCACCGGGGCCGCGCCGATCGTGGCCCAGGTGGCCCGCGACCTGGGCGCGCTCTGCGTTGCCCTCGTCACCCGCCCCTTCGCCTTCGAGGGGCGCCGCCGCGCCCAGATCGCCGAGCAGGGCATCGCCCAGCTGCGCCTTGCCGCCGATACGCTGATCATTGTGCCCAACGACCGGCTGATCCAGGCCGCTGCCCGCACCACCTCGATGCGCGAGGCCTTTGGCATGGCCGACGCCGTCTTGCGCCTCGGCGTCCAGGGCCTCGCCGACCTGCTCTCGCAGCGGGGGCTGATCAACGTCGATTTCGCCGACGTGCGCACGATCATGGAGCAGGCCGGCCCGGCCCTGCTCGGCATCGGCGTTGCCCAGGGCCACGATCGTGTCGTCGAGGCGGTCCGCCGCGCCATGGCCTGCCCGTTGCTCGAAGGGCGCCTGGAGGGTGCGCGCCGGCTGCTGCTCAACATCACCGGCGGCAACGACCTGGGCCTGCTCGAAGTCCATCGGGCCGCCGAACTGGTTGCGCGCGCCGTCGATCCTGACGCCAACATCATTTTCGGGGCGACCATCGATCCCGGCCACGGCTCCGACCTGGTCAAGGCGACGCTGGTCGCCACTGGCTTCAGCGAGCGGCCAGCCTCCCGGCCAGGCCGCGCCGCCTGGCTTCCGCCGGGCGTCACCCTGAGCGGCCCGCGCGCCGCCGATCCTGCCGCCGGCCCGCCAGACGGCCCGGCGGGCGCCACCTTTGCCGACCCGCTCGACGTGCCGCCGTTTCTCAACCGCTTCAAGAGGAGTCAGCCATGAGCAGCATCGGTCTCTGCCGCGAGGACCCCCTGGTCAGCCTGGTCCACGACCTGTTCGGCGCCAACATCGTGCGCGTGCCCGACGCCCGGGTGCGCCCGCTCTCCGTGGTCGTCCACCGCGGCGGACGCAGCTTCTTCCGTGGGGCGCTGCTGCCCCTGCTCACCGACGCGCGCCCGCTCGGCCTCCAGCCCGAGGAGACGGAGCTGGTCGACATCTCGGGGCGCCGCTCACGCCGCGTGACCCTCGATCTGGGCCTGCACATCCTGCGCGGCTTCCTGAAGGGCTTCGGGCTGCCTACCGCCGAGCTGACCAGCGGAATCGAGGGCGCGACCCACCTGCAGTTTGCCTTCCCCGATGTTCGCCGCCTCGCGCTCGATGTCAACGCCCTGGGCTGGGCCCTGGCGGGGCGGCGGATCGACCGTGGCAACCCGGCGGCCGCTATCCTCTTCGACGAGCCGACCTATGCCCTGCTGCTGATCGACTCGGTGCTCATCAGCCGCCACATCACCGTGGTCCTGAGCGGAGCCAGGGGGCAGCGCCTCAACGTCGACGTCACCGTGCTGCAGCAGGTCATCGCCGAGCTTGGCGGCCAGGTTGGCGCCGCAGCCGAGGGCGAGGTCGAGCTGACGCTGGAGAGCCCCCACGCGCTCACCTTCGCCTTCTCCTGTGTGCGGCTGTTCTTCGACGCCGAGGGCCAGATCAGCAGCGTGCCCCCCGACCACAGCCGGCGCACGCTCGGCATCGCCGATCATCCCGACGAACTCATCGTCCGGCCCTCGCCCGACCGCATCCTGCTCAGCGCGCGCCCGGGCCTGCTGGTCTGGGATCCCTGCCCGGCGCCGCAGGACGCCGTGGTTATACCGTAGCGGCCAGGACGCCAAGCACATCGAGGAAGTAGTCCACCTCGTCGGGGGTGTTGTAGTGCGTGAGCCCGACGCGCACCATGCCGCCGTGGCGCTCAACACCCAGCCGCTCGCTGAGGCTCAGGGCGTAGTAGTTACCGTCCCAGACGAAGATGCCCCGCGCGGCCAGCGCCTCGGCCACGGCCCGTGGCGCCAGATTGGCCAGCCGGAACGAGACGGTCGGCGTGCGGTCGGCAAGGCGCTCCAGATCGCGCAGGCCGTAGAAGCTCAAGCCCGGGATGCGCAGCAGTCCTTCGATCAGCTGTTCGGCCAGGCTCTGCTCGTAGGTCTTGATCATCGTCATCGCCCGCACCAGGGCCTCGCGCCGGGTATGGAGCCCACCACCATCTGCTGCCGTGCCCAGCGAGGCCAGGTAGTCGATGGCCGCGGTCGTACCGGCGAGGCCCTCGTGGTTCTGCGTGCCGGTCATCCAGCGCTCGGGCACCGTGTCGGCCGCGGGCCGCACCTTGTAGGGGTGCAGCCGCTCCAGGACGTCGCGCTTGCCGTAGAGCACGCCCACGTGGGGCCCGAAGAACTTGTAGACGCTGCAGGCCAGGAAATCACAGTCCAGCATACCCACATCGATCGGCCCGTGGGGCGCGTAGTGCACCGCGTCGATGTAGGAGAGCGCCCCGACGCCGCGCGCCAGGCGTATGGCGTGGCGCACATCATTGATCGTCCCCACGGCGTTGGAGGCGTAGTTGACCGCGACCAGCCTGGTGCGCTCATTGACCTTGGCCGCGAAGTCGGCCATGTCGAGCGTACAGTCCTCCACATTGATCTCGACCGTGCGAATGGTCACCCCACGCTCTTCAAGCGCCCGCCAGGGGGCCACGTTGGCATCGTGGTCGATGCGGGTCACCACCACTTCGTCGCCGGGCCCCAGCTCGCGCCCGATCGCCCGGCTCATCGCGAAGGTGAGCGTGGTCATATTCGGACCGAAAACCGTCTCGTCGGGGGCGCAGCCAAGCAGGTCGGCCACCGCCTGATGGGCCGCGGCGATTGTCTCATCGGTACGCTGGCTGGTGGGGAAGGCGCCGTGGGTGTTGGCGTTGCTGGTGGCCAGATAGTGGGCCATCGCATCGATCACCGGTTGCGGCACCTGGGTGCCGCCTGGCCCATCGAAGAAGACCGCCTCCCGTCCCGCGCACTGCTGGGCCAGGGCCGGGAACAGCGGGCGAACGGCGTCCGGGTCGAAGAGTAGCATACTCCCTCCTCCGCGATAACGGTCGGGCGTGGCCAGGCCGCGTGCTCCCCAGGATGCGATCTGCCGCTATTCTACCGCACTTCCTTCCTCGGCTCCTTAGGCATGGTTCAAACTCGCTTGACAATCTGGCCTTCACCGCCACAGCTCCACAGCTCCACAGCTCCACAGCTCCACACCGCCACAGCTCCACACCGCCACAGCTCCACACCTCCACAGCTCTACACCTCCACAGCTCTACACCGCCACAGCTCCACAGCTCCACACAACCGGTCTGTAGAGCTATAGAGCTACGGAGTGAGGCCAGCGAGCAGGGCCTGGATCGGCTTGAAGTGCAGCTTGGCGTAGCGCCCAAGCCCCACGGCGCCTTCGCGGGCGATGATCTGGCGCGCCGCCTGCTCCAACGGGCCGAGCGCTGCAGCCCCGGAGGGCAGCGGCCCGTCGAGCCCGGCGGCGGCGCCAAGTTGGCGCAGTGCGTCCTGGAACTGCGCCGTCGCCAGCACCGAGGCCGCTGCGACGGCCAGGCTGTGCGCCTCGGCGTGGTGCAGCTGCTGTGGCCGTGGCAGCCCGGCGCCGGCAAAGGCCGCCTCAAGTCGCTCGCGCCGCTGGGCAAACTGGTCGCAGACGATCCGTGTTGCGCCGGTCTGCGCCACGACCGGCGCGGCCGTCTCGGCGTACAGCTCGGCCAGCAGCAGGTTGATATTGCCGAGGCGGGCGTAGCGCTCATTGTAGGCCGCAGGTTCCAGCACGGTGACCGCCCGGGCGCTGGCCGGGATCAGCTGCCTGATCGCCTGTGCCGTCGCGGCCAGCGCCCCGGCGGCCAGGTGCTTGCTGTCACGCACCCCGGCGCGCTGCAGCGCTGGCGCCGTTGCCGGCGTCACATAGACCGCAGCCACCACCAGCGGTCCGAACCAGTCGCCCTTCCCCGACTCGTCCATACCGAGCTCGGCGCTGCTGGGCAGCGGGGCTGCCGCCGGAGCAGGCGCCGCTGGGCGCGCCTCCAGGCGCGCCGCCAGTTCGCTCAGGGCCGCGCGTAGGGGCGAGGCGGGGCCGCCCACCACCGTGCGCCCCCGCTTCGGGTAGAAGTCGAGTGTGGCCTCGTCGGCTCCATCATCAACCACCAGCTGGCTGCCATAGGCGATCGCCCGGCCGGGCCGCCAGCGCCAGCCCCGTTCCACGATCGCCTGCTTCAACGCCTCAAGCCGTGCATCCTGCATTGACGCGCTCCTCCCGTATCGTCCCGCTGCATCCCGCGCAGCACGCATTTGGATATTCTGTACAGAATCGCTGCCGTGCATTTCGGACAGTGTTCCCATTGTTCGTGGATAGAGATTTGTTACCATTAGATTAAGCCAGCGCAAAACGCTGCCAGAATCAGCGTTTCCATTCTCTTTCTAAGGGGGTGACAGCCTGGTGTGCCCTCCCTCCCTGCGACGCGGCAGCCTTAGAGGTCGGCTCACCATATCGTATTCACTGGACCATGGGTGTGTGCTTCGTGCCCTGACCGTTCCGGTCCCCCGTTTGTGCCGGATTGTGTGCACGAATCAACAGTTGGATGCGTATGTCCTCGTACTCTAATGCTGACACGACAGGAGCGTTCGCGATGCGATTAACGTGGCGTAAGCTTGGCGTAGCGCTTGCGGCTGGGATTGGCCTCTGGGCCGTCAGTGGCGGACGGGCCTATGCACAGGAGGGACCATCGACGGCAGAACTGGCAGTGGCGATGGATACCTTCTTCCTCTTAATCTGCGCGGCCCTGGTCTTCTTCATGCAGGCTGGCTTCGCGATGTTAACCGCGGGCCTGACCCGCTCAAAGAATACCGCCAACATTCTCTTCAAGAATCTGATGGACTTCGTCATGTGCTCGATCGCCTTCTGGGCGGTCGGCTGGGGCATCGCCTACGGGACCTCGGCTGGCGGCTTCATCGGTACGGACCAGTTCTTCCTCGGCAACGTCACCGAGGAGGGCAGCGTCCCGGTGCTGGCCAGCTGGTTCTTCCAGGTAGTGTTTGCCGGCACCGCGGCCACGATTGTGGCGGGAGCAATGGCTGAGCGCACGAAGTTCACCGCCTACCTGGTCTATAGCTTCATTATCTCGCTTTTCATCTACCCGGTGGTCGTCCACTGGATCTGGAGCGGTGCCGGCTGGCTCAACCACTACGCCGGCAACACCGATGGCAACTGGGGCTTCACCGATTTCGCTGGCAGCACGGTGGTGCATAGCGTCGGCGGCTGGGCCTCGCTGATGGGCGCGATCATCCTCGGGCCGCGCCTCGGCAAGTATGGCCCCGACGGCAAGCCGCGCACCATCCCCGGCCACAACATCTCGCTGGCCGTGCTCGGGGTCTTCATCCTCTGGCTGGGCTGGTTCGGCTTCAACCCCGGCAGCCAGCTGGCGATCGCCTCGCAGGCCAATGCCAATGCGGTGGCGATGGTTGCCGTGACGACCAACCTGGCCGCGGCGGCCGGCGCGCTCGGCGCGCTCTTCACCGCCTGGCTGCGCTACGGCAAGCCCGACCTCGGTCAGACGCTGAACGGCGTGCTTGCCGGCCTGGTTGCCATCACCGCCGGCTGCGCCTACGTCGATCCGCTTGCCGCGATCATCATCGGCTTCATCGGTGGCCCGATCGTGGTGCTGGGCGCCGAATTGCTCGACAAGCTCAAGATCGATGACCCGGTGGGCGCCGTGCCGGTGCACCTGATGGCCGGCGTCTGGGGTACGTTCGCCGTTGGCCTCTTCGCCTCAATGCCTGGCAACACCGGGACGACAGGCCTGTTCTATGGTGGTGGCGCGACCCTGCTGATCGCGCAACTGGTCGGCATCCTGGCCGTCGGCGTCTGGACCGCAGCAATCGCCGGCGCGATGTTCCTGGCGATCAAGGCCACCATCGGCCTCCGCGTGAGCAAGGAGGAGGAGGATGCCGGCCTCGATATCGGCGAGCACGGCGCGGTCGCCTACCCCGACCTGGCTGGTGCCAGCGTCCGTGCGACTGGCGCTGCCGACTAGACCGTCACACAACCCCTCACGAGCGTCGTGCTCCCGACGGGTGGCTGCTTCGCGGCCACCCGTCGCCGTTTCATCAGCCGCGCCTGCTGGCCTCTATTTGTACAAAAAGTACAGAAATAACAACCCTGGAGTTGTTGAAAATATCCAGTCGCTCTGCTAGGATAGGGGCAGACGGTATCTGCAACGGAGCAGAGGAGGCGAGCGATGGCGATGATGGTGCAAGTCCCAGGGTTCTTCCTCGCGTTGATGGGCTGGGCAGCGACGCTCCTGCTGCTTGAGAATGCCACCCGGCTGACGGTGAATGACCGGCGGGCCATGGCGGTGTGTAGCTGGGTCGCCTGGATGACCCCGGGCTTCGGCAGCTTTGTCCTGGCCGGCCGCCTTGCGACCGATACCGCCGCGCTGTACGTGGGTGTCACGACGATGCTGCTTACCGTGATCATCCTGCTTGGCGCGCGCAGCCGCACCCGCACCCGTCCCTGAGCGCGCGTAACGCCTGCTGCAGGGCATGAGCAAGCTGTTAACGAACGTTTGCCGGATTTTTGTCACCCCGAGCGCAGCGAGGGGTCTACAACAGCAACTGCCGAGCCGTAAAAGCCTGCCGGCGCCCTGGTGCTCCAGGTGCGCCGGCAGGCGTGTTTGAGCGATACTGCTGGCAAACTTCGTGTTGCCCACGCTGGGTGCGCGGGAGGGTGGGTTTGCCCCCGATCAGGCGTCGTAGTACATCATGAACTCGTGGGGGTGGGGGCGCAGGGCGATCGCAACTGCCTCCTTGCGCTTGCCCTCGATGTACGAGGCGAGCAGATCCTCGGTGAAGACGTCGCCCTTGAGCAGGAAGGCGTGGTCGGCCTCGAGGGCGTCGAGCGCCTCGCTGAGCGAACCGGGCGTGCCGCGGATGTCACCCTTCTCCTCGGGCGAGAGCTCGTAGATGTCGACATCGAGTGGCTTGGGCGGGGCGATCTTGTTCTGGATGCCGTCGAGCCCGGCCATCATCATCGCGGCAAAGGCCAGGTAGGGGTTGCACATCGCGTCAGGCGCGCGGAACTCGATGCGCCGCGACCTGGGCGACGACGAGTAGGTGGGGATGCGCACCGCGGCCGAGCGGTTGCGTACCGAGTAGACCAGGTTGATCGGCGCCTCAAAGCCCGGCACCAGGCGCCGGTAGCTGTTGGTGGTCGGTGCGCAGATCGCCAGGAGCGCCGGGGCATGGTGCAGGATGCCGCCAATGTAGTACTCGGCCAGTTCGGAGAGCATAGCGTAGCGCGCCTCGTCGAAGAACAACGGCTCGCCATCCTTCCAGAGGCTCTGGTGACAGTGCATACCCGAGCCGTTGTCGCCGAAGATCGGCTTCGGCATGAACGTGGCCGTGTAGCCGTGGGCCCGGGCCACATTGCGCACGATGTACTTGTACTTCTGCAGCTTGTCGGCCATGCTGACCAGCGAGTCGAAGCGCATGTCGATCTCGCACTGGCCGGCCGTCGCCACCTCGTGGTGGTGGAGTTCGATGTCGATGCCGATCTCCGCCATCTTGAGGATCATCTCCGAGCGGATGTCCTGCAGCGTGTCGGTGGGCGGCACCGGGAAGTAGCCCTCCTTGTGCCGGATGCGGTAGCCCTTGTTGCCGCCCTCGACCTCGGCGCCTGTGTTCCAGACGGCCTCCGGGCTGTCCAGGTAGTAGAAGCCGTGGTCGGCGCCCTGGCTGAAGCGCACGTCGCTGAACAGGAAGAACTCGGCCTCGGGGCCGAAGTAGGCCGTGTCGGCGATGCCGGTGGTCTTCAAGTAGGCCTCGGCCTTGCGGGCCACCGTGCGCGGGTCGCGCGAGTAGGGCTGGCGCACGATCGGGTCGATGATGTCGCAGATCAGCACCAGGGTCGGCACCTTGAGCATCGGGTCGATGAAGGCCGAGCTCGGGTCCGGGACCATGAGCATGTCGCTCTCGTTGATCACCTGGAAGCCCTTGATCGAAGAGCCGTCGAAGCCGAGCCCGTCGACGAACATGTCTTCGCTGAAGCGCGATGCTGGCAGCGAGTAGTGCTGCCATCCACCGAACAGGTCGCTAAAGCGTGTGTCGACAATCTGGATGCCCTTGTCTTTGATCAGCTTCAGAACGTCCTTTGCGGTCATGCTCATACGTCCATGCTCCTTGTGACTGTAGACGAACGGGGTCCTGCGGGCGTACATCTGGTGAAGCTGGCGCAGCGCCCTGCTAGCACGGCAGGTGGCGGCAGCACGGCCCGCGTGCGCCGGGCGCGCCGCGGGGCATGATGGTAGATGACGGGCGGGGGAAACGCGCCACCGGCTGTCAGGGTGACAGCCTGTTCAGGGGCTCCAGACGGGGAACGGTGGGAGGGACCGATCGTGTCGACTCGGTGCGCCGTCGCAAAGTCGGACACATCGTGTGCCTTGCGCGCCACGATGCGAGTGTCTCCTGCGTGGGACTAGTCAGGTTAAGCTTCGGTTGTTCCGTTCCCATAATCTTAATCCTTTGCCTGTGGCCCCGGCTACGGTGATAGTGCACAATCTCCACGGCTTGCGCTTAGACGGAATCACCAAAGGGGGCTGGCTGCAGGGCTGGTGCACCAGCCCTGGACCGCGGGACGCGTGCGCTTGCCGCCTACCTGGCCCTGTGCTATAATCACGCCAGCAGCCGGTCTGGCAGGCGGCACACGCGCCTGCCAGATTTCTTGTGCGATGGAGCGGCCCGCCAGTCCCGCGTGCGTGCGGGCGCCTGGCGCGGGCCTTGTGAGAAAGGAGCGACTGCCGATGTCGCAGCAGATCCTGAGCGAGTTGGCCCAGCGCCAGATGAAGCAACATATCCCCGAGTTCCGGGTCGGCGATACGGTGCGCGTGGGCGTCAAGGTGGTCGAGGGGAACCGCGAGCGCGTCCAGGAGTTTGAGGGCGTGGTTATTCGCCGGCGCAGCGGTGGCATCAATGAGAATTTTACCGTGCGCCGCATCGCCTCCCACGGGATTGGCGTCGAGCGCACCTTCTTGCTGCACGCGCCGCGCCTGGATTCGATCAAGGTGATCCGCCGCGGCAAGGTGCGCCGCGCCAAGCTCTACTACCTGCGTGGGCGCTCCGGCAAGGCCGCGCGCATCAAGGAGCGGCGCGATTAGCCCGCTCCCGCTGCCAACGTGAACCAGCAGGGCTCGTACCACCGGGTCCATCCTGACCCCGGCCCGGCGCTGGCCTGGCCCGGGTCGGCCGGGGCCTGCCCGGCGTTGCTCGCATCCTTTGGCCCGCCCGACAGCGTGAGCGACGCGCCGCTGGCCGCCGTGAAGGCGGCCTATCGCGCACTCATCCGCCGGCTCCTGCACCACTTCTACCGCGAGTTCGCCTGGACCTATGACGCGGTGGCCTGGGGGGTGTCGGCTGGCCTCTGGCGCCAGTGGGTGCTCGCAGCGCTCCCCGAGGCGCGCGGTCGGGTGCTCGAACTGGGCTTCGGCACCGGCTACCTCCAGGCAGCCCTCGCTGCGCGTCCCGGCGTAGCCGGCCTCGATGCCTCGCCGCAGATGGCGCGCCTCGCTGCGCGACGCGTGCGCCGCGGCGGGCATGAGCCGCGCCTCGCCCGGGGTGTCGCCCAGGCCCTGCCCTTCGCCGCTGCCTCGTTCGATACGGTGCTGGCCACCTTTCCGGCGGAGTATATCTTCGATCCCGCCACTCACGCCGAGATCCGCCGCGTGCTGGTCCCGGACGGGCGTCTGGTGCTGATCCCGCTGGCCCAGCTCGATCCCGGGCTCTACACCCGGCTGATCGATCTCGCCTACCGCCTGTCCTTGCTCGCCTCGGTCCGCCGTGACCCACGGGCTGCGCCGCCCATCGTGCCGCTGCAAGTCGCCGGGCTGCGCCTGACCCAACACTGGACCCGCGTGGGGCCGAGCCAGGTGATGGTGCTGGTTGGCGCCTGGGACGGGCCACAGCCGGCCCATGGGGTAACGCATGGCCCCGACCGTTGAGCACGAACGCGCATTGCGCGCCCGGGGTTGCGCCCGGGTCGCCGGGCTCGATGAGGCCGGCCGTGGCTGCTGGGCTGGCCCGGTCGTGGCCGCCGCCGTGGTGCTCGCCGACACGGCGCTGTGGCAGCCGGCGTTGCTGGCCGGCGTCGACGACTCGAAGCAGCTCACCCCGGCTGCGCGCGAGCTGAGCTACCAGGTGGTGCGTGACCAGGCCCTCGGCATCGGGGTGGGCATCGTGCCGGCCTACCTGATCGACGCCTACGGCATCCTGCCGGCAACCCGGCTCGCCATGGTGACGGCGCTGCTCCAGTTGCCCTGCCACCCCGATGCGCTGCTGATCGATGCGGTGCCACTGCGCGAACTGGCGCTGCCTCAGCTCGTGCTGCCCAAAGGTGACGCCCGCTGCCTCTCGATCGCAGCCGCCTCGGTCGTGGCCAAAGTCACCCGGGACCGGCTCATGACCACGGCGGACCAGGCCTTCCCCGGCTACGGCTTCGCGGCCCACAAGGGCTATGGCACGCCGCAGCACCAGCGGGCGCTGGCCGCCCACGGCCCCTGCCCGCTCCATCGGCGGAGCTTTGCCCCGCTGATCGCTTATGGCCCATCGTTCTGAGGAGGAGCCACCGATGCCACTCGATACCCCGATTGCCGAGCTGGTGCGCCAACTCAGCCGGGTTGGCCTGCGTCCGTCCGAGCGTCTCGTTCAGCAGATCCTCGCCCATGGCCCGGCCGCCCGGGCCGCCCTGCTCGATCTGGCCACCAACAATGCAGCGCTCCATGAGGAGTTGCCCGCAGCACTGGGGCCGCTGCACGCCCTGCGGCTGCTGGGCGAACTGCCCGACGTGGCGATCATCGCCCCACTCATCGAGCAGTTGCCCATTCTGATCAATGGTGATGAGGATGTGCCGGCGCGGCTCTATGCCGGCGAAGTGATCCAGATCATTGGCCGGATCGGCGCGCCGGCCGTGCCCGTGCTCTGGGCCTATGCCGATGATGAGCGCAATCCGTCCATGGCCCGCTCGGCGGCGGTGAGCGCGCTCTCCTGGGTGGCGACCGCCGCCCCGGAGGTGCGCGACGCGGTGATCGCCGAGGCGCGCCGCCGGCTGCCAACCGAAATGGACAAGCCGGTCACGACGGGCCTGGTGACCGTGCTGGCGGAGCTTGGCGACCAGGAGAGCTACAAGCCGATCATGGACGCGTACCGGGCCGGGCGCGTCGATCAGTCACAGGCCCCGGCTGCCACGGCCCGCCAGTTTCTGCTTGGTGGCGGGCGGGGCGATCTCAGCTGTGTCAACCACCCGCTGTTTGAGCGCTACGACCTGCACGGGCCGCGCCTGCGTGAGGACGTCGATGACGACGAAGATTTCGAGTAGCCCGCTACCCGGCCAGGAGTCGTAATGCGCTTTCGCACCCACCTGATCACCTCGGTCGCAACCGGCTTGCTGCTCTATCCCAACCGCCCGGCACGGTTGACGGCGCTGGTTGCGGCCAGTACCCTGATCGATGCCGACCACCTGCTGCGCTACGCCCTGCAGACCGGCGACTGGAGCGTGGTCGGCGCGCTGCACTACGACCGCTACCGGAATCGCGGCGCCGGCCCTGGCGATACCCGGCCCCGCTATGGCTCGTTGCGCTCCTGGCTCCACGACCCCGTGCTCACCCTGCCCGCCGTCTGGCTGCTGGCCGCCAGGCGCCCACGCATGCGCCCGCTCGCCGCCGGGCTGACGCTGCATCTCCTGCTCGACCATCTCGATTGGCCCTGGCGGTTCAGCGCCAGGCTGCGCGCTGGCGGCGCCTGCCAGGCCTGTGGGCGGCGTGGTGCGCGCCTGGCCGTCCACCGTGCCGGGCGCCGTGGCGCGTACTGCTACCGGGCGCTCTGCCGGCGTTGTGCCGAGCGGGCGCATCGATCGCGGTTGGACGAACAGTTCCACAACGCTCAGCCCCTGCCGCGCCGCGCAGGCCCTGTGGTACACTGGTAGCAATGCCCGAATCAGCCGCCGGCACCGGTCCGGCCGGATGGTGCCGATAGGGCGTCATTCAGCGAGAGGTCGTTCATGGACGATGATGATCTGTTACCGTCGCAGCCCGAGGAACCGAGCGAGGAGCTAGCGCGCCTGGCGCGCGAGACGCTCGAGGCCCAGGCGGGCACGCCCGACCCGGTAGGCGCGCGCCAGCGCTGCCAGCGTGTCATTGACCTGTATGCCCAGGGACATGTGGTCGACGCCCGTGACAACTTTCACGCCGCGTGGGTGCTGCTCTGCGGTGAGACGCAGGCCCACTACAACCTGGCGCGCATGTTTGCGCGCCGCGCAACCGAACTCGGCGAGATGCGCGCCTGGACACTGCAGGCCATGGCCTGGGATCGCTGGCTGGTGGCCGGGGGCAAACCGCAACGCTTTGGCACCCAGATCATCAAACAGCACGGCCACTGGACACTGGGCGCCGTCGATCCGAGCGTACGGGACGTCGAGCGGGCGCTCTATGCCGTACCGCCGCTCTACGTCCAGCAGCAACGGGCCGAGCAACTCGAGCAGCAGGAGCGCTCGAGTCAGGATTGAGTGGAGAGAGCCGATCGCCGATCGTCCTACCGTTGTCAGTCGCGTGCTGGGCAGACTGGCGGCGTTTGTCACTCCGTGCCCTTCGGCTCCGTTCGGAATGACACAACGATGGTTCTGAGGAGTGCCTGATGGCCCGGCGCCACCGGCCCGCCGCTGGCCATCAGCTACGCGGCATGACAGCGACGTTGACATACGAGCGACAACTTGTCATGCCACGCGGTCGGTCAGCCGCGGCACGGGCCGCTGGTGTGCAGAGCTTAGTCCGCGCTGTGTTCGTCGTCGGGTCGGGGATCCTGGAGGCCCTCGAAGAGTTGCTGGAGCAGGTCACGAAGCTCCTGAACCTGGGATTGGCTCAGGCTTCGCATGCGCCGACTCACGCGGGCGTGATGGCGCGGCTTGATCCGCCGCAGCTTGTCGGCGCCCGCCGGCGTCAGGCAGATCAGGCTGACCCGGCGATCCTGCGGGTCGGGGCGTCGCTGGACATAGCCTTTGCTGATCAGCCGGTCAACGATCCCGGTCAGGTTACTGTTGTCACACAGCATCCGTGAGCTGATCTCACTGAGTGGGACGCCAGCGGGCGTGGCGTAGTTGAGGATCATAAACTGGGGGATGGTGAGATCTTCGTTGCGCAGGTCATACCGATTGTAGGTATCCATCATCGAGTTGACCTGGCGGAGCAGGGTATAGGCCTCGACTTCGGTCGGGACCTGGTCGGCCACGGAGCTGTCTGGCTGTACGCTCATAGCCTGTCGTCCTGCTTTCAGCGTTGATGCAATTCCTTCCCGGATCGAAATATAGCACGCTCCACTTCTAGTGTCAACTCATTGTTCTGGTTTTGCAACGAAAAGCTGTGCATCAAGGGAGGTGCCCTGGTGATTGCGTCCGCGGCAGCGCCCCGCTACGACCGCATCGTCTCGCTGGTCTTTGTCATCCTGATCGGGCTGGCAGTGGTGTTTCTCATCGACGGCAATCCGAACACGCTGCGCATCGTCCTGGGCGGTGATCTACCGACGATCACGCTCTCGTGGTTGCTGATCGCCTCGTTGACCGTGATCGCCAGCGCCGGGGCTGATCTGCTCATCCGCTCGCACCCCCAGATGCAGAACCGTAGCCTGCCGGTGCTGAACCTGGGCGTGGCCCGGGTGGAGCTGGCGCCCAGCTTCTGGGTGCTGCCGTCCTTCAGTGTGATCGGCTCGTTTGCCTTCTTCCGCCTCTTCAGCGGGGCCTGGCAGGGCCTCGCCTTTGCCCTGGCCCTGGTCGCCGCAGGTGGCTCGTTGCTCCTCGTGCTGCTCGCCCAGCACTATGCGCTCGACCGCGATCCACAGCTGAGCCAGCGGGCGCAGACCGTCCTGCAGCTGGCCGGGTATCTGCTGGCCTTTGGCTGTTTCAGTGCCATCTATTATACCCGCTATCGTACACTGTACTCAGCCACGCTGACCGGCGCGACGGCCGCGCTGCTCAGCTACGCGCTGCTGGCCTACACGCCCCGCGCCAATCGCTTCCTCCTTGCCGCCCTCGTGGGCCTGGTGCTGGCCGAGACGCTGTGGGCATTGAACTACTGGGCGACCACCTTCCTGATCGCCGGCACCGTGCAGCTGGTGATCTTCTACGTTGTGGTCAGCTTGCTGCAGCACCATGCCAGCGGCCATCTGCAGCGCCGGCTCCTGGCAGAGTATGCGCTGCTCGGCGGTGGCCTGTTCGTGGCGATCGTTGTGGTGACCTTGCGCACATAGTCCGTGCCGCCATGCCGTTGCCCGATGACTCCCGGAAAATGCCCCGGCTTTCAGGTTGCCGTGGGGTGACCTTTCTGCTACACTACGGGGTGCGTTGAGACCTACCTCGATCTCTAGCTTCGACTGTCCCCGCTGAAATGGCGTCGTGTCCGGGAAAGGGAGCAGCGTGAAGCGACCGGCAGCACAGTGGCGCTTGCCTGTAAGTGACCACGTCGCCTTCTTCAGCTATCGCTGGCTGGCCTGGGCGCTTGCTGCCCTGACCTTGACCTGGCCCGGCGCGGCCACCGCCACCCTGCCGCGTAATGCCGGGCTCCTTCTGCTGCTCGGCGTGATCAATGTGCTGGTGACGGCCCTTGCCCAGGGCTATGTGCGCCTCTTGCGCCAGCGCCCGTTGCTCTTGCTGCTCGACCTGGTGGGTGGCGCGGCGGTGCTGTGGCTGAGTGACAGTCACGCGCTGCCGTTTCTGCCCTATGCCCTGGGTGCGCTGGTGCTCCCCGCACTTGCCTTTGGCTGGCGCGGCGCGCTGCTCAGCGCGCTGAGCTTCATCGGCCTAGATGTGCTCGGCCTGACGCTGTTTAATCCCGCGACCGGTGCGGCCCTCAGCAGCGGCGCTCTCATCGTGCGCGTCCTGACGCCGCTCCTCACAGCCGGGGCCTGGCTCGTCCTGGGCCGGGTGCTGGTTCGCGAGGCGGGCGCCGGGGCCTGGCCGCGCCCACGGGTCGCCGATCCGCCGCAGGGTGGCGCCGCCCGCGGGTCCAGGCCCGCCGAGCGCGCCGGGGCCGCACTCGCCCGTGCCGAGCTCAAACGCCCCCTGAGCCCGGGCGATCCGGCGGCGAACCCGCGTTCCGCTGCGTCGGCGATCGCCACCCGCACCGCCGCGGAGCACCACCCGGCTCCGAGCCGCCGGGTCGTCTATGATCTGCCCCCAACACCGGCGATCACCCTCGCGGCGGCCCTCGAGCAGCTTGGTCGTTCCGTCGCTCGCCAGAGTGGCCTTGAGGTGCACGTGACCTGCAGCGGGCCGATCCGCCCGCTCCACGCCGCCCAGCAGACGGTGTTGCTGCGCACTGCCCAGGAGGCGCTGCAGAATGTTCAGCAGCACGCCCGCGCCCACATGGTGCAGGTCGATCTCTGCTTCGAGCCCCACACGGTGCTGCTGACCGTGCAGGACGATGGCGTCGGGCTGCTCGATGGCACCTACGAACGCCCG
Source organism: Chloroflexota bacterium (assembly GCA_013388805.1). Classification (GTDB taxonomy): domain Bacteria; phylum Chloroflexota; class Chloroflexia; order Chloroflexales; family Chloroflexaceae; genus JACAEO01. Next base: position 32,773 of record JACAEO010000351.1, read on the forward strand.
GGACTCCACGCCCTGCGCGCGGTGCGCTATCGCCTCGCCGAGCTCGATGGGCAGCTGAGTGTCGTTGAGGGTGAGACCGGCGGCGTGACGGTGCGGGCCATGCTGCCACTTGATGCAGTGTAGGGGCCTTTAACGATAGCTTAACTTGTGACGGCTTGCCTGAAGCCTTCGGCGGGCGTATAATCCGATCGCAATCTATGTCGGTCGCCCGGCCCGGGGCCGGGTCATCTGTTTCTTGGAGCGATCATCAGGATGTCGGCGCCCGCACTGCTGCGCACGCTGTGTATCGTCGGGGCCATCGGGCTCGTCGGATACGGCATCATCCAGCCGGTTGAGGCCGAGGTGCGCTGGCTGCTCTGTCTCTGGGCCGCAGGACCGCTGCTCTGGCTCGCGGCATGGCTCGGCGCTCCGCGCCCGCAGCCTGGCCTCGCCAGGAGCGTCTACCATCTTGGCCTGGTCGTCCTGGTCGGCTTTGCGCTGCTCAGCCTCCAGTTGCTGCGCCAGCAGGTGGTGCAGGCTGAGGCGATCTACTACTTTGTCGCCACTGGCCCCGATGGCAGTTCGACCAGCAATGTGCGCCCCGTGCTCGACTCCCAGCGCGTGCTGCGTGGCCGGCTGCTCGACCGCCGGGGCGAACTGCTGGTGAGCAGCGAGACGGTGGCGGGCTTCGCGCGGCGCACGTACCCGCTCGCCGATCGCTACGATCCGCGGGCCTTCAGCAATCTGGTCGGCTTCTTCAGCACGCGCTACGGCCAGAGTGGCCTGGAGGCTACCTACGCCGAGTATCTCACTGGCCAGCGTGGCAATGCGTGGGCGCGCCTGCGCGAACGGGTGCTCGGCGGTGCGCCCCAGGGCAATGACCTGACCCTCACGATCGATGCCGAGCTTCAGGCGCGCGCCGCAGCCGCCCTCGGCGAGCGCTCAGGATCGGTGGTCGTGCTCGACCCGCGTAGCGGGGCGGTGCTGGCGATGGTCAGCAGCCCCGGCTTCGACCCTCGCGGGCTCAGCTTTGACCCGGGCGCCGCCGACTGGGAGGCGGAGAATCAGCGTATCAGCGCCTACTGGGCTGAGCTTACCTCCGATGGCGCCGGCCAGCCGCTCTTGAACCGGCCCACCCAGGGCGTCTATCCCCCCGGCTCAACCTACAAGACGGTGACGGCTGTGGGTGTGCTCGAACATCCCGCGGCGGGCCGGCCTGATGAGATCACCTGCCCCGAACGCTATCTGCCCCAGGAGGGTGCGCCGCCGGTCACCAATGCCGTGGACGGCCTCGCTGGTCTGACCGGCGATCCATCGAGCCTGGAGCGTGTCTATGCGTACTCCTGCAATACCGCCTTCGCGCAGTACGCTGTGCGCCTCGGCCCCGAGGTGATGACCGACGTGGCCCGGCGTTTCGATATTCTTGCCCCCCAGCGCGCCAGCCCCGGCTCTGCGACCTTCAGTGACCTGCCAACCTCCCAGAGCTTGCTCTATGTTGACCCGGGCTTCCTCAATTACCCACGGGCGCTTGCCGATACCGGCTACGGCCAGGGGCAACTGCTGGTGACCCCGCTGCAGATGGCGCTGGTCGCCGCCGCCGTGGCCAACGATGGCGTGATGATGCAGCCCTACCTGGTGCAGCGCATCAGCCGGCCTGATGGCAGCGTGATCCGTGAACAGCGGCCACGCAGCATCCGGCGCGCGATGGCGTCGCCGACAGCCGGGCGCATGCTCGCCAACATGGCCGCTGTGGCTCGCTATGGCTTCGGTAAGCAGGTGAGTGATTATGTCCCCGGCATCGCCGTCGGCGGCAAGTCCGGCACCGCCGAGCACGTGCCGGGAGCAACGCCGCATGCCTGGTTTCTGGCTGTGGCGCCGCTCGATCGCCCACGCTACGCCGTGGCGGTGATGGTCGAGAGTGGCGGCGAAGGCAGTAGTGTCGGCGCAACGCTGGCCGGCCAGGTCCTGGCCGCGGCATTCGCGACGGAGTGATCAGCACCACCATGCGGCGTTTCTGGCCTACAGTCTGCGCGCTTGCCGGGCTCGCCCTCCTGGTCACGGGCTGCACGAGCCGGCGGCCCAGCGCGGCGTTGCCGCCCACTGGCACCCCGATCGCCGTGGTCGCTGCAACGACGGCTATCCCACCGGCACCACCGGCCACGGCCGCCGCCCCTGCGCCGACGCGGGCGCCAGGACGCCCGGCGCCCCTTTCGGTCGTGGTCGAGACACTGCCCACTGCCACCCCGATCGGCGCCGCCCTGCGCCGCCAGGTGTTCAATGAGGTCTGGAATACGATCAATGAGAAGTACCTCTACCCGGACTTCGGTGGTGTGGACTGGGCGGCGGTGCGCGACGAGTTTGCCCCGCGGATCGAGACGGCGCCCAGTGATGAAGCCTTTTTCACCCTGCTCAGCGAGATGGTCGGTCGCCTGCGCGATGACCACTCGCGCTTCCTGCCGCCGAGCGCCGCCCAGCGGGAAGATCTTCGCACCACTGGGCGCGAAGCGCAGGTGGGCATCGGCGTGATCGGGCTGCCGCTGAGCGACGGGCTGCTGATCCAGCACGTCTTCCCCGCCAGCCCCGCCGAGCGGGCGGGCCTGCGTGCCCGCGACCGCATCGTGGCGATTGATGGCGCATTCTATGCCGACGGCGACATCCAGGGCCCTGTCGGTAGCCAGGTGCGCCTGACTGTGGTGCGGCCCGGCGCGCAGAGTCGCGATATCGTGATCACGCGCCGCCATGTGGAAGGACGGATCGGCCCGACCGCCCTGCGCCTGGCGGGCGATATCGGCTACCTGAGCGTGACTACCCTCTGGGTGGCCGATATGGACCAGCAGGTGAGCGAGGCCCTCAGTACGCTGACCACGCCGGCCCCCGTGCGCGGCCTGATCCTGGATCTGCGGAGCAACCCTGGGGGCTGGCGCAGTGTGATGACCGGCATCCTTGGCCATTTCGTAGCGGGGGAGGTGGGCAGTTTCACCAGCCGGATGGGCGATATGCCCCTCGTGATCAAGCCGGGTGCCGTCCCTGACCTGCGAGGCATCCCGCTGGTGGTGCTGGTGGACGAGACGACGGCATCCTATGCGGAGGTGATCGCGGCGGTGTTGCAGCGGCGGGCCGGTGCGGTCGTGGTCGGCGCGCCAACGGCAGGCAATACCGAGACGATCTATTCGTATGAACTGAGTGGCGGTGCGCGGCTCTGGGTGGCCCAGGAGGGCTTCCGGCTCAGCGATGGCGCCTCGCTTGAAGGGGTCGGTGTCCAGCCCGATATCCTCGCCCTTGATGACTGGACGCGATTCAGCCTCGCCGATGACCCTGGCATCGGCTCGGCGCTCAAGCTGCTCAATCGCAGTGCCGGGGGACAGTGAGCGTGGTGAGGGGATGATGGGTGAGCTTCTACAGCGCGCGATCGATCTGGTGACTACGGCGCAACGGGTGGTGGTACTTACCGGGGCGGGTTTCAGTCGCCCCTCAGGCATCCCCGACTTCCGCAGCTCGCAGGGCCTCTGGGCGCGTAGCGATCCCGCAGCGGTGGCCTCACTCCAGGCGTTCCACCGCGACCCCGATGGTTTCTACCGCTGGCTGAGCGGCCTGCTCGCCCCGATCGTGGCGGCGCGCCCCAACCCGGCGCACCTTGCCGTGGCCGAACTCGAGGCGGCCGGGCGCGTCAGTGGGGTCATTACCCAGAATATCGATGGGCTGCATCAGCTCGCTGGCTCGCGGCGTGTGTACGAGCTGCACGGCCATCTGCGCAGCGCCACCTGCAGCGCCTGTGGGCGCCAGGTGCCAGCCGATAGCCTGCTGCCGCTGATGCGCCAGGGGCACGCGCCGCGCTGCTCGTGCGCGGGTGTCTTCAAGCCGGATGTCGTGCTCTTCGATGAGGGCCTGCCGCAGGGCTTGCTCTGGCTGGCCCATAAGCTGCTCAATGAGTGCGATCTGCTGATCGTGGCCGGTACGTCGCTTGAGGTGGCTCCGGCCTGCGATCTGCCACTGATCGCCCTGCGTCGTGGCGCCCGGCTGATCGTCGTGAACCTCGAGCCGACCTACCTCGATCCCCACGCCGACGTGGTGATCCACGACGATGTCGCAAGCGCTGTGCCGGCAATCGTCGCCGGCGCGCTGGCTGACTCCCGGCGCCCCTGATGGGCTGGACCGCGGGTTGATGCAACACCCACCGCCTACGGTCGGGTGAGGGGCGGCTCTGCTGCCCCAGGGACGTTGTGTCAGCCGTGCGGACAGCTGCGACCAGATTGACCGCTGCGCCCTGAGCGCATACAATTGGCGGCGGCTTGCTCGTGCAGTTCCAGGCGACCTGTTCGGGCATCAGCGCGACCTCGACTGTGTCCAGATGCGCCGCGCCCAATCGACAATCGCAAATCTGCAATCTGCAATCGCACTAGCCGTCGCTCCTATTTCCACATGTGAGGTCCTGGTGAATATTCGTGATGCGATCATTGCCGTTGTTGGCGGGCGTGACTTGAGCCAGGCCGAAGCCGCCACGGTCATGGAGCAGATCATGACCGGCGAGGCCACGCCGGCCCAGATTGGGGCCTTGCTCACCGCCCTGCACCTCAAGGGTGAGACTGACGCCGAGATCGCCGGGATGGCCGAGGTGATGCGCCTCAAAGCCACCCCGGTCTACTTTGATGGCCCGGTCGCCGATACATGCGGCACGGGTGGCGACGGCTCGCATAGCTTCAATATCAGCACGGCGGCTGCCTTTGTGGCCGCCGGGGCCGGCCTGACGGTCGCCAAGCACGGTAATCGGGCCATGTCGAGTGTCTGTGGCAGCGCCGATGTGCTCGAGGGCCTGGGGGTGAAGATCGAGCTCGATGCCGATGGCGTGGCCCGCTGCCTGCGCGAGGCCGGCATCGCCTTTATGTTCGCGCCGAAGTTTCACCCCGCCATGCGCTTCGCCGGGCCGGTGCGGCGCGAGATCGGGATCCGCACCGCCTTCAACATCCTCGGCCCGCTCACCAACCCGGCCCGGGCCCGCCACCAGGTGCTCGGTGTCGCATCGGCAGCCCTCGCCGAGAAGCTGGCCCGCGCCCTCAGTCGCCTCGATACTGCCCATGCCCTCGTGGTCCACGGCGATGGTGGCGTGGACGAGTTGAGCCTCAGTGGCCCCAACCTGATCTATGAGGTGCACGCTGGCCAGGCGCCGCGCATGTTCACGGTTGATGCCGAGGCGTTGGGCCTGGGGCGCGCCGGCGCCATGGCATTACGGGGCGGCGATGTGGCAACGAACGTCGCCATTGTGCGCGGGGTGCTCACCGGCGCCGATCATGGCCCCCGGCGCGATGTGGTGCTGCTCAACGCCGCCGCGGCCCTGGTCGCCGGCGATCGCGCCGCTGATCTGCGCGAGGGCCTGACCCTGGCTCGGGCCAGTATTGACGAGGGCCACGCCGCCCAGCGCCTGGAACGGCTGATTGTGGTCTCTAACACGGCATAAGTGGTTGATCCGGCACGTCCGAAGTGGAGAGATACCCGTGGCTGAGGAAACGATCCTGACCCGGATCCTGGCCCACAAGGTGGGGGAGGTGGCCCGGCAGAAGGTGAAGGTGCCGCTGCGCGAATTGGAACGGCGCGCGGCTCGTGCCCCCAGCCCGCGTGACTTCGCGTCGGCGCTGCGCCGCCCGCCTGCCACGGCCCTGATCGCCGAGGTGAAGAAAGCCTCCCCGAGCCGGGGCGTGCTGGTTGATCCGTTCGATCACCTGGCTCTGGCCCAGGCGTATATTGCTGCGGGTGCGGCCGCTATCTCGGTGCTCACCGATGTGCGCTTCTTCCAGGGCAGCCTCAAGTACCTCGAGGCGATTCGCCAGCTGCCGGCGGTGCCGCCGCTGCTACGCAAAGACTTTATTATCGATCCCTACCAGATCGTTGAGGCCCGCGCCTACGGCGCCGATGCCGTGCTGCTGATCGTGGGCGCGATCAGCGATGATGAGCGCCTGGAGGATATGCTGCTGCTTAGCCAGCATCTGGGTATGGAGGCCCTGGTCGAAGTCCACACCGAGGCCGAGCTGCAGCGCGCCCTGGCAGTTGGCGCCGCTGTCGTCGGGGTGAACAACCGTGACCTGCATCGCTTCGTGACCGACCTGGCCACGACGGCGCGCCTCGCCCGGCTGCTGCCTATGGGCCGCGGGCGACCGGTGCTGGTGAGCGAGAGCGGGATCTTCACCCCGGAGCATGTGACGCTGGTGCGCAGCTATGGCGCCGATGCCGTGCTGGTCGGCGAAGCATTGGTGACCGCGCCTGATGTTGGGGCCGCGGCCCGCGCGCTGGTCCTGGCCTGAGCCGGGGTGCGCAACAGTGGTATGGTGCATGGCGTACAATCTCCAGGGGTATGCAATAACCTTGGAGGACAACCATGCTCTGTCCGCACTGTAATGCCACGAGCGACGAGGGACAGCGCTTTTGTTATAACTGTGGCGCACGGCTCGCGCCCGATCCGGCGCCGCCTGCCGCCCCACCGGCCGTAACCCGGCCGACGGTGGCGTTGCCGCCCGGTGCGCTGCCACCCACCAGCTACCAGCCAGCTCCGGGTGGCTATGTTCCGCAGGTGGTGCCGAACAGCAACCTGGCGATCGCAAGCCTGGTGGCAGGCATCCTGGCCTGGGTGGCACTCCCGGTGATCGCCGCGCTGGTGGCTGTGGTCTGCGGGCATATGGCGCGCAGAGCGATCCGCGATTCCCACGGGCTGCTCGCCGGCGATGGCCTGGCGATCATCGGCCTGGTGCTCGGCTATGCCCAGCTAGCGATCATGGCCCTGGCCGTCTGCGCGGGGTTGTTCTTCCTGTTCCTCGCCGCGGCGATGTAGGGTCGAAGCATTGGCATCGCCAATGCTTCGACCCTCCGGGGCGGGGGATAATCGGTCTGCTGGGTAGCGATCAGCGTGGCGTTGCGAAGAGCTGTGTCCAGTAGTGGAAGTAGGGGTACGATGCGCCGGCCAGGGGGGCATCATCGGGCTGGAAGGTGTAGCCGATGCCGACGTGGACAAAGGAGCAGTTCAGGATGCTCTGGCGGTGGCTGCTGCTCTGCATCCAGCCAGCCATCACCGCCTCGGGGGTGGCGTAGCCGGCGGCAACGTTCTCGGCTACGGATGACCAGGCATAGCCAGCAGCGCTGGCCCGCTGGTCTGGGGTGCTACCCAGGCTGCCACGGTGGCTGACGAAGTCATTCACCGCCATGTCCTGGCTGTGGCGCTGGGCTGCGAGCGTAAGCTTCGTGTCAATGCTGACCGGCGGGCAGCCGGCGCGGGCGCGCTCGGCATTGAGCATGGCCAGGACCTGGGCCGCCATGGCCTGCTCCTCGGGCGTCTGCGGGCCGCTGGCGCCGGTGACCAGGGGCAAGAATACCCGTGCCGGAGCGGCGGGCGTTGGCTGAGCGAAGACCGAGGGGCTGAGGACGAGCGCTGCCAGCAGGATGAGCCAGACCGCGACGGTAGCGATGATCGTTGGACGAGCGGAGCGATGATGGACCATGGTTTTGGTTAATTTGGAGTTAAAACGACCGTACCCGTCGCAGGATACCATCCCGCTCTGGGGATAGCCATGGCCCCATGGTCCTATTCTTCACTACTCCTTTGGGTATGCTGGCGGCACAAACGCGGGGCGGGGTCACATCGGCGGCCCCGCCCCTGGCGTGCTACGGTCCGGCCTCCTATGCCGTCTCAGGGATAATCACGCCGTAGGCGCCATCACGGCGGCGGTAGAGGACGTTGACCTGCATCGTCTCGGCGTCCTGGAAGACGAAGAAGTTGTGGCCGAGCAGCTCCATCTGTTCGATGGCATCCTCGGTGAACATCGGGCGGAGCTTGAACTGCTTGGTCCGGATCACGGCCGGAGGCTGGGCTTCCTCGGCTTCGGGTTCGACGATCGCCACGCTGGGCTCGAGCTCGACGAAGGGTTCGGCTGGCCGCCGGGGGCGGCCCTTGCGCCAGAACTTCTCTTTGTAGCGCGTGATCTGGCGCTGGAGCACCTCCTGGACCGCGTCGACGGCGGTGTAGAGGTCGGGCGCCTGCTCCTCAGCGCGCAGGTAAACACCGTGCTCGCCAACGAGGGTCACCTGCACCCGGTGCACCTCGCCGGCATTGCGCTGCATCTCCGTGTGGACCTCGACGGTAGCGCTGGTAATCCCGTCCATATAGCGCGCGAGCTTGCTCAACTTCTCATCGATATGGCGGCGTTGGCGCTCGGTGATCTTGGCGTTGCGGCTTTTGACGGTTAATTCCATCGTGGTCCTCCATCCCTGCGGAGCGCGGGCACCGGCGCCCGCGCTCCGGTCGATCAGATCGCCAGAGCCCTCGGACGCACGCTGACCGAGGGCTCTGGCGACTGTTACAAAGCTACGCAGGCTGCATTGTCGGCGTGGTCATGACCCATCGCTTGCCGCTTCCTGCTGCACCGCGCGACAGCGCTGTGTCGCGCTCTGCCGCTACTGCCGGTGCGTTGCCAGGGGATGCGTGCGCAACGCTGATGACCGGCACGGCGGTAGAAGATGTTGCTTCCTGTGAATTGTACTATGTGGGGGAGGGCGATTCAATAGCGAAACAGCGCAGCTCTCTTAACGCAGCAGGCCGGGCATCATGCCCGGCCTGGCAGCTAACCCGCAGTGCGCATAGACTGGTTCGCAGCGGCGCACACCTCCGGCGCGCGGTAAGGGGGTGGGCTGTAGTGCTCGGTGAAACGTCTTTGCGCGTCGGCCCCGACGCGGCACTTGCCGCCGCGAACGCTCCCCCTTCGAGTACAGAGCATACCAGCCGATGATGAATCCGGGCTGACATTCGGTGCCCGGGCGGATGAGGGAAGCGTTATCCGCCCGCCAGCCTGGTCCGGGCCAGGTCGTGGTAGAAGCTGCGGGCACGCTGGTAGGCGGCGTCCCAGGTGTAGGCACGGAACACCTTGGCCCGTCCTGCCGCGCCAAGCGCCCCGGCCAGGGCGCGGTCGTCGAGCAGGCGCTGGAGCGTAGCGGCAAGCGCGGCTACGTCGCCGAAGGGCACCAGCATGCCATTCACGCCGTCGTCGATGACATCTGGTACACCGCCAGCGTACGCGCCAACGACGGGCACCGCGTAGCACCAGGCTTCCAGGTAGGCGATGCCGAAGCTGTCGGTACGTGATGGCTGGGCGTAGACGTCGGCGGCGGCCAGGGCATCGCGCCGGATGGCGTCGCTCACATAGCCGAGCACGCGGGTGCGCGCGCGCTCCTCGGGCGGTAGGCCGCGGTAGTGCTCTGCGAAGTGGCTCAGGATGGGGCCGCACTGCACCCAGGTGGCTGCGCTCCCCGCGGCCCAGAGCCGGCGCATGGCTGTGAGGACGTGCAGCGTGCCCTTGTCGAAGGCGGCGGCGCCGAGACTGAGCACGATCGGCCCGCTGATGCTCTGCGTCGCGCGAAAGCGGGCGCCATCGCCGCCCGCCACTTCGGCCGGGTCAACCCCGGCGCCTACCACGCGCACGCGTTCGGCTGGCACGCCCCGGCCCAGCAGAAAGTCGCGCTCCAGTCCGGTCATCGTCGCCACCCCGTCGCTTGCGCGCAGCAGCCCGATCTGGTGGGGCATGCTGTAGTAGCGCACGATCTGCCGCGTGCCTGGTTCGCCCAGGTGCACAAAGGGGGTACAGAGGTGCGGGATCCTGCGTCGCTGCGCCCAGCGGACGACCGGGATGATCGCGAAGTCCAGGGTGATGTTGGTGGTGTGCACCAGGGCCACGTCGGCCAGTTCAGGAGCGCTGGCCAGGTAGCGTTCCAGCTCGGGCAGCTGCGGGGTAAGTGTGGCCATGCGGCGCAGCAGCGGTGCTACGGGTCGGCCCAGGCGCCCGATCTCGACCATTAGCCGGCGCAGGACGGGGTACACAAGTGGCGGACCGGGGAGGCGGCGCACCGGGAAGCGGCGCACGCGCACGCCGTGATGCGCCGACTCGCGTTCCGCCACGGTGGCCTTGCCGGGCGCCCAGAAGTGCTCCAGGTCAAGCGCATCGCTGCTGAGGACCGTCACCTGATGGCCTTCGCGCACCAGGCGCTCGCCAATCTCGATGAAGTAGCGCGAAGCTCCCGAGGCGGGGTTGTAGAGCTGGTTGACGTGGAGGAAGTGCATCTACGCCGGCAGTTGCGCCGCCAGGGCCTCCGGGGTCTGCACGGGCAGATTGCAGGCGAAGCGCGCGCAGACATAGGCGGTCGCGGCGCCGCCGATCGCTTCACGCTGCGCCAGCAGCGGGGTCAGGCCCGCAGCCAGCGTATCGCCCGGCGGCATCCGGGCCACCACCATGTGGGGGCGGTATGAAGCGAGGGCGACCTGCAGCAGCGCCCGGGTGTCGGCCGCATCGGGCGCGCCGACGATCGCCAGTTCGGTGATCGGCGTGGCGGCCAGGTCGGCGGCGCAGAGCATGCGCCCGAAGCCGGCGGGGAAGCGGGCCAGCATCGTGGCCTGCCCGGCGAGCACCGCCTCGGCGCACTGGCGGTAGCGCTCGCGGCCGCTGAGCGCGTCCAGGCGCAGCAGCACCTCAGCGGCCACCGAGTTGCCCGAGGGGGTGGCATTGTCGCCAGCATCGCGTGGCCGCGCCACCAGCGCCTCGTGGTCGCGGGCGGTGTCGTAGAAGCCGGCGATACGCTCGTCCCAGAACAGGTCGATCATGGCATCAGCCAGCGCCAGACTCTCGCGCAGCCAGGCCGGATCGCCATCAGCGGCGTGGAGGGCGAGCAGGCCATCGATGAGCAGGGCGTAGTCCTCGAGGAAGGCCGGCGGACCGGTGCGGCCGTCCTTCCAGGAGCGCAGCAGGCGCCCATCGGGGCGGCGCAGGTGGGCGAGCAGGAAGTGGGCGCACGAGCGAGCGATCGCCAGGTAGCGATCGCTGCCGAGCGGCAGGCTGGCTGCGGCGAAGGCGCGCAGCGCCATGCCATTCCAGGCGGTGATGATCTTTTCGTCACGGAAGGGCCGCGGGCGGCGCTCGCGGGCGGCAAAGAGCTGTGCGCGCCCACGGCTGGCGACCTGTTCCAGTCGTTCCGGGCTGGCGCCGGTGACACGTGCTACCTCGGCGATCTCACGGGGCAGGTTGAGGATATTCTTGCCCTCGAAGTTACCCGTGCGGCTGACGTCGTAGAGCTGGCAGAAGAGCGCCGCGTCTTCGCCCAGATGCTCGCGCACCTCGTCGGGGCTCCAGACATAGAAGGCGCCTTCCTCGGCGTGGGCGGCGTCGGGGAAGGGCAGGCTATCGGCGTCCTGCGTGCTGTAGAAGCCGCCCTGCGGGTGGTGTAGCTCGCGGGCCATGTAGTCGAGCGTCTCCACGGCAATCTGGCGATAGAAGGGCATGCCGGTGAGCTGGAAGGTCTCCAGGTAGAGACGGGCGAGCAGGGCGTTGTCGTAGAGCATCTTCTCGAAGTGCGGCACCAGCCAGCGGGCATCGACGCTGTAGCGATGGAAGCCGCCGCCGAGCTGGTCGTAGATCCCGCCGCGCGCCATCTTGTGCAGGGTGAGCTCGAGCATCGGTAGCGCCTCGGGCACGCCGCGCAGGTGGGCGCGCAGCAGCGCCTCGAGCAGATTGGGCTGCGGGAAGCGGGGCGCCCCGCCGAAGCCGCCCTCCTGCCAGTCGAACTGGCGGCCCACCAGCGCCACGGCGTTGTGCAGCAGGGCTGCACCGTCGGGCAGGGGTGCGCCATCGCCCGCGCCCACGCGGGTGAGGCGAGTGATATGCTCCACCAGTTCGTTCCCCGAGGAGACAAGCTCACTGCGCCGGGTGTGAAAGGCCTCAGCCACGCGTTGCAGGACCTGCTTCCAGCTCGGCATACGGTAGCGTGCGGCCCTGGCGTCAGGCGGGAAGTAGGTGCCGCCGTAGAAGGGCGTGCCATCGGGCAGGCAGAAGACATTGAGCGGCCAGCCGCCCTGGCCGGTCATCGCCTGGACGGCCGTCATGTAGATGCTGTCGAGATCCGGCCGCTCCTCGCGATCGACCTTGATATTGACGAAGTACTCATTCTGCAGCGCGGCGGTAGCCGCATCCTCGAAGCTCTCGTGGGCCATCACATGGCACCAGTGGCACGCGGCATAGCCGATACTCACCAGGATCGGCTTGTCTTCGCGCCGGGCAAGCGCCAGCGCTTCCGGCCCCCACTCGTACCAATCGACAGGGTTATGGGCGTGCTGCAGCAGGTAGGGACTGGCCGCGTGGATCAGGCGGTTGGTATACCGGGGCTTCCCGGAAGCGTCGAGCTGGATACTGGGCATACACCGTGACCTTGCTGGTAGCGGGTGTCCGGGCAGGCCTCCCGGCTCAGGCGATGGTTCAGCCTTGCCTTAGCGCGTCACAGGTTGTGACCGCGGCTCGTAGCTGCACACGATCAACTCCGGGACATTGCCGCGCTTCTTGCCATCACAGTTGATCTTGCGGCTGGCATAGATGCTTTCGTGAACGGGCTGGCCGGCATAGAGCGTTCGCGCCAGGTCGGTGTAGGAATTGCTGAGCATCACGAAGCAGCCCCGTTCGGCGAGGGCCATGAAGACAGTGGCCAGGCGCCGTTGCTCAGCCTCGGCGAAGCCCTGGTGGGTATAGGCGGTGAAGGAGGCGGTCGCGCTCACCGGCACGTAGGGCGGGTCGAAGTAGACAAGATCACCCGGTTCGGCCCGTTCGAGCACGGCACTGAAATCGCCCACGTGCAACTCAACCTGTTGCAGTGCGCGGCTGACTTCACGCATATTCTCTGGATCAACGATCAGCGGATTGCGATAGTTGCCGAAGGGGGCGTTAAACTGGCCCCGATTGTTGAGCCGGTAGAGTCCATTGTAGCATGTACGATTGAGAAAAATCGTGCGGGCCGCGAGCTCGACCTTGGGGCGCTGCTGGAAGTCCGGGTGGCGGTCCCATCCCCGGATGGCATAGAAGAACTCGCGGTCGCCGAAGTGGGGCCGCAGGTCGAGCAGCAGCGCGATCAACTCCTCGACGTGGTCGCGCACCGACTCGTAGCAAGCGATGAGCTCGGGGTTGTAGTCGCTGAGCACGGCGGAGCCGCGCAGCCGCCCGCTGTTCCAAAGATGAAAGAAGAGCGCCCCACCGCCGACGAACGGCTCGTGGTAGCGCCGGAAGCGTGTGGGCAGCCGGGTCATCAGCTCGGGCAGCAACTGGCCCTTACCGCCGGCCCACTTCAAGAAGGGTCGAGCAGGCACCGAACGCTCCAACCACACGGCGGGCCGACGTGCCATCAGGCCGGCCTGCACGGTCAATGCTGAGCCCGGATTATAGCACATCGCTCACCCGTGCGCCGAGGGGCGTCTTGGGGGCACAGGGCTTGAGCAAAGTCCGTACGTTCGGCCACAAAAGAACACCCGGTCTGTTAGTATGGAGCTATCCCACAACCATGCTGACAGACGAGGTGTTCACGATGCATGATACCACCGAG
>JACAEO010000406.1 GCA_013388805.1 Chloroflexota bacterium
CTCCCCTGGTAGGGGAGGGGGTAGGGGGGTGGGGTATGCGGGGCCTGGGGGCGCACCTCCCACAAACCCTCCACCTGAGAGGTATTAACCCTCCCCGCCCTTGCTCTCAACCTGCGCGGCGCGCACCCGCTCGGTAACCTCCTGGAAGTTGGCGAGCAGCGCATCGAGCGTACTCATTTCGCGCCGCTCGATCTCAACGATCCGGGCGATATGGACCTGTTGCGCGGCCTCCAGGCGCGACGTGCTGCGCGCGATGCGCTGCTCCAGCTCGCGCAGGTAGCTATCGAGGCGCTCGAGCCAGGCGGTGAGCTGCCGCAGGTGCTGCTCATCGGCCTCCTGGAGCTCGCTGATGCGCTCGTCAGCCTGCTGGCGCACGTCTTCCAGGCGTTCCTGGTTCATCAGGAAGCGTTCGGTCGCGATCCGCTCGATCCGTTTGATCTCCGCCGCAAGATCGGGGAGCTTCGCTGCAACATCGACAATCTGCTTCGGCAGCGCCTCGGCGAAGAGCTCGATGTGCTGGCGGATGTCATCGATGCGCGCGATGCGCGCGGCATGCTCCTCGAGTACCCCCTGGACGTCGGCCACCAGTTGCTGGGCCTCGACCGCCTGGCGGCGCAGGCCCTGCTTCTCGACCTGCAGCTCCTCAGCCACGCGGCGCACCTCCTGGACCGCCGCCGCGTCGGCCTCCCGCAGCCGGTCGAGCTGGAGCAGCACCTGGCGCTGGCGGTCGTCGAGCTCCTTGATCTGGGAGTGCAGTGCCGGCAGTTGTTGCTCGGCCTGCTCGATCCGCGTGAGCCAGCCGGCCACGTAGTCGCGGTCCTGCTTGCGCGCCTCGGCGACCTGCTGGATCTGGGCCTGGAGGTCGCGGATGGGCCGCACCGCCTCCTCGATCTTCACCAGCGCGCCGGCGACCTCTTTGCGCAGCGCCGCCACGTCGCGGCGCACCGCCTCACCGGCCTGGCGCGTCTCTTCGGCGTGGCGCTCGAAGAGGCTCTGCACCTGAACCACGGCAGCCTCGGTCTTGCGCGTCTGCTCGAGGGCCCAGTTGTACTTGTTGGTCTGATCCTTGAGCATCCGGCGCAGTTCATCGATCTGGCCCTGCAGATAGACGATCTGCGACTGCTCGTGAGCGCGCAGGCGCTCCTCTTCGTATTTTGCGGTGAGATCAGGATTGGTCATGGGGAGCGTCCTTCAGTTAGGCATGTTTCAGACCTGGATCTCTCAGCCTGAATGTTGCTCCACAGCTCCACAGCTCCACAGAGCAGTTCTGTGGAGCTGTAGCGCTGTGGAGCTGTGGAGGTGAAGGCCAGATTGTCAAACGAATGTGAACCATGCCTTAGGCATGGACTGCGGCGAGGGCAGCCGCGAGATCGATAGCGCCGGTGTAGAGCGCCTTGCCGATGATGGCGCCCTCGACACCGAGCGCGGCAAGGCGCTGCAGGTGCTCGATGCGCGCGATCCCGCCACTGGCGATGATCGCCGGGCCGCCTGGGCGCTGCAGGCTGGCCATGGCGGCAAAGTTCGGCTCAGTGAGCGTGCCGTCGCGGCTGATATCGGTGTAGATCACGCGGCGCACGCCAAGTTCGGCCATCCGCGCGATGAGGTCGATGGCCAGCACGTCGGCCAGTTCGGTCCAGCCGGCAGTGGCCACCCGCCCATCGCGGGCATCCACCCCGATGGCGATCTGCTCGCCGAAACGAGCGCAGAGGCGAGCCACCAGCTCAGCCTGCTCAACCGCAGCGGTGCCCAGGATGACCCGCTCCACCCCCAGGGCCAGGGCGGCGTCGACGTCCTTCTCGCGGCGCAGGCCACCCCCCAGTTGCACGGGAATGCTCACCGCCTGCACAATGGCGAGCACCGCGTCAGTATTGGTGGGCTGGCCGTTGCGCGCCCCGTCCAGATCGACGACGTGGAGCCGCGCCGCGCCAAGCTCCACCCAGCGGCGCGCGACCGCGACCGGGTCGGCGCTATAGACCGTGCTCTGCGCGAAGTCGCCCTGATAGAGCCGTACGCAGTGCCCGTCCTTCAGGTCGATTGCAGGAATGATCTCCATGGTATCCCGGGTGGCTATGGCGCAGACGCCAGGTCGCTGAAATTGCGCAGGAGTTGCAGGCCGCAGCGGCCCGACTTCTCGGGGTGGAACTGCACGGCGGCCAGGTGGTCACGGATGATGACGCTCGGAAAGGCCAGCCCGTAGTCGGTGCGCCCGGCCACGATCGCCGGATCGTCGACATCGCAGTAGTAGGAGTGGACGAAGTAGAAGTCGCTCGCATCGGCGATACCGGCGAAGAGCGGGTGCGCGGCAAAGGCGGGGCTGTAGCGCACCTGGTTCCAGCCGATCTGCGGGATCTTACCCGCGCCAGCGGGCAGGCGGCGCACCGTGCCGCCGACGATGCCCAGACAGCGATGCAGGCCAAACTCCTCGCTGGCCTGCAGCAGCACCTGCATCCCGACACAGATGCCGAGAAAGGGGCGGCCAGCCGCGACGACCTGGGGCAGCACCGCGGCAATGCCGAGCGCCTCGAGGCTCTGCATGGTATCGGCGGTCGCGCCGACGCCGGGCAACACCACCGCCGAGGCAGCCAGCACCAGCGCCGGGTCGTCGGTCACCACCAGGTCGGCCCCCACACTGCGCAGCGCCCGCACCACGTTGGGCAGGTTGCCGGCGCCGTAGTTGATCACTGCAATCGTCATGGCTCTCCAATGGGATCCTACCGGTGGCTGGTGGCCAGCAAGGGATGCCGGGCCTGCAGCGTTGCGATCAGGCGGTTGATCTCGGGCAGCGGCTCGGGCGCATCGACCTCGCCGATCGGGTCCGGCCCCGGGGCGTGGCCCAGCAGCAGGCGCAGCGAAGCGACCACGCAGGCGCCGAGTGCTTCGAGGTTGTAGCCACCCTCGAGGACCATGACGATCCTGCCGTGACACAGCTCCTCGGCGAGCGCGATCAGGGTCTGGGTGAGCTGGGCATAGCCACTGACCGAGAGCAGCATCGGGCCGAGCGGATCGCTCCAGTGGGCATCGTAACCCGCCGAGACCAGGATCAGCTGGGGCTGGAAGCGTCGCAGCGCCGGCGCGATCACCTGCTCGAAGACGAGCGCGTAGCCGGCATTGCCCGCCCCGAAGGGCAACGGGATGTTCAAGGTGGCGCCAGGGGCCCGGGTGACATCGCCCATCTCGGCGACGCTCCCGGTGCCCGGGTAGAACGGGGCGGCGTGGGTCGAGCAGAACAGGACCCGTGGTTCACTGTAGAAGATATCCTGCGTGCCATTGCCGTGGTGCACATCGTAGTCGACGATCGCGACGCGCTGGTAGCCAGCGTGATCGAGGGCGTAGCGTGCCGCCACGGCGACATTGTTGATCAGGCAGAAGCCCATGGCACGGTTGGGCGTGGCATGGTGGCCAGGGGGGCGCACCAGCGCAAAGGCATTGGGCGCGCGCCCGCTGATCACCGCCTCGACAGCACCGACGGCGCAGCCGGCAGCGCGCACCGCCGCCTCCCAGGAGTCGGCCGTCACATAGGTATCGGAGTCAATCTGGCCGCCGCCGTAGCTCGCCAGCTGACGGATGATGCGCAGCAGGTGTGGCGTATGGACGGCGAGCAGCGCTGCCTCGTCAACCGGCCGCGGGCCAAGCTGGTGAAGCTCGGCGCGCAGACCGCTTGCGTCGATCGCCGCGCGGATCGCCTCCAGCCGCGCGGCCTGTTCCACATGTCCGTGCCAGGTATGGGCGTCGAAGATCGGATCAGTGAGAATGACCGTACCACGCATCGCTTCGCACTCCGCTATGGCGCGCCGTTCGTGGTATTGTACCGCAGGTTGGGCCGTTGTTGGCAGGCCGTTTGACATTCCGCGAGCTTGCTGCTACGCTAGAGCAGTACGGGGCGTGGCTCAGCCTGGTAGAGCACCGCGTTTGGGACGCGGGGGTCGTGGGTTCAAATCCCTCCGCCCCGACCACTGTCCGCCCTGGGGCGGACCACAGGACGCCGGACGCCAGCGCACGCAGCGCCGGCTCCGGCGTTATGCTTGCTGAGCCGGAAGGAGTGGTGGGGTTACGACCTCGCGTGAGATGCTATGGCTACCATTCTGCTCGTAGAAGATGACGTCACCCTCGCTGAGACGCTGCGCTACAACATGGAGCGCGAAGGCTACGCGGTGCTGCTCGCTGCCGATGGTGTGCAGGGCCTCGAGCTTGCGCGCCGTGAACATCCCGACCTGGTGGTGCTCGACATTATGCTTCCGCGCCTCGATGGCTTCTCGGTTTGCCGGATTCTGCGCCACGAGAGCAACGTGCCGATCATTATGCTCACCGCGCGCCAGGACGAAGTTGACCGCATCGCCGGTCTGGAGCTCGGCGCCGACGACTATCTCAGCAAGCCCTTCAGCCTGGGCGAACTGCTTGCCCGCATCCGCGCGATTATGCGCCGCAGCGAGCGCCAGCCGCGCATGAGCCGCGAGGTGCTCGAGGCCGGAACCCTCCGGGTCGATACCAGTAGCCGGCGGGCCTGGCGCGATGGTCACGAGCTTGCCCTGCCACAGAAGGAGTTCGACCTGCTCGCCTGCCTCATCCGCAATCACGGTATCGCGCTCACCCGCGATCTGCTGCTCGAGCGGGTCTGGGGCCTCGACTTCATCGGTGATAGCCGTACCGTCGATGTGCACATTCGCTGGCTGCGCGAGAAGATCGAGCCCGAGCCAGGGCGCCCGCGTTATATCCAGACGGTGCGTGGCGTCGGCTATCGTTTCGAGGCCCCTGAGGGCTAGCTGATGACGCCGCTTGCGCTGGTCCTCGCCGTGGCGCTGGCCGCCAGTCTCACGCTCTGCGCCTGGCTCTGGCTGCGAGGTGGCCGGCGCGTTCCCACCGCCCCGGCGGTGCTCGCCCCGCCGCCGCTGGCCGATCCGTTCGCCCCCTTGCACCACCCGCTCTTCCAGAGCGCTGCCACCGGCCTCGACGCGGGCCTGATTGTGGTCGACCAGGCCCGCGAGGTCCAGCTGGTCAATCGGCAGGCCGAGGAGTTGTTGACCCTGGCCCCGCACGCAACTGGCCAGGGCCTGATCATGCTGCTGCGCGACCACCAGGCCGATGCCCTGGTGGCCGAGGTGCTGAGCGACGGCGAGCCCCGCGAGACGGCGATGAAGCCGATCGCCACCGGGCGCACCCTGCGCCTGCGCTGCACCGCGCTTGCCCCCAGTGGACAGATCATCGGCGCATTGCTGCTGATCCGCGATATTACCCAGCTGAGCATGCTGGAGCGCTCACGGCGCGACCTGGTGGCGAATGTCTCGCACGAACTGCGGACCCCGCTGGCCTCGCTCAAGCTGCTGGTCGAGACGCTGCAGTCCGAGCCGCCGCCCGATGTGGCCCGGCGCATGCTCGGCCAGATGGCCCAGGAGGTGGACGCGGTCACCCAACTGGTCGATGAATTGCACGAGCTCTCGCAAATCGAGTCGGGGCGGGTGACCCTGAAGCTCACGCCGGCGCCGCTCCGCCCGGTGGTCGAGCGCGCGCTTGAGCGGATCAAGCCCCAGGCCGATCGCAAGCAGATCGCGATTGCCGCCGAGTACCTCGACGACGCCACCTGCGCCCTGATGGACGGCGACCGGGTCGGGCAGGTGCTGCTGAACCTGCTGCACAACGCGGTGAAGTTCAGCTCCGCAGGCGGCACGATCACGGTCCGCACCAGCCTGCGCAATGCCAACGGAGAGACGAGCCACGAGGAGGCCGGCCAGGCGGGCGGGCTCTGGCTGCAGGTCAGCGTGAGCGACACGGGGATCGGCATCCCCGCCCAGGAACTGCCGCGGATCTTTGAGCGCTTCTACAAGGTGGACCGGGCACGCACACGCAACGCGGGTGGTACGGGGCTTGGTCTGGCGATCGCCAAGCACCTGGTGGAGGGGCACGGCGGACGCCTGTGGGCAGACAGCGTTGAGGGGCGGGGCAGTACCTTCAGTTTCACCCTGCCCGCAGCATAGGGGATGCGTCAGCTGGTACGCTTGATCACGACCATGGTGATGTCGTCGGCCTGGCTCTGGCCCCCGGCAAAGCTGGTGACTGCGCCCAGCACGGCGTTGATGATCTCCTGCGGGCTGCGCTGGTGATTGGCTCGCAGCACTGCAGCGAGCCGTTCGTCGCCGAACAACTCGCGCTCCGGATTCATCGCCTCGGTGACGCCATCGGTGTAGAGCAGCAGCACATCACCAGGGCTGAGCTGCAGGCTGAGCTGCTCGAACTGCGGCTCCGGCACGATGCCAAGCACGATGCCCTGCGCGCGCAGCGGGTGGATCTGGCCCGTGGCCGTCTCGTAGCGCAGCGGGTAGTTGTGGCCGCCATTGGCAAAGGTCAGCACGCCCGTCCGGGTCTCGAGCACGGCGTAGAAGGTGGTGACGAAGAGCCCGGCCCGCGAATCGGCGAGGATGAGCCGGTTGGCGCGCTGCAGCACCTCGGCGGGCTGGCGCCCATCAATGGCGGTGGCCCGTAACAGGGTGCGCGAGAGGGCCATAAACAGTGCCGCGGGCACGCCCTTGTCGGTCACGTCCGCGATCACCACGCCGAGGCGCTCAGCCGCCGAGAGGTCGGGCATCTCGGGGGCGGCGAGGCGCCCGCCGCGGAAGACGACCTCGCGACGATGCGGCTCACCCAGGGGCTGGGGCTGGCCGGGGGCGGGCGGTAGGGCGATGAAGTCGTAGAAATCGCCACCCACCTGGCGCGCGGCCCGGTAGTACGCCTCGATCTGGTAGCCGGGCACCACCGGGCAGCAATTGGGCAGAAAGCTGGCCTGGATCTCGCGGGCCAGGTCGAGCTCCTGCTCGAGCTTCTCGCGGGCCAGGGCCTCCTGGTGGAGCCGCTCGCGCTCGAGGGTCTGCACGAGCAGGTTGGCGAGGATGCCGAGCAACTGCGCCTCGTCCTCGAGGAACTGGCGCGGGCCACGGGTATTGACCATCAGCGTGCCCACCGGGGCGCCGGCCAGTTCGACCACCAGGCCCAGGTGACCACGGAAGCCCTGCCGCGCCAGCAGCGCCGGCAGATCGCTCAGTGCGCCGAGCGGCAGGTCGGCGCTGCGTTCGGGCAGGTACCAGAGATGGGGGCTGACCGGATCGAGGGTGAGGGGCCAGGCCGCGTCGTGCGGGAGCTGCCAGCCGAAGGCCGCGCGCAGCACGGCGCGCCCACCCGGCTCATCGGCCTCGATGAAGGCGCAGGCGTCGGCCTCGAGCAGGCGGGCGCCCACCCGGGCCAGACGCTGGAGCGCCGGCTCGAGCGACTCGCTCAACAGCAGGTCCTGCGAGAGCGTGAGCAGGGCGCGCTGCTCCTGCACCCGGCGAACCTTGGCCTGGTCGTAGAGCAGGGCGCGGGCAATCGCTGTACCGAGCATGTGGCCTGCCGCAGAGAGCAGTTGCAGCTCGGCCGGCGCGATCCGCCCCCACTGGGTCGTAGCAACGTTCAGGATGCCCAGCACCTCATCACCACTGCAGAGCCGCACCGAAGCGTGCTGGGCGAGGCCACGCTTGTCGCCCACGGCGCTGCGCAGGCGCGAGCAGTGAACCATATTCACCGCTTTGTCGAGCCGTCCGCTGCTACACAACTCCTGGCAATCGCAACCAGGTTCCCAGACCGGGCCAGGGTAGGCGATGGCCGGCGGCAGATTGTGGCGGGCCGCCAGACTGTAGTGCTCGCCCTCGCCCTTGAGGAAGATCCAGCCGCTGGTCAGGCCCAGCAACTCGACAATGTGGGCCAGGGCGCCATCAAGCGCCTCGCGCAGATCGATGGCGCGGTTCAGCGCCTGCGCGAGGGCGTTTAAGGTCGTCAATTCCTGGATGCGCTGCTGGGTGTCGGTCGGCGGCATGGCCTTTAATCACGAGGGATGAAAACGGCGGCGGAGTATCGGCTATTCCTCGCGGCGTGTCCTCTGAGCGTCGCCGAAGGGCTCCGCAGAACCATCGTTGTGTCATTCCGAACGGAGCGGAG
This sequence comes from Chloroflexota bacterium, assembly GCA_013388805.1. Taxonomy (GTDB): domain Bacteria; phylum Chloroflexota; class Chloroflexia; order Chloroflexales; family Chloroflexaceae; genus JACAEO01. The sequence goes on from JACAEO010000406.1 coordinate 7,960, forward strand.
CGCAGTAAGGCATCTGGTACGACCCGCCGTCGACCATACGCTGCTCCGCAGAACCATCGTTGTGTCATTCCGAACGGAGCGGAGCGCAGTAAGGCATCTGGTACGACCCGCCGCCGGCCATACGCTGCTCCGCAGAACCATCGTTGTGTCA
>JACAEO010000069.1 GCA_013388805.1 Chloroflexota bacterium
AGCCGCCACGGGGCAGACCCCCGGCCCGGCACGCGGGCCGCCCCCCGCGGACGTCGGGGTCGCCACCGGGCGCGTGGCGGCGCGCCCCGGGAGCGCGTGGCGCACCCGGCGTGGGAAAAACGGAGGTTGCCACCAGGATCGGTGCATCGGCCCTGCCCGGCCACCCGGCGAGCTGCACACAGCATGCCATCTTGTGGTACCATCAGCGCTGGTAATGGCGCCGCGCGTCACGGGCGCTATACTAACTACCAACGTAGACTGACCACGCGATCGGCGGCGCCCCACGTTGCCGCCGGAGTATGCAGGCCATGCTTGAGCCCGGCGCCGTTCTCCAGGATCGCTACACGGTCATTGCCCCGATTGGCAAGGGTGGCATGGGCTCGGTCTATCAGGCCCGCGATCTGCGGCTGCGCACCGATGTGGCCCTGAAGGAGACCCTCTTCAGCGACGATGCCTATCGCCGGGCTTTCCAGCAGGAGGCGCAGATCCTGGCCCGCCTGCGCCACCAGGCCCTGCCCCGTGTGCTCGACCACTTCAGCGAGGGCCAGGGCCAGTTCCTGGTGATGGAGTACATCGCCGGCGAGGACCTGGGGAGCCAGCTGCTCCGGCTTGGCCCGCGCTTCGCCACGCCCCGGGCGATGCCGGCCATCCTGCGCTGGGCCGATCAACTCCTCGATGTGCTGCACTATCTGCACTCCCGCCCGATCCCCGTCTATCATCGCGACATCAAGCCGAAAAACCTCAAACTCACCGCGAGCTATGACATCATTCTGCTCGATTTCGGCCTGGCGCGTGGTGGGATGACGGCCTCGTTCGAGTCGGGCGAGAGCGCGGCCACATCGGCGCAGGCGCGCAAGATCTATGGCTTCACCCCACCCTACGCCCCGCTCGAGCAGATGCGCGACAGTGAGCCGGATGCGCGGAGTGATCTCTATTCGCTGGCTGCAACTATCTACCACCTGCTGACGGCCACGCTGCCCGCTGATGCGCTGACCCGTATGAGCCGGCTGATCCATGGCCAGCCCGACCCGCTCCGACCGATTTGCGCCCTGGCCCCGCACGTGCCGCCGGCCATTGCCGAGTTGCTGCAGCAGGCGCTTGCCATCACCATCGATGAGCGCCCTCGCTCGGCCCAGGTGATGCGCGCTGAGCTCCAGCGGCTCCGGGGCGGCCAGCCCGCCCGGCCTGCCACCCGGGCGCCTGCTACGCCGCCACAGGCAGCGGCCACCCCCCAGGCCCCGACCACCGAGCCCCGCCCACCCGTGGAGGGCCTTAGCACCAGCGCAACCAGCTACCCCGGCGCGATCACCCCCAGCATGGCCGCGCCGCCTGCCCGCGTCTCGGCCACCCCGGTCGGCACGCTCCTGCGGATGCTCACCACCGGCAGCCCCACCCGCTGCCTGGATTTCAGCCCCAGCGCCGCCCTGCTCGCCGCAGGCTACGATGACCATACCGCTGGTATCTGGCGCCTGAGCGACTTCGCCCACCTCGCGACCCTCAATGGTCACACCAGCAGTGTGCGGAGCATCCGCTTCGCGCCGGTTGGCGGTGCGCTGGCTACCGCTAGCGATGACGAGACGGTGCGCATCTGGCAGGTGGTGGACGGCACGCTGCAGCGCGTGCTGCGCGTGCCAGGCTGCCCGGTAGAGAGTATCGCCTACAGCCCCGATGGGAGCCTGCTGGTCGCGGGTGGCTGGGGCGAGGCGATCACGCTCTGTGCGGCCCACGCCGACCGGCTCGCCGTGATCGACAGCCTGAGCGCGCCCTTCGTGCACAGCCTCGCCTTCAGCCCCGATGGTGCGCTGATCGCGGCTGGCGGCTATGACGGCGCAGTCTACCTGTGGCACGTCGGCGAAACGGAACCGATGGCCGTGCTCAGCAGTTTCCCTACCTTCATCTACAGTGTTGCCTTCAGCCCTGATGGCGCGTCGCTCGTGGCCAGCAGCGGCAACGCGGTGCGCGTCTGGCGCATGCGCGACCGCAAGCCGATCCAGTTGCTCGAGGGACACCGTGGCCCGGTGCACGCCGTGGCCTTCAGCCCCGATGGGCAATTGCTCGCCACCGCCAGTGAGGACCAGACGGTGCGGCTCTGGCACACCAGCGACTGGACGCCGATCGCCCGCCCGCTGGAGCACCGTGCCGGCGTGGCCAGCCTGAGCTACAGCCCCGATGGCCGGCTGATTGCCAGTGGGGCGCGCGATGGGCGGATCTACCTGTGGCGCGTCGACGGCCCCTGACCAGCCACTGCCTCGACCACCGCGATGATCCGCTCGGCACGCCGCCCGTAGGTGTGCTCGGCTGCGAGCGCCCGCCGGGCCGCGGCGCCGGCAGCGTCCGGCACGGCGGCGAACGCGGCCCGGAGCGCCGCGCTGAGCCCGTTCAGGTCACGGCGTGCGAAGGGGTGACACAGTCCCGGCGGCACGATCTCGTGGAGTGCGGGAATGGCCGGTAGCACCAGGGGTTGGCCGAGGGCCAGGTACTCGAAGAGCTTGAGCGGCGAGGCGGTTACGTCAGTCACCGTATCGGGGATCGCAAGCACATCGGCGGCGGCGAGAAACGTTGCCACCGCGGCCTGGGGCTGCGGCGGCACGAGCCACAGCGCCTCCGACGGCAGGCCCAGCCGCCGCGCCTCCGCCCGCAGCGCCTCGCGCTCGGCCTCGCGGCCACCCACCAGCACGAGTGTTACCGTGGGATACACGTCGCGCAGCCGGGCCACGGCGGCGAGCAGCCCATCGAGCCAGCGATGGGCGAAGGTCATCCCCGCGTAGGCCACGATCGGCGCTGTGGGCGGCAGCCCCAGCGTCTGCCGGGCCGCTGCCCGATCCTGGGGGGCGAACAGCCGCTCATCGTAGGCGTCGGGGATGACGAAGACCTCGGCCGGATCACGCCAGCCGATCGTCGCCAGCAACCGGCGGAAGTCGTCGGTGAGCGAGACAACCGCCGAGCTGCGGGTCAGGGCCGCGCGGTCGATCAGGTGCAGCACGCCCGCGGCCCAGCGCTCACGCGCCCGGGAGGGGTTACGCGTCTCCAGGTCGTGGGCCTCGTAGATCACCGGTACGCCCAGACGCGGCCCCAGCAGCGCGGCCCACCAGGCCGCCACGACGACCTGGCGCACATAGACGGCCTCCACCGCGTGGCGGCGTGGCGCCAGGTACGCCGCCGTCATGCAGGCGAAGGCGGTGTGCTCCAGGTAGTAGAGCAGCGTGCTCCGGTGCAGCCGTGAGAGCTTGCCGATCGCCGGACGCGGCAGGTGGATCGCCCCGACCTCGCCAAAGCGGCTCGGCTCGCGGCCCCAGCGCGGGATCAGCGCGATCGTATCAGGGCGCCGGGCGCGCAGTTCGCGCAGCGTGGTGAAGGTCTGCAGCGCATTGGCCGACTGCAGCGTCAGGCTGGTGGGGTAGGCGATGTAGGCGATCATGGCCCGACCAGCAGCATAGCGCACTGAAACCTTGTCTGCGGGATGTGTCGGAAGCGACCGTTTCAGCCTGACAGGCTCGCACGGGCATACAGGCGTGCAGCAGACGCCTCACGCCTCACGCCACTCACTCGCTGCTGGCGTCGATCACGGCCTGGGCGATCTGGTCGCCGCGGCCCTGCGGAAGGTAGACATAACGACCACCGAGCCAGGCGGCAAGCTGCTGGGCCTCACCCCGCGAGACGAAGCTACGCTGGGTGTCGATCACGACCGCGCCCACGCCGGCTGCGCGCAGTCGCCCGCTGAGCGTCTGCACCTCGGCGCGAGCCGTTTCGAGCCGGGTCTGCCGGTCGTCGGTGGGGTCGGGGCGCAGCGGGACGTTGGGTCGCCCGTCGGTGATCAGCACCAGCGTGGTGCGATGGATGCCGCGCGAGCGGGCCTGCTCCGAGACCTGGTAGGCGGCCAGCAGCGCGGCGGCCAGCGGCGTGCCGCCGCCGGTGGGCAGCACATCGAGGGCGCGCTTGGCCAGTTCGACGCTCTGCGAGGGCGGCAGCAGCAGTTCCGCCGACTCGCCGCGGAAGGCCAGCAGCGCCACCTGGTCGCGGTGCACATAGGCCTGCTGCAACAGCGCATTCACCGCCCCTTTGGCCTGGCGCATACGGTGCAGCGCCATCGAGCCACTTGCATCGACCACGAAGCAGAAGAGCGTACCCGCCTTGCTGCGGTACTTCTTCACGTGCAGATCGTCGGCCTTGAGCCGGATCTGGCTTTTGTGGCTAGGCAGTTCACGCCGGCGCACCGGCTGCCAGGGCGCGGCGGCGCGCAGCGTCGCCACCACATCGAGGCGCCCCTGCGAGGGCAGGCCGGGGATGGAGCGGATATGGCGCCCACGGGTGCCCGAGGTGCTGCCGCGTGAGCCGCTGCGCCCGCTGCGCCGCACCGTGAAGGGTGTCTCCAGCACATCGGGGGGCACCTCCGTCTCGAGGGCGCTGAGGATGAGATCCTCGACGGTCAGTTCCTCCGGGGGTGGCGGCGGCTGTTCGTCCTGCTCCTCGTCGTCGCGCCGCTGCTCGTCGGGCGGCGGCTGCTCGGGCTGGGGTGGCGGCGGCTGCTCGGGCTGGGGTGGCGGCTCCTCGATCGGTGGCATACGGGTCGCCCGTGGCAGCAGCACGAAGCGCACCGCCCGCTCCAGGTCCTCATCGTTCACCTCGTCGCGTCCGGCCAGCGCGGCGGCGGCCAGCGCGGCGCGCACGGCGAAGATGTCGGCGCGATGCCCTTCCACACCCAGGGCCAGCGCCGCCTGGCTCAACTGGTTCACCTGGGCCTCACTGATCTGCACCGCCGGCAACGCCTCGCGGGCGGCCATGATCAGCGCGTGCAGGATGGCGTCCTCATCGGCCCACTCCACTGCTGCAGGCTCGGCGGGGGCTGCCGGCCCCCTGCGGGCGCCGTTCACCACCAGCCGCTCACGGTCGGCCGCCAGGTTGCGGCGCACCACCTCGGCGCGGGCGTGGCCGGGCGCCTGGGCCATCGGTGCGACGATCAGGCCGATGCGGTCGAGCAGGTGGCGCCGCGGCGGGCCCTCGGCAGGATCGTAGGTGGCGATCAGCGCAAAGCGCGCCGGCTCGACCACGCTCAGTCCCTCCCGTTCCACGCGCACCACGCCACTGTCGAGCGCGGCGAGCATGTGGTTGATCGTGCTGTCATCGAGCAGGTTGACACCATCGGCGTAGAGCAGGCCGCCGTGGGCGCGGGCGAGCAGGCCACTGCGATGCACCCGCTCGCCGCGGGCCAGTGTCGCCTCCAGATCCAGACCGCCGAGCAGCCGGTCCTCGGTGACGCCGACAGGCAGTTCGACCAGGTGGGCATACGGGGCATCGGCCGCGCTGGCGCCGTCGGCGAGCAGCCGGGCGAAGGCCCGCACCAGGGTGCTCTTACCGGTGCCCACCCCCGCGGCGATCACCACGCCGCCGAGGCCGGGATCCACCGCCAGGAGCAGCAGCGCCTGGCGTCCGGCGTCGAGGCCAACCAGCGCCGAGAAGGGTAACGTGGCGTGTGGGGTGTTCACCTGGACCCAATACTTTTCAAATCAGCCCTTCGCCCCCACCCCAGCCCGCCCCCGCGGGGGGCGGGAGTTCGGCCCCCCCCAGCGGAGGAGCCTGGGAGGGGGGCTGAGCGGTGCGTAAAGTCTTCGTTGCAAGGCATTGCACCTCAGACATGGTTCAGGATCGGGCGTTCTCGCGTGACCGTTGCTCCACACCTCCACAGCTCCACTCCTCCACACAGCCGGTCTGGAGCGCTGGAGCGCTGTGGAGCTGAAGGCTGGATTGTCACGTGAGTTTGAAGCAGGCCTCAGACCAGCACCTCGTCCACTGCCCGCTCGATCCGCGCGGCGTCATCCTGGGTCTCGAGCGGGTCTTTGCGCAGGCGGTGACGCAGCGAGAGCACGGCAATCCGGCGCACATCCTCGACCCGGACCTCGCCATGCCCCTCGAAGGCGGCCAGCGCGCTGGCCGTGCGGCTGAGCGTCAACTCGCCGCGGTGGCCGTCAACTTCGAGCTTCACACACAGCTCAGCGATCTTGTAGAGCACCGGGTCGGGCAGCATCACCTCAGGGAGCCGCTTCTGCGCCTGTTTGATCTTGCGCTGCAGTCTGGCCGTCTCCTTCTCCCAGGCCGCGGCGAAGGCGAAGGGATCGTTATCGTAGGCCCGGCGGCGCTTCACGATCTCGACGCGCTCATCCACATTCGTGATCGTCACGATGCGGGCGTGGAGCCCGAAGCGGTCGAGCAACTGCGGGCGCAGGTCACCCTCCTCGGGGTTGCCCGAGCCCACCAGCACAAAGCGTGCCGGGTGGCGCACCGAGATACCCTCGCGCTCCACCACGTTCACGCCGCTGGCCGCCACATCGAGCAACACGTCCACCAGGTGATCCTCGAGCAGGTTCACCTCGTCGATGTAGAGAAAGCCGCGGTTGGCGCGGGCCAGCAGCCCGGGGGCGAAGGCCTGGACGCCCTGGGTCAGCGCCCGCTCGATGTCGAGCGTGCCGCAGACGCGGTCCTCGGTGGCGCCGAGTGGCAGGTCCACCACCGGGACGGGGATGGTGACCGCCCGCGGCTTGCGGGGCGGCGTCTTGCCATTGCTGGTGGCCTGGGGCCGGGTATGCTCACAGAAACCGTCGGCCTCAGGCGCGCAGGCATAGGGGCAGCCGGCCACGGCCTTGATCGGCGGCAGCATAGCGGCCAGGGCGCGCACCGCCGTCGATTTGGCGGTACCGCGGTGGCCCATCACCATCACGCCGCCGATCGTAGGGTTGACAACACACAGGATCAGCCCGAGCTTGAGCTCGGCCTGGCCGACAATCGCAGCGAACGGGTACGGTGGGATGGGGCCCTGCGGCGTTGCGGCAGGGACCGGGCCGTGCTCGGCGGCAAGAGGGGGCGCGAGAGTCTCGGTAGCCATAAGGGCGCGACCTTCAACAACAAACGAGGAGGGCCGACTTGGGAGGGTACTTCCCTCCGACGGGCCCTCCCCAGATAGCTCGTCGCGCGCGGTGTTTAGCGAAGTTCACCGCGCTTGACCACCGAGCCGGCGGTGGGCTTGCGCTCGCCGCGCGGCGTACGCCGGGCATAGGCCGTCACATTCGTCCAGAGGAAGGTGAGCGCCAGCGCGAGCACGGTGATGATCAGCGAGGCCCAGCACACCAGCGCCGGCGTGAATGGCCCGATCATCTGAGTAGCCTGGCCGTAATCCATTCCCATGTCGCTACTCCTATCTAGCTTCCCAGACTATCGCAGCGAAGCACACCAGACGCACTTCGCGCACTTTTTTGGACTACCGCGAACCCTTCACCTCTATTCTACCATATCTCGGAAGGGCCTGGCGCGTCCAGGGCCTGCGCAACGTCCGCCTCCGGCGCCGGGCTGCGAAAACACCGGGCTTGCCCCAACGGCGTTGCCCACGCCTTGCTAGCGCAGTTCCAGGCGACCTGTTCGGGCATCAGCGCGACCTCGACCGTGTCCAGCTGCGCCGCGCCCAATCTACCAGCGCAAATCTGCAATCTGCAATCGCACTAGCGTGTCCAGTACGGATTGACCTGGGAGGCCGTTTCGGCGTCGCTCTCGGCAAAGCTCTGGCACCAGCGCCAGAAGCATGCGGCCAGCCACCAGCGCAGGCGCAGGTGCCAGGGCGCAAGCACATACTCGGTCAGGGCCGTGCGCGAGGGGGTTTGCAGCTTCATCGCGAGCATCTCCCTTTAGCGATAGAGCGGGCTGGCGGGCCGCCGCAGATCGACATAACGAAACGGCTCGCCCGACTTCTGCAGGGCGGCGAGGATGGCCACCTTGCTCTCCAGTTCGCGTTCATCACCAAAACAGATCGTCGTATTGCCATCCACAGTCAGGGTCATACCCTTCTGCGGATCCTGGCTGGCTTCGGTGACATACATCCCCAGGTCGGTGAGCAGCCGCTGCACCACCCGGCGGGTCGCCGGGTCAAGCTCGGGTTTATCGCCCACTGCGCGGCTCATCAGCCCCAGTTCGAGGGTCGGGATCGGGCGGACCGGCTGGCCGCCAAACAGCTCGTCGGCGCTGGCCCCCTGCGGCACGCGATCCGGCTCATCGGCGCCAAAGACCCTGAGGAACTCGTGGTACTCCAGCGGGTGCACATCGGCCATCTCCACTGGTGGGGTGCGCCGCTCGGCGATCTGGCGGGCCAGGCGGTCGAAGATTGCATCGAAGCGGGGCTCGCTGAGCGCCAGCTTGCAGGCATCGGCCAGTTCCCGCACCGTGCGGTCGAGGGGGATGCTTGCCAGCACCGGGAGGTTGATCTGCTCGGCGAAGCGCGCGGCGACGCCGGAGCCATCGTCGCGGTTGACGATCAGGCCGATCAGCCGGGTCCGCCCGCCCATACTGGCGAAGTAGCGGGCGGCGCTGGCGATATTGTTGGCTGCGTAGAGCGACTGGCGGTCGTTGCCGCAGAGAATGATCACCTCTTCGGCCAGCGAGCGCGAGAGCGGTGTCGCGAAGCCACCGCAGACCACATCGCCCAGGAAATCCATCACCACATAGTCGAGCGCCCACTGGCTGAGCCCGAACTTCTCGAGCAGGTCGAAGCCGAAGGTGATCCCGCGCCCGCCGCAGCCGCGGCCCACCTCGGGGCCACCGATCTCGCAGCCGTAGACGGTGCTGGCCCCATCCATGATCGTCGTCTTGAAGATCACGTGCTGGGCCTGCAGTTCATCCTCACGGCCCGCCTCCTTGAAGGTGCGCCATACATCGCCCAGCGTGGGCAGGCTCACGCCGCCAAAGAGCGCGTTACAGCTATCGTGCTTGGGGTCGCAGCCGAGTTGCAGCACACGGTTGCCGAGCAGGGCCAGCTTGCTCACCAGGTTTGTGGTGAAGAACGACTTCCCCATCCCGCCTTTGCCGTACACCGCCAGCATACGCGCGCCACTGGTGCCGGCCGTCCTGGGGTTCGCGGGCATCGCAACCTCGTTTCATCGTCGCATGCGCCGACCGGCTCATTCAGCCAGGCCCTGCGGCCATTCAACCACCAGCTTGAGGCAACTCGGATCCTCGAAGGCGAGGCGGTAGGCCGCCTGAATGCGCTCGAGCGGCACCCGGTGGGTGAGCAGGCCGGACACGTCCAGCGCACCCGTGGCAATCAGATCGCGGACGCGCGGCAGATCGCCATCGGGGCCGAAGGCCCACTCGCGGGCCACCAGCACCTGGGCCTCGCGCATAAACAGCGGCGCGTAAGGAATATCAATATGGTCGTAGTAGCCGAGCAGCAGCACGCGCCCGTGATTTGCCAGCAGCGGGAGCGCCCCGGCGAGGGCGGGCATCGAGCCGGTGGCCTCGATCAGCAGATTGATATTGGCCTCGCCGATCGCCTCATCGAGCGACTCGCGGGTCACATCGATCACCTGGTCGGCGCGGGCCACCTGGAGCCGCACGCCCACCCGATCGGCCACCGCCACGTGCTGTGCGCCCTGCAGCCTGGCGATGCGCGCCGCGAGCTGCCCCACGATGCCCTGGCCGAGCACCAGCACCCGATCCGTCGGCTGGATCTGGCCCACATTGACGCCGTGGAGCGCGGTGGCGGCCAGCGCCAGGATCACCCCGGTCGCCGGGTCGATCGCCCCGAGCGGCACCACCCGATCGGCCTCGGCACTGATATACTCGCTCTGGCCGCCCCAGGCCGGATTCACGCCCCGGAAGCAGCGGGCGCCGCCCACATAGACCCACTGGCCCAGCAGCTCCTGGGGCGCCTTCGCCCCCACCTGGACCACCTGGCCGACCGTCTCGTAGCCCGGCACCACCGGGAAGAGCAGGGCCGGGTGGGGCATGCGCCCATCGAGCAGCATGCGCTCGGTGCCGGCGCTGATAGAGGTGTAAGCCGTACGGACCAGCACATCGCCGGGCCGGGGATCGAGCACCTGCACCGTGCGCAACTCCACCGTATTGCGGCGGGGGATAACCACGGCGCGGGACTTGATCGGCATCGCCGTATCACTTTCTAGAGCGGACGCACGCCCCCTGCGGGCGTACCGTCACGCGGTGGGACCTCGGGCTGCGGCGCTACGCGGCCTCCTGGCTGACCGTCTGGGTGGCAAGCGCGCGTCGCTGGCGGGCGGAGCGGATGCCCCGCGCCACAAACTGCCCGGCATTGAACAGATAGGTGACATACGCGAACACCATCACCCACATCACCGTCCGCTCATCGGCGCCCAGCCAGCGGGCGACAAAGTAGAGATTATGGGTAATGATCGCGATCAGATTGCCGAGATCTTCCCAGAAGAACTCGCGGGCCATAAAGTAATGATCGAACATATCGTGCTCCCAGAGCATGCCCGTGATGGTCAATGCCCAGATGAGCGCGATCTTGATCCAGATGCTGATCGTGGCGATCCAGTAGCCCTCGCCGCTGACGAGATAGCGAATCACCAGGGCGAAGCTGATGATAAAGGCGAGGAACTGGATCGGCGCAAGGATGATCTGCACCCGCGTCCAGCGCGAGGCTGCGCGCCGCCGTAGTTGTTCCGGTGTGTACATCATCGACTTACCCGGCCGTATCCATCGCCAGCACCGTACCGATCTCCTGGCGCGTCAGGCCCTTGAACTCCTGCACGCTGATCCCGCGCAGAATGATCACGGCCAGGGCCATCATCAACGCCTCAAAGCCGAAGATCACCCCGTAGGCCAGCGTCGGCGTCATCCCGCCGACCTCGATGAAGAGCGTATGGAAGGCGCCGCTGAGCACATTGGCGAAACCATTGCCGAAGCCCTGGGCCATGCCCCAGATGCCCATATACAGGCCGACCTGCCCCTCAATCGTCATATCCATCATCAGCGAGAGCGCGCCCACATCGAACAGCCCGATGCCGATGCCCATCACGATCAGGCTGGGCATGATCAGCTCGGGGCGGTGGGCAAAGGCCGAGAAAGCGATGACCGCCAGGCTGCCGACGATGCCCAGGCCGCCGACGGTGGCGATCAGCTTCTTCGGGATAGAGAAGATGCTACAGAGAATGCCAATTGCCAGCATGCCGAGCAGCGCCCCGGCGCCCCAGGCCTGCTGGAAGCCCGCCGTCTGGGCCTGGGGCATGCCGAACACCTCGGCGCCAAACGGTTCGAGGATCGCGTCCTGGAGGAAGATGCCCAGGATGCCGAGCAGTACAAAGAAGAAGAAGCCGCGCACGTGGCGATTGGTCGTCATAAGCTGCCGGGCCACCTGGAAGGTGCCCAGCGGCGACGCCGCTTCGGCGGGTTGCGCGGCGAGCAGCGCGGCATGCTGCTCCTTGCTGATGCGGCGCTCCATGCCGATCACCCCCAGCAGCGCGCTGACCATCACCACGATCGGCGTCAGGTTGTAGAGTTGCTGCATCGCCTCAGGCGAGTAGACCGGCATCATCACCCGCGACACCCCGGCGGAGACGATCCCGCTGATGATCACCGTGGCCCAGATCACGGCGACGACGAAGCCGCGCTCCTTCTCCGTCGTCACCTCGGCCATCAGCGCATTCGACGAACTGCCGTTCATCGCCATCGCCACGCCGAAGATGCCGATAAAGAGGAAGGCCTCCAGCGTCGCCAGCAGGTCGCGCTGGCCCAGGCCGATCGCGATCGAGGGCAGGAAGAGGAAGACCAGCGAGGCCACCAGCGCGCTGAGCAGGAAGTACGGTGTGCGGCGATAGCCGAAGACCGGGTAGCGATCGGCCAGCCGCCCCCAGTAGACCTGGAAGAACGAGATGAAGTGGTGCATGCCGATCAGCGAGGTGACGATCACCGCGATCGCGCCCAGGTCGGCGATCGTGATCCGGTTGAAGTTGAAGGTCAGCAGGGCGAACATCCACCCCGCCCCCACCCGCATGATGGACAGGCGAAAGGTCTTGACCAGGAGGCGCGCGAGGGCCATAGGGCTCCCCCTTTCTGCAACACGGCGCGAGGCTAACACGTGGTAGTACGAACTATTAACTACGGCTCCACAGAAAACATATGTAATATCGAACTGGATCGCAGGCGATCATGCTGTGGAACCGGCATGGCCTGGCCTGTTTCTGGTGCGCGGGGGAGCTGCGATGGACATGCGATGAGCGCATGTGCAACAATAATGTATCATTACGACGGCCTGAGTATAGCATATGAGCAAAAAGCGTGCAATATGTGCAGGATTTGTGCAAAACCTTTATGCCAATGGGCTATTGTTCTTATGACATGATCCGGCGATCAGGAGCGATTCGCCATGGTGGGCATGCCGCTTACCCGGCCATTCGAACGCGCCAATCGCCACTCGTTGCACACGTAATGCAATTAATTGCTGGCGCAAAGTATCCGCTCGTTCCTTTGCCCGGCGTATAGTTTGCGGTTCGTACGTTTTTGCCTGTCCATTGCCGTGCCGGTACCAGCTTCAGCAACTCGTCGCGGATGATCGCTCGTTCATATATTCAATTTTATTGTCCAATGTGCTATACTTGAGGCTACAGCGAGCACGGAGTGGTGCCATGTATGTACGCTGGGTCGTCCGGCGCCATAAGAACGCAATGAGCGCCGATACGAACTTCTATGACGCCTATCTCGTCGAGAGCTATCGCGACGAGCAGGGCGCGCCGCGCCAGCGTACGATCTGCTACCTGGGCAATATCCGCCAGATCGGCAGCCAGTTTCCCACCATCGAACGCGAACTGTTCCTGCTGCGCGCCGAGCGTATCCTCGATTCGGTCGGCGAACTGAGTGATAATGACCGTAGCGAGGCGATGGCCGCTCTGCGCCAGAAGGTCCCGCCACTCAATCGCGAAGAGGTGCTCCAGGCCTTCACCGAAAACCTGCGCTGGTACCGGCGCTGGTGGGAACAGAACGGTGGCAGCCCCTCCGATGAAGAGATGCTGGCCATCGTGCAACTCGCCCGCGGCCGCGTCGGGCCGATCTGATACCGCTTCTGCTTGATGGCAGCGCATTGGCTCTGTTCCACACCTCCACAGCGCTCCAGCTCAACAAAGCCCAGTGTGGCGCTGGAGCGCTGTGGAGCTGAGTGGGACAATGCGGGAGTGCCAATGCCACCTGGTATGAGCCCTCCTTGCCTGTTGCTGCGTATCCTCCACTGTCGCCTCTACGGTACATCCCTGGCCATTACCCTGCGGTGAAGACCTGTCCCGCCCTGGTTACGGACTCTTCACCAGCCCCTGGCCCGGCGCGCGCCGCTGCAACCGGGCAACGCTGGCAGCGCTGAGACGCTGCACCCTTTGACAAGACTGATCTAGCAATTCGCCAGGATATCTGTTATACTGCGCGCGAAGAACCCCCCGGCCTGGCCGGGGCGTGGCGGGTTCACGCTAGGGAGGAAGAAGCAATGACCACGATCGGAGAGCGTCTGATTGACCTCGCGCCGGCGCCGCCGCAGCCCATGCTCAATGTGAGCGAGACGGCTGCGTCGCGCCTGCTCACGATGATGCGTGAAAAGCAGCTCGATGGCTATGCCCTGCGCGTCTTCGTCGCCGGTGGCGGCTGCTCGGGCCTGCAGTATGGTATGACCTTCGATGATGAGACCCGCGAGGGCGATAGCGAGTTCAATGCCAGCGGCCTGCGGGTGCTGGTTGATCCGATCAGCGCCGGCTATCTGATGGGCGCCTCGATCGATTACGTCGATAGCCTGATGGGCGGCGGTTTCAAGATCGATAACCCCAACGCCGTGTCGAGCTGTGGCTGCGGCCACTCCTTCCGTACCGCCAGCGGCGGCGAAGACGCCCCTGCCAGCGGCGGCGGCTGCGGCTCCTGCGGCTAGCACGCCAGCGAGGCTTGTCATTCCATGCCCTGCGGCTACGCTCAGGGTACGCGCCGCGAGGAATCGTTCGCTGACGCGCTGCACGATCCCTCGCTGGCGCTCGGGGTGACATAGGAGCGTTGCGTCAGGATGCGGCCCACGCACACCCCCCCACCG
>JACAEO010000385.1 GCA_013388805.1 Chloroflexota bacterium
GGGGCCGCCCCGCTCGCCGCGGGGGCCGCCTCCCACGCGCGGGGCGGCCCCGGCCGCCTTGCGGTCCTCGGGCGACTCGCCAGTGAGCACCGCGCGCCGGCTCAGACTGATCTTGCCGGTGCTCGGGTCCACGTCGATCACCATCACGTTGATCTCGTCGCCCAGTTGCACCACGTCCTCCACGTTCTCCACCCGCTGCTCGGCCAGTTCACTGACGTGTACCATACCGTCCTTGCCGGGGAGAATGTTGACGAAGGCGCCAAACGGTTTGATGCTCACCACCTTGCCGAGGAAGATATCACCGATCTTGGCCTCGCGGGTGAGCGCCTCGACCATCGCCACCGCCTGTTTGGCGGCCGCGCCATCGGCCGTGGTGATGAAGACCCGCCCATCGTCCTGGACATCGACCTGCGCGCCGGTGGTGTCGACAATCCCGCGGATGGTCTTGCCGCCCGGGCCGATCAGCGCGCCGATCTTCTCCACCGGGATCTGCAGTGTGATGATGCGTGGCGCGAAGGGCGACATCTCCCTGCGCGGCTCACTGATCACCTCATTCATCTTGTCGAGGATGAACAGGCGGCCGTTGCGCGCCTGCGCAAAGGCTTCGCGCATGATGTCGAAGGTGATGCCGGTGGTCTTGATGTCCATCTGCAACCCGGTGATCCCGCGCGCCGTTCCGGCCACTTTGAAGTCCATATCACCCAGCGCATCCTCGAGCCCCTGGATGTCGGTCAGCACGCGGTGGCGGCCATCGGGGTCGGTGATCAGGCCCATAGCGACCCCGGCGACCGGCGCCTTGATCGGCACACCGGCGTCCATCAGGCTCAGCGACGAGCCGCAGACCGAGGCCATCGACGAGGAGCCGTTGGAGGAGAGCACCTCGGAGACCAGGCGCAGTGTGTAGGGGAACTCGGCCTGCGAGGGCAGCACCGCATAGAGCGAGCGCTCGGCCAGCGCGCCGTGGCCGATGTCGCGCCGGCGCGGGGCGCCGAGGCGCCGCGCCTCGCCGGTCGAGAAGGGCGGGAAGTTGTAGTGGTGGATGTAGCGCTTGGTCGTCTCGATCCCCAGGTCGTCAAGCCGCTGCTCATCGCCGGGTGACCCGAGGGTGGTAATCGTGAGCACCTGGGTCTGCCCGCGGGTGAAGAGGCCCGAGCCGTGGACGCGCGGGATGATACCGACCTCCACGCTGATCGGACGGATCTCGTCGAGCGCGCGGCCATCGACGCGGATGCCCTCATCGAGGATCGCCTTTCGCACCTCCTCTTTGAGCAAGCGCTCGAAGCTGCGGGCCACTTCCCTGCTGCGGGCGGGCACCTCCTCCTCGGGCTCATCGGCGATGAAGTGGGCGATCACCTCGTTCTTGAGCGCGGCGGTCTGCGCCTCGCGCTCCTGCTTCACCGGGCTGCGCACCGCCTCACGGAGCCGCTGGCCCATCCAGGCGCTGATCGCCTCGTCGAGCGACGTATCGCTCACCGGCGGGACGAACGCGCGCTTGGGCTTGCCGCAGAGCCGCACCAGTTCTTCCTGCAGGTCACAGAGCTGCCGGCAGACCACGTGGCCCGCTTCGACTGCGCGCAGCATGTCCTCCTCGGAGAGCTCGCTGGCGCCGGCCTCCACCATCAGCACGGCGTCTTTCGTCCCGGCGACCATCAGGTCGAGCGCGCTGCGCTCCATGTCGGCCATGGACGGGTTGACCACCAGCTGGCCGTCGATCATGCCCATCTGCACCCCGCCGACGGGGCCCTGGAAGGGGATATCGCTGATCGCCAGCGCAGCCGAGGCGCCGATGATCGCCAGCGGGCTCGGGTCGTTCACCATGTCGATCGAGAAGGTGGTGACGATCACCTGGACTTCGTTCTGATAGCCTTTGGGGAAGAGCGGGCGGATCGGGCGGTCGGTGAGCCGGGCAGTGAGGATGGCCGTTGTGGTCGGGCGGCTCTCGCGCTTGAAGAAGTTGCCAGGGATCTTGCCGGCGGCATACATCTTCTCTTCGTAATCGACGGTGAGCGGGAAGAAGTCAACCCCCTCGCGGGCCTCTTTGGCCCCGACAACGGTGGCGAGCAGCATGGTGTCGCCGTAGCGCACCGTGACGGCCCCGTCGGCCTGTTCAGCAAACTTTCCGGCCTCGAGCGTCAGCGTGCGGCCGGCGATCTCGGCATGGACCGAGAAGACGTGTCGTTCGGTCATAGATCTGTGTTTCCCTCCTGATCTGGTTTGGTTGCTGCGGAGGGGGTCCGGTACTGGAGCCTGCGCACAGGGCAGCGCCTCTGCGCACGCTCCAATCCCGAACGTCCTCCGCCAGAAAAACAACGCGGGAGCAGCGGCGCTCAGCGGACGCCGATACTCCCGGGATGTACGCAACAGCGAGCGCGTGCTCTCATCGGCTAGCGACGCAGACCGAGACGTTCGATCAGGGCGCGATAGCGCTCCTTATCGCGGCTCTGCAGATAGTTCAGCAGACGGCGGCGGCGCCCCACCAGCTTGAGCAGGCCACGGCGCGAGTGATGGTCGTGAATGTGGGTCCGCAGGTGATCGATCAGCTGGTTGATCCGCTCGGTCAACAGGGCGACCTGCACTTCCGGCGAGCCGGTATCGCTGCTATGCACCTGATAGCCACCGATAATGCTGGTCTTTTCGTCCTTCTCAAGCGCCATGAATGCCTCCTCGGTAATCGCGCACGGGCCTGGCGCTGCCCGGCGTTCGGTCGATCGACCGCTGCATTATAACATATCGTCACAGCAGACGCGAATGTGGCGATTCCGCATTATGTCATAAGGCATGCCCGGGCGGCAGCCTGCTACTCTGCCACCACCCCCTCGGGGCCGAGCACCGCCGTCAGCCCGGCGAGCAGCGCGGGCGAGACGGTGATCGTATGCTGTGATTGGAGCACCACGACGCCGACGCCATTCGGCAGGTAGAGCGTCACCTGATCAGCGCCGCTGCTCTGGCGCAGCACGTTATAGACGTCCTGCATACGGCGCACATCGGCTTCGTGGTCGCCGGTGCGCGGCAGGTAGAGCCGCAGCGTGCGCCCCGAGGCCAGCGCCGGGGCTGTGGGTTCGCCATAACCGCCGTTGCTGCTCATCGTACTCACCTTTCCGTGGCCATTGCCGTGCCCACCCACCTGTACCTGCCGCCGGGGCCGGATCGCAGCGCCGGGTGGGGCGGCAGCCGCTGGCGGCGGGGGCGCGGCGGCAGGGGCAGCGGCGGCGACCAGGCCCTCCGGCTCGGCCAGATCACCCATGCCCTCCAGGTCCATCTCGCTGGGCACCGCGCCCGGCGCGGGCAGCGGCTGCGCCGCTGGCTCAACCACCTCGACAGCCTCCACCACCAGCTGGGTGCTATCACGCCGGTTGTCAACCTTTGCCGTCACCTTCAGCGTGGCATCGTCCTGCAGCAGTTCGCCATAGCGGGCCAGGACCCTGGGGAAGGCAACCAGTTCGATTGTGCCGGAGAGATCCTCCAGGCTGGCCACCAGCATACTCTCGCCCTTCCTGGTGCTGATCCGGCGCACGCCACTGAGCACCCCCACGAAGGTCATGGTCGTGTTGATGCTCTCCTCAGTGATGTCAGCCAGGCTACTGACACCGCTGAGATCGATGCCCTCGAGCGCCTTGGCCACCGGATCGTCCGAGACATTGAGCCCGAGCAACTCCTTTTCCCAGAGCAACTCCTCTTTCTTCTCGGCGGGGCTCTCAGCGATCAGCGGCATGGGGATGCGCGGGATGCTAAGTGTAGCGGGGTCATTGCGCTCGCCGAACATATCGAACAGCGAGCTCTGGCCGATCTCGCGCGCCTTCTGTGCCTCGGCCCCGGCGCTCACCGCCTGGTCGAGAATGGCAAGCTTCTGGCGCCGCGAGCCGGGCAGCCCATCGAGCGCCCCGGCCTTGAGCAGGCTTTCGAGCACCCGCCGGTTGATCGCATGGCGGTCCACCCGGGCGCAGAGGTCTTCGAGCGACTGGAACGGGCCATTGGCCTCCCGCTCAGCGATGATCGCCTCAACCGGGCCCTCGCCCACATTCTTGATCGCCGCCAGCCCGAAGCGGATGCCGCGGTCGTAGCGAACCCCGGCGGGCTGCTGTGCGCCCAGCGGCTCAATCGCGAAGCCCTTCTGCGAGTGGTTCACATCGGGACCGAGCACCGCCACCCCCAGCCGCCGCGCCTCCAGTGCGCCCTTGGCCACATCTTCCAGCACCCCGCCCGCGCCGGTGAGCACGGCGGCCATGTACTCGACCGGGTAGTTCACCTTCAGCCAGCTGGTCTGGTAACTGAGCAGCCCGTAGAGCGTGGCGTGCGGCCGGTTGAACGAGTAGCCGGCAAAGGGCAGGATCAGCTCCCAGAGCTGGTCGGCCACCTCCTGGCCAATGCCCTTGTTCAGACAGCCGGCCTTGAAGATCGCCTCATTCTCGGCCATCAGCGCCTTGTTCTTCTTGCTGATCGCCTTGATCACAATGTAGGCCTGGCCCAGCGTATAGTCAGCGACGGCCTGGAGCAGCTGCATGATCTGCTCCTGGTAGACGATCACGCCATAGGTGTCTTCGAGGATGGGTTTGAGGATCGGGTGCAGGTACGTGATCTGCGCCGGGTTGTTCTTGTTGTGAATATAGACCGGGATCTGCTCCAGTGGGCCAGGACGGTAGAGGGCCACCATGGCATAGAGATCCTCGACCCGGGTAGGCTTGAGCTGCATCAGGTAGCGGGTCATGCCCGCCGACTCCAGCTGGAAGACGTTCTTCGTCTCGCCGCGGCTCAGGCTCGCGAACACCTTCGGGTCATCGGTGGGGATATCATCGAGCCACATCGCCTGGCCGGTGGTCTGCTCGATGTATTTGAGCGCCTCGGCCACCACCGAGAGGTTGGTCAGGCCGAGGATGTCCATCTTGAGCAGGCCCATTTTCGCCAGGGTGGCGCCCTCGTAGGCGGCCATCACCGCGTGCTCGTCTTTGGTGGTGCGCTGCAGCGGGACGATCTCCTCCAGCGGCGTGCGGCTCACCACCACACCGCAGGCGTGGGTGCCCACCGAGCGCATGCGGCCCTCCACGAGCTGGGCGGCGTCGATCAACTCCTGCAGGTGAGGCTGGGTCGAATAGATCTGCTTAAGCTCGGGCACGCGCTCCAGCGCCTGGGCGATCGTGATGCCCACCGGCAGCGGTGGGATCAGCTTGGCCACCCGGTCCACCTCACTCAGCGGGATGTCCATCACCCGGGCCATATCGCGCAGCGCGGCCTTGGCCCCCAGGGTGCCGTACGTGATGATCTGGGCCACATTCTCGCGCCCGTACTTGCCGGCGATGTAGTCGAGGATCTCCTGGCGGCGCGAGTCGGCGAAGTCGGTGTCGATGTCGGGCATCTCGAGCCGCTCCCGCGAGAGGAAGCGCTCGAAGAGCAGCTTGTTCTTCACCGGGTCCACATCGGTGATGCCCAGGCAGTAGAGCACCAGCGAGGCCCCGGCCGAGCCGCGCGGCAGGCAGGGGATGCCCCGTGAGCGGGCGTACTTCACATAGTCCCAGACGATCAGCATATAGTCGGGGAAGCCGGTGGCGTTGATCACGTCTAGCTCATCGGCGAGACGGGCGACGTAGTGGTCGGGCGGGGCGCCATTGAAGCGCCGCATCAGCCCCTCTTCGCAGACCAGCTTGAGGTACGAGGCGGCGTCGTGGCCCTCAGGCAGCTCAAACTGCGGCAACTGGACGCGCCCGAAGTCCAGCTTCAGGTTGCACATGTCGGCAATGCGCCGCGTATTCTCCAGTGGCGCCGTCCCGTAGCGCTTGAACTTCGCCCACATCTGCTCGCCGGTCATGATGTGGTAGCTCTCGTCCATAACGAAGTCTTTGGCGCAGAACTCCTTGAAGGTCAGGTTCATGCCCATGGCCATGACCTTCTGCTGGGTCTGCAGGTCCTCGGGGCGCACGAAGTGCGTATCATTGGTGACGACCAGGGGGATGCCCAGCTCGCTGCCGATACGCACCAGTTCGTCGTTGATACCCTCAAGCTCGGGGGTATTATCGTGGAGTTGCAGTTCGAGGAAGTAGTTGTCGGGGCCGAGCAGGTCGCGGAAGTAGGCCGCCGTTTCACGCGCTTCGCGGGCCTGCTGGCCCTTGAGCTGGCTGATCAGCTCGCCGGCGATGCAGGCTGAGGTCACAACCAGGCCCTCGTGGTACTGCTCGAGCAGCTCGCGGTCGATGCGTGGGCGGGCGAAGACGCCCTTGCCCATGCCGTCGAGGTGGGCGCGGGTGGTGAGCCGCACCAGGTTGCGGTAGCCTACCTCGTTCTTGGCCAGCAGCAGCAGGTGGAAGTAGTTCTTGCCACCTTTGACCATCGGCGCCGTGCGCGCGCCAGGGGCCATGTAGGCTTCCATGCCGATGATCGGCTTGATCCCGGCCTTCTTCGCCGCATCGTAGAACTCCATTGCCCCGTACATCACACCGTGGTCGGTCAGGGCGATGCTGTCCATGCCCAGCTCGGCCGCCCGCGCCGCGATCGCCGCCGTCGAGGCGTACCCGTCCAGCAGGCTGTACTCCGAGTGGACGTGCAGGTGGATGAAGTCCTTCATCGGCGCTCACACTCCCAGCCACCCACCAGATGAGTGGCAGAAAAAGTATTTACAGCTCCCAGTCACATCAGGCGTTCTGGAGGGGAGAAAAACGTATGTTTTCCACAATGTGCTGTCAGTATTTCCGCATTGCAATGGCATGAATGGACATAAGTAAGCAGTGATGGCCCGGGCATGGCGTGCTCCGCCCATTATAGCACAGCCGCAGGCGCTATGGGCAGTGTAAAGGCTACCGTCCCGCGGCTGAGGCAACGACGACCCGACCGGTGCGCCGTCGGGCTGAAGCCCTCGCTGTGGATAAGCTGGGGATGATGTGTATAACCGTACGGGCGTTCTGTACACAAGCGAGCGGGGAGCGGGCCCGCAACGGCGTACCCCGCTCCCCGCCTCAGGTGGAGGGTTTTTGGGAGGTGCGTCCCCAGGCCCCGCATACCCCACCCCCCTACCCC